>NZ_DASTBH010000279.1:0-33733 GCF_035712165.1 Actinophytocola sp. | reverse complement strand
GGCCGGCTCGGCTTCGAACCCACCCGGCCGACACCCACCTGCGTCCGGCTGCGCAACTGCCCGTTCCACCCGCTGGCCGCCAAGGCGCCCGAGTTGGTGTGCGGCATCAACCACGCCTACCTGGGCGGGTTCCTGGCCGGGCTGCACGCCACCACCGTCGACGCGGTGCTCGCGCCGCGCCCCGGCGAGTGCTGCGTGGAACTGCGGCCAAGCGCCTGACCGGGCTGTGTCAGGCGGTGGAACTGCGCACCACCAGGCGGCAGGGTTGGCGCAGGACGCCGGAGCGGGGGCGGCCGTCGAGGGCGGCGAAGAGGTGCTCGACGGCGGTGGCGCCCAGTTCCTGCAGGTTGAGGTCGACGGTGGTCAGCGGCGGGCGGCAGTCGGCGGCGAAGATCTCCCAGTTGTCGTAGCCGACGATCGCGATGTCCTCGGGGATGCGGCGGCCGAGGTCGGTCAGGGTCTGCGCGACGCCGGTGCCGATCTGGTCGTTGCCGCAGAAGATCGCGTCGACCCGGCGGTGCGCGGCCAGCACGGCCCGGGCGGCTCGCCGGCCCCAGGCCTGGGACCACTCGCCGTACCGGGGCGCACCGGTCAGGCGCAGGCCGGCCTCGGCCAGCACGGTCTCCAGCGCGCTGACCCGGTCCCGCGCCGCGCGGTAGCTCGCCGGGCCGGTGATGTGCGCGATGTACTTGCGGCCGAGGGAAACCAGGTGTTCGGCGGCGAGCCGGGCGCCGCCCGCGTCGTCGGCGAGGATGGACAGGTCGGCCGGATCGTCGGACTCGCAGTAGACGTAGACCACCGGCACCGGGATGTCCGCGGTGAGCGAGGGCCGGATGTCGTTGCTGTCGCCCAGGACGATGAACCCGTCGACCTGGCGGGCCAGCAGGGTGCGGATGTAGTGCCGGCGGCGGATCGCGTCGCCGCGGGCGTCGCAGAGCAGCACCGACATCTGCTCGTTGCCCAGGGCGTTCTCCACGCCGAGCAGGATCGGGATGGCGAACCGGCCGGCCAGTTCGTCGGTGAGCAGGCCGACCGTGCGGGTACGTCCGGAGATCAGGCCCCGGGCCAGGATGTTCGGCTGGAACGACAGCTTCTCGGCCGCTTCCAGCACCCGGCTCCGGGTCGCCGCCGCCACCTCGTCGCGCCCGTTGAGTGCCTTGGACGCGGTGGCCACCGACACGCCGGCCAGCGCGGCCACGTCGGTGAGCGTGACCGCCTGGGTCCGTTGCCGGGTCACCGGGAGTCCTTTCGGCGCTACTTTCGGCTATTGACACCACTCTAACCGCGCGCCTACGGTCGAATTGCCGAAAACGTTTTCGGCCTCTTGAGGTGACGCAGATGCCGATCATCCGGAGGCTGATGGCCTCCCTGCTGACCAACGTTCTCGCCGCCGGGGCGCTGACCGCGCTCGCGCTGCCCGCCCGGGCGGAGCAGACCATCGGGTACCCGGTGTTCACCGGTCCGGCGCTGCCGGCCGAGCCGGTCGGCTACACGCCCGGCAACATGATGCGGGCGATCTACGACCGGGAGGCCGCCGGCACCGACTTCTGGATGGACCGGCTGCTGGCCCGATCCGGCCCGGACCCGGCCGGGAACTGGCTGATGACCCGGGGCCGAACCGTCTACATGCGACAGCACAGCAACGCGGTGATCGGCTTCGGCGGCCGGGTCGCCTACTACAACGAGTTCTTCGACAGCTTCACCAACCAGGGCGCCTACACGATCACGATCGGAACCGGCGGGTTCGCCGAGCAGCCGGCGCAGCGGTTACAGAACCCGAGCCACTGGCGCGGCAGCTATCTCAACGCCGGCCTGGGTGTCCGCGCGGACGTGCGCAAGTTCATCACGCAGGAGAACGTGGCCGTCACCCTCGTGTCGATCACCAACACCTCGGCGGCCGCCCAGACCCTGCCGCTGACCGTGACCTCGCCGCTGGCGGCGAGCCCGGACGGCGCCGAGTTGACCGGGGTGCACGACGTGCTCAACTCCCGGGGCGAGCGGCTCACCACGGTGTTCCCCCGGCTGTCCGGGCAGGGGCTGTCCCCGCGCGACGGCCAGCTTGCCGGCACCGTCACCGTCGAGAGTGGACAGACGGTCACCGTCAAGGTGCAGCTCGGGTTCCCGGCGGAGGAGATCCCGGAGGCGCGCGCCGGCTACGACGCCTACCGCGCGCTGTCCCCGGACGACGCGTTCGCCCGGCACGTGCGGGCCTACAACCGGTGGTGGGCGGACAACGTGCCCTACATCGACGTTCCCGAACCGGGCATCAAGAAGTACGTCTACTACCGCTGGTGGCTGATGCGCTTCAACTACCTCGACGCCGACATCCCGGGCAACGACTTCCAGTTCCCCACCTCGATCGAGGGCGTGCTCGGCTACAACAACGCGATCGCGCTCACCGTGCCGATGTTCATCGACGACCTGAAGTACCTGCGGGACCCGATGTACTCCTACGGGCCGTGGGTGTCCACCGGTGAGTCCTCGCGCGGCGGGCGGTTCATGGACAACCCGGGCGACCCGGAGAACTGGAGCAACAGCTACACCCAGTACATCGCCGAGGCCGCCTGGCGCAGCTACCAGATCCACGGCGGGCAGCCGCGGATCGCGGCGAACCTGGCCCGCTACGCCGAGGGCGACGTCAAGGGCCAACTCGACTTCTACGACCACGACCACAACGGCCTGATCGAGTACGACTGGGGCGCGCTGACCGGCAACGACGCCGACGCGGTCTCCTTCGACTGGCGGCCGGGCAACCTCGACCGCACCGAGTCCGCCTACCAGTACAGCGGCGCGCTGGCCGCCGCCCGCGCCTACGAGACCATCGGCGACACCGCGAAAGCGGCGGAGCTGCGGGCGCTGGCCGAGCGGATCCGCACCGCGATCCTGACCGTGCTGTGGAACCCGCAGCGCGAACTGTTCGAGCACCGGCACGTCGCCACCAACGAGCACGACCCGTGGAAGGAGATCAACAACTACTACCCGTTCTCGGTCGGCGCGATCCCCAACCAGCAGCCGTACACCAACGCGTTGCGGCTGTTCGCCGACCCGGCGCAGTACCCGGTGTTCCCGTTCTACACGGCCAACCAGGCGGACAAGGCACAGGCGGCCGAGGCCGGGTTCCCCGGCTCCAACAACTTCTCCCAGATCAACTCCACGGTGCAGTTCCGGCTGTTCTCCTCGGTGCTGCGCGGCTACGACACCGACGCGATCACCACCGAGGACTACAAGAAGCTGCTGTACTGGAACGCCTGGGCCGGGTTCGTCCGCGGTGACACGGCGTTTCCGGACTCCAACGAGTTCTGGTTCAACTGGAACCCGGCCGCCCAGACCATCGACGGCCGGTCCGGCATCCACCACACCATCCTGGGCAGCAGCAACTGGACGGTGATCGAGGACGTGGCCGGGCTGCGGCCGCGGGACGACAACCGGCTGGAGCTCTCGCCGATCGGCATCGGCTGGGACCACTTCACGGTCAACAACCTGCGCTACCGCAACAGCGACCTGACCATCGTGTGGGACGACCCGGCCGACGGGATCGCCCGCTACCCCGGCATTCCGGAGGGCTACTCGGCCTACGTCGACGGCCGGCGGGCGTTCACCGTGGACCGGCTCACCCAGCTGGTGTGGGATCCGGACCGGGGCCGGCTGGACTTCCCGGACGAGCCCGGCCGGGTCGGGCACACCCGCAAGTTCCGTGACATGGTGGCGCCGGTTGAGGTGCGGTTGACCGGAGACCGGCTGGTCGACCTGTTCGCCAAGGCCGGTGCGGACCTCACCCGGGACGGCGACGCGGCCGATCTCGCCCTCGGCGCGAACGTGTCGGCCTCGTTCACCGAGCCCGGGTTCGAGCCGCGCGGCGCCGTGGACGGCGCGACGATCAACGAGCCGTACTGGAGCAGCCGGGGTTCGCCCAACGCCGAGGACACCTTCGAGGTCGACCTCGGGCGCAACCGCCGGCTGGACACCGTCCGGCTGTACTTCTACCGGGACCGCGTGCCCGGCGGGCTGGCCGAGCCGGCGATGTACCGGGTCCAGTACCGCGACCGGGGGCGGTGGGTGGACGTGCCCCGGGCCAACCGCGCGCCGGCCATCCCGAGGGCCAACTACAACGAGGTGCGGTTCGACGACGTCCGCACCGACCGGATCCGCGTGGTGCTCACCCATCAGGCCGGGCAGCGCACCGGGCTCAAGGAGATCCAGGCGCTGCGCACCGGCGACCGGGTGCCCCGGCCCGCCAACGCGGCGCCCTACGTGCTCGCCAAGCAGGACCTCGGCTTCCGGCGACCGGCGAAAGCCCGGCTGGTCGGGGTGGTCAAGGACGACGCCCTGCCCCGCGCCACCCTGACCGCGCGCTGGTCGCAGGTGGACGGTCCGGGCACCGCGATCTTCACCGATCCGGGTGCGGCGGCCACCGTCGTCACGTTCACCGAGCCGGGCCGCTACACGTTGCGGCTCACCGCCACCGACGGCGCCGCGACCAGTTCTTCGACGGCTTCGGTTGTGGCGACGGCGATCCCGGAGGTGACCAACGTGTCGCTGGACGGCACGCCGTCGGCGTCCTACACCTCGCCCTGGGAGAGCGTTGGGGCGATCAACGACGGGATCGACCCGCCGTCGTCCAACGACGGCGTCAACCGGCGCTGGGGCACCTGGCCCAACGAGGGCGAACAGTGGGTCCAGTTGGACTGGGCGGCGCCGGTCCGGGTCAACGCCTCGGACCTGTACTTCTTCGACGACAACGGGGGAGTGCGGGCGCCGGCGTCCTGGCGGATCCAGTACTGGGACGGCAGCGCGTTCGTCGACCTGGCCGATCCCAGCGGCTACGGCACCGCGACCAACCAGTACAACCGGACCACGTTCGGCAGCGTGACCACGACCCGGATGCGGGCCGTGCTGCAGAGCGGTGCCGCCTCGGTCGGGGTGCTGGAGTGGAAGCTGCACGCCGAGCCCGCCACGGCCGTCCAACCGGTCACGGTGACCACGCCGGTCGGGCAGATACCGGCGCTGCCCGGCACGGTGACCAAGGTCTACGCCGACGGGACCACCGCGCCCGCCCCGGTGGTCTGGGAGCCGGTCACCCCGGACCAGGTGGCGGCGCCGGGCACCTTCACCCGGGTCGGCATCGTCGACGGCACCCCGTTGCGCGCCACCGCGACGGTCACCGTGCTGCCCTGAGTGTTCCGGGGGATCTCGCACAGGAAGGGAGAAGGGGATGTTGTCGAAACTGGGTGTGCTGCTGGCCGGGGTCGCCGCCGCGCTGTCCGTGGTGTCCGCGCCGGGCACGGCGCGGGCCGACGCGTCCATCCAGGCCTGGAACCCGCCGGCGAACCTGGTGCAACCGCTGGACGAGGTGTGGCGGCACGTGGAGACCACCTATCCGAACCTCTTCGGGTTCCGCAACTACGGGTGGGACCAGATCATGGCCAACCGCGGGTTCGTCAACTACTGCGTCCGGTGGGACTCCAGCGCTCCGGTGTCCGCGGCGCTGCGGGACCGGATCCACGCCGCGCTGTCGCGCCAGTTCGCCAAGTGGATGAGCGTGCTGGTGGAGAACGGTCAGGGCTGGGAGCGTTGGCCGTATCCCACCGTGCCGGTCCGGGTGGTCGGCTGGGCGGTGCGCGACCGCAGCACTCTGCAGTGGACGGACAACTCGGTCGACATCTATGTCAACGACATCCGGGAGAACGCGCCCCAGTGCCGGGCCGACTGTGGCCGGTTCTTCCATCAGGACGGCAACTACTCGCGCTGCCCGGGCGGCGCGGCGCGGCACTACGACATGTCGCTGTGGCTCACGGCCGGGTTCCGCGGCGGCGCCGGCGGCGACTGGGGTCAGCGGGTCGGCAGCGAGTACTTCGTCGGTGCGCTCAACTCCGAGAACATCCACATCTACCTGCACGAGGTCGGCCACACCTTCGGCCTGGACGACTTCTACGACTGGACGCCGACCGGGGTGTGCTGCTTCGTCATGAAAGCCGGCAGCGCCACACAGATCACCACCTTCGACGCCTGGATGCTCCGGGACTGGTGGCGCCACCTCAAGAGCCGCTACGGCCTGTGAACCCTACGGGTGCGGTGGCTCCAGCTGGCGCGGCTGGATGTCGAGGTCGCGCAGGGTGGTGAGCAGGTCGTCGTAGACGGCGGCGGTGTTGATGTAGAAGGCGGACTCGCGGATCAGGAAGAACTGCCAGCCGCAGCGTTCGAGGTCGCGGCGCTGGGCCAGGCGGCGTTCGTAGGACTCGCGGCCCAGCCAGGTGTCGCCGTCGCATTCGATGGCCAGGCGGGACTTCGCGCCCACGACGACCAGGTCGAGGGGGTGCGGTTCACCGGGGAAGCGCGGCACGACCGTGTAGCCGCCCTCGACCAGGCGGTTCGCCAGGCGCTGCTGGAAGAGTGAACCGAACGGGTCGACCAGGCGGTCCTCGGGGACCGGGCCGGGCAGGCCGCGGCCGTCGCCCCGGCGCCGCCGGGCGATCATGTCGTAGCAGTAGTCGACCAGTTGGAACCGCATGTCCTCGGCGTGGTCCAGGTCGGTCCGGGACACCGAGTGGAACAACCACATCTGGTCCCGGGCCCGGGATGCCGCGACGTTGTACCGCTGGACGAACAGGTCGCGGCCGAGCACGGCCAGCCGCTGGCCCGCTCGGGGCGCGACCACCATCGACAGGAACATCACGTCCCGCTCCGCGCCCTGGAACGCCGCCGAGTCGCCGCACTGCAGCCGGCGCGCCGCCCAGTCCTCCGGCGCGATCCGCTCCAGCAGCCGCTTCTCGATCGCCTTGGCCTGCGCCGAGCCGAGCAGCGAGATCACGCCGAAGCTCAGCCCGTCGTAGCGCGGGTCGGCCAGGCACTTCTCCAACTGTTCGACGATCGCCTCGACCTCGACCGGGTTGACCTTGTTCGCGGTGCCTTCGACGTAACCGTCCGGCAGGTGCACCGCCATCACCGGTTCGAGCCGGTCGGACCCGTACTGCCGCACCGGCAGCAGCCGGATGCCGTCCGGCTCGTAGGCGACCCGGTTGGAGAAGCCGATGATCTCGGGAACGCACCGGCGGTGCTCGGTGAGCGTGAGCAGTCCCCGGTAGCGCATCTTGGCCTCGTCGAACAGGCTGCGCTGCGGGTCCTGCCAGGCGGACCGGTACGGGTCGTCGGCCAGGTACTGCCCGGCCAGGTCGCGCAGCCGCTGCTGGTCGACGCCGACGGCGGTGGGGGAGACCTGCTTGTCGTCGCCGATCACCACCATCTTCGGCGCCAGGTACTGCAGGAACGTCGCCTCCAGGCCGGCCTGCGACGCCTCGTCCACGATCACCACGTCGAACATGTTCTGCCGGATCTGCAACTGCTCGGCGATCCGGTAGATCGGCATGATCCACACCGGCACGGCCGAGCGGCAGGCGTCCATCGCGGCGCGCACCTCGGCCCGGCGCTGCCCGGCGTAGCGGCCGGTGCCCTTGCCGAGCCGCCGCACCAGATAGGCGTAGTGCTCCAGGTTGGCCCGGGCCTCGCCGGTGAGCCGGTCCGGCGACACGGCATGCCCCCAGGCCCGGGTGGCGGCCAACGTCTCGACCTGACGCCGGATCCGCTCCTCGGTGAGCGCGATCCGCGCCTGCAGCGCGTTGACGTCGGTGACGGTCTGCGCCAGCACCCAGGCGCAGGTGCCCGCCCACCGCCAGGCCGCGGTGAACCCCGCCAGCCGGGAAACCCACTGCGGGTCAAGGGGATCGGCCTCGATCGCGGCACGCAGCCCGGCGGCGCCGGACAGCCGGGCGGCCAGTTCGTCGCGGCGCAGCGCCAGCCGCCGCACCTCGGTCAGCCGGGCCAGGCGCTGGTACGCCGCCGCGTAGGAATCGTGGTCCCGGGCGCGCGCGGCGGCGAGCAAGGCCCGGACGCACGAGGCGGCGTCCGCCCACCTGGCCGTGTCGGCGAGCGTGTCCTCCAGACGCCGCAACGGTTCCGCGGCCGCGCCGGCCGCGTCCGCCACGGCCGCGGCGTTGACCAGGTCGGCGTAACCGCGCACCGCGTCCAGGTCCGTCCAGTCCGGGCGGGGCAGGCCAAGGCCGGCCAGCCCGCGCTCCTCGCCGTCCAGCGCGTCGGCCAGCCGCAGCACCCGGTGCAGCTGCGCCAGTTCGGTGACGTGCCACTGCAACCGCTCGTGCGGCGAGCCGGTCGCCGGCGTGACCGCGCCGTCCGGCCAGGCGCGGTCCAGCGCGGCCAGGGTCTTGCCGGCCTCGGCCCAGGTGAGGAACGCGCCGACGGCGGCGGCGGTGCTGGGCGGCAGCCCGTCCACCCGGACCCGGTCGAACACCGGCGCCGCCTGCTTGACCGGTTTCGGGGCCAGCGCACCGAGTTTGGGCATCCCGTCCGGTCCGGTGCGCAGCGTGCCGCCGCCCCGCAGGTGCGCGTAGAGCGCGTTGGCCGGGCCGGTCAGCGGCTCCACCGGGCCGTCCACCTCGATCCGGACCAGCGGACCGAGTTGGGTCACCAGGGCCGAGCACCGCGCGATCAGCTCGCCGAGTTGCCGCCCCCGGCCCTGCCAGATGCCGGCCCGGCCGGTGCGTACGTCGGTGAGCGCCTGGTCCATCCAGCTTTCCCGCCGGTGGGCCAGGTCGTCGGCCTCGGCGCTGAGCCGGTGCAGGCGCAGCCGGACCTCGTCCCGGACCGCCGGGTCGAGCCGGCGGATGGCGTCGAACGCGGGATGTGCCCGCACCGCGGCGTGTTCGGCGTCGGCGCCGGTGGCGGCGCGCTCCGCGGTCGCGAGGTCGGCGAACGCCGCCGGGTCCGGCAGGTCGTTCGGATCGGGCAACCGCAGCCGGGACTCCGGCTCGTCGGCGCGCAGGTCGCCGTCGGTGAGGTAGCCGTGCCATTCGGCGACCTCGGCGTCGGACAGGGGCGGCTCCTGCTCCGGCGGGACCGCGAGGTGCTCGGCCAGCCACGCGTACCGGACCGCGTCGGCGCGCAGCTGCCAGGCGATGGCGGCCAGCGAACCCCGGTAGCCGGCGTGCTCGCGCTCGACCACCTCCTGTTCCCGGGCCTGCACCAGGTTCTGGTACAGGCCGAGGCGTTCCAGGCGCAGCCGGTCGATCGTGTCCAGGCAGCCGGCGATGGTCGCGTCGGCCCGCACCGGGTCGTGCTCGGTCGCGGCGGCCGCGATCCGGCCGACCGCCACCTTCAGGTCGGACATGTCCTCGCGGGAGCTGCCGACCACGGCCACGGACAGCGGCTTGATCTCGGTGGGCAGCTTGTCCCGCACCTCGCGCAGCGCCCGGTCGGTGTGCGCGGTCACCAGCACCCGCTTGCCCTGGGCGAGCAGGTGGGAGATCAGCGCCGCGGCGGTGTGTGTCTTGCCGGTGCCGGGCGGGCCCTGCACCAGCGTCTGCGCCTTGGTGTCCACCTGCCGCAGGATCTGCAACTGCACGTCGTTGACCGGCAGCGGCAGGAACGGGTCGCCGTCCACCATGACCAGGGCGCCCTCGGCGGTGTCCCGGTCCACCCGGGGGGTGTGCCGGGGATCGATCAGCGGCAGCAACCCGTCCGGCACCTCGCCGGTCTCGGTGAGCTGGTCGAGGATGGTCTGGAAGATCTCGACCAGGCCCCGCTGCGAGCGCCGGCGCAGGATCACGGCCGGGGCGAAGGCCGCCACGGCGTGCGAGGCGGGGCCTGGCGGCTCGTCGGTGTCCCGGTACTCGCCGTCGGCGTCCAGGGTGTGCACCAGCCGGCGGACCAGCGCGCCGATCTCGGTGCGGTGCAGCGGGTGGAACTCGAACGTCCGGGCCTGGGCGCGGATCTCGTTGAGATGCTTGGGGTTGGCCACCACGCCGGGGTCGAGCATGTCCAGCTCGACATCGACCGCGTCGGTGGACTCCACCCGGTGCACGGTCAGCCGGCCGGTGTCGTCGTCGAACTGGATCGTGGCCGGCGCGGTCAGCAGATGCCGCCGCACGGCCGGGTGTCCGGGCGGCGTCCAGGCCAGGCAACCCACCCCGGCGACCAGTTCCAGGTCCTCCGGGTTGCCGGACGCGGTGACGTAGGCGGAGAACAGCTCGCCGTAGGCGGCGCGGACGGGCCGGTCGAGCCGTTCCTGGTCGGCCCACGCCCGCCACCGCGGCAGCCAGCGGCGGTAGGTCTCGTGCACGTCGGCCGGCGCCTCCAGGGTGTCGCCGCCGTCCTCGGTGGCCATGGTCGGGCGGAGCTCGGGCGGGACGTCCGGGTCGTCCAGCGCTCCGGACAGCCACGGGCCGAGCGCGTCGGCGGGTGCCGGCGGGTCCGGCCGGGCCACCCGGTCGATGGTGAGCAGCGGCTCGTCCGGCTCGGGGTCGTCGGTGCGGTGCACCGCGCTCACCGCCGGATGCCGGGGCAGGTCGGCCAGCCACAGCACCGCGCCGTCCCGCTGGTAGCTCTCCACCGCCCGGGGCGGCAGGCTCTTGAGCTGCTGGGCCCGCCCGAGAAACTCGAACAGCCGCTTGGCCCGCTCGATCAGCGGGTTCGGGGTCGCGACATCCTCCCCAGAGGCATCGTCAGCCACACGGTCTCCCTGCCCACGCCGTTGCTCCATCCGAGTGTCCCGCACCCGCCCGTCCCCGGCACGCGAATGGGAACACGCCATCCGTTCGGCCCTCGCCGGGCCACGCGGTGTTTGTCTAGCGTCGGGTCGCACGGTCCGGCGCCGGGTCGGACCCGAGCGCCAGGAGTCGACCATGCGTCTGCGTCGTCTCGTCCCGGCGGCCGCCGGCGCCGCCGCACTCGTGGTCGCGCTGACCGGGACGCCTGCCCAGGCCGCTCCCGCGCCGGACGGGCTGCGGCTTGTCGTCACGCACACCTCGTTGCTGGCGACCCACGAGTGGTACGCCCAGACCTTCGCCGGGCATCCGGTGCTCGGCGGCTTCTACGCCAGGCACGTCGACCGCGCGACCGGCCAGGTGCGGGTCGACGACGGCCGACTCGCCGTGGATGGGCTGGGCGCCACGGCGACGCCCCGGGTCGGGGCCGACGCGGCTGTGGCCGCCGCACCCGGCCAGCCGCTGTCCACCGAGGTGGCGGTGCTGCCCGGCAGCGCGGCCAAGCTGGTCTACGCGGTGGTGTCGGACACCGACGCGGGCAGCAGGCGCACGATCGTGGACGCGTCGTCCGGAACCGTGCTGAAGGTGGAGAACCTGGTCCGGCACGTGGACGGGACCGGCCAGGTGTTCGCCCCGAACCCGGTCGCCGACCTGCAGGCGCAGAAGCTGACCGACCAGCGGGACCAGAACCGGGCCGTTCCGGACGTGGCCTACCACACCGTGACACTGTCCAATTTGGACGGAAGTGGGGTGCTCAGCGGCGACTTCGCCAGGATCGTCGACCCGCGCGGACGCCAGGCCCGCTCGGCCAGCAACACCTTCGTCTACCAACGGGAAAGCGACTTCTTCGAGCAGGTGATGTCCTACTGGAGCATGACCGAGGCGCAGCGCTACATCCAGCGGCTCGGTTTCACCGACGTCAACAACGAGCCGCAGGAGTTCCGGACGACCGGGTTCACCGACGACAACTCCTTCTACGACTCCAGCGTCGACCGGATCACGTTCGGCACCGGGGGAGTGGACGACGCCGAGGACGCCGAGGTGATCTGGCACGAGTACGGCCACGCGATCCAGGACGCGCAGGTGCCGAACTTCGGCGACGCGATCGAGGCGGGCTCCATCGGCGAGGGCTTCGGCGACTGGTGGGCGATGGTCATGTCCGCGCCGCTGCAGCGCGACACCGCGGTCACGCCGCTGGCCTGCATCGCGGACTGGGACTCGGTTTCCTACACCGCCGAGGAGCCGCACTGCCTGCGCCGCACCGACACCGACCTCACCTACGCCGACCGGATCGGGCAGGTGCACTTCGACGGGCAGATCTGGTCGCGGGCGCTGAACGACATCTTCCGGGCGCTGGGCCGGGACAGGTCGGTCACCATCGTGCTGGAGTCGCAGTTCTCCTACACCCCGACGATCACGATGGCGGCGGCGGCGCAGGTGACGGTGGACACCGCCCGGGCACTGTTCAACGCGGCCGACGCGGCGACCGTACGAGCCGCCTTCCAGGCGCGCGGCATCCTCTAGCGCCTACGGCGCGATGGGCTGCGGCGACTCCTTCGCGTCCTCGCGGTGTGAGCGGCACCCGGTGGTGCGGTCGTCCTGGAAGTCCTTGCCGGTGCTGTGCCACACCAGCGCGCCGGGCGAGACCAGCCGGGCGGCGCCGGTGGTACCGGCCTGGGCGGAGCCGCCGGCCAGGCCGGTGACCGCGATGGCGGCGGCGCCGGCGAGCACGGTCGTGGTGAGCTTCCTCATGGATCACCTCCACGCATCACCACGACCGTACCCGCGGATCGAGGGTTGTGAACCATACCTAGGGGTCCGGCGTAGTCCTACGGCATGAGGTATCTCAGTGTTGCCGCCGTGGCGGTCGCCGCGGCCGGACTGCTGCTCATCGGGTCCCCGGCGCAGGCTTGGGACAACGGCACCTCGCTGCGCACCGGGGACGTGTTCTGCACCGACCAGACCCGCTCGGACATCGGCGCCCGGTTCGCCGGGCACGTGGCGGGCGGGTCGGCGACGGCGACCATCCGCGCGGCCGCCACCGCCGGCGGTGCGGAAACCGTCGTGTGGAGCCAGACCGTCGCCGGCATCGACTTCAACAAGTACGTCTACCTGGCTCCCGGCACGCATTACCGGGGGTGCGTGACCATCACCGCCCACACCGCCAACACCTGGGCCCGGTCGTTCATCTCGGGCCTGGGCGCCACGGCGGTCGGCGACATCGGCCCGCATCTGGCGAACCTGGGGCCGGGTGGCCGCGCCTGCGGGGACTTCGGGACGGGGCCGGTGCGGTTGACCGGCGCCGCGAGCGCCGCCGTCACCTGGTACATCAACGGATCCGACCTGGACTACGCCTTCGCCGGCACGGTGTTCAGCACCGGCGGGGGCACGGTGGACACCGGGTTCGTGCCCGGGCCGGACCTGACCCTGCTCGAGTTGTGCGTCCACAACTCCTCGGCGCGGCCGGTGTCCGTGGCCTACGAACTGTCCGCCGCCTGAGGTGATCTCTATCCTGGCGCGATGAGTGAGGTTCCCGCCGGGTTCACGCCCTCGGAACGGACCGGGCCGTTCTTCGACCTGATCGGCCCGGTCCACACCAGGACCGACGAGCGGGGCATCGTGCTCGGGTTGCGCGCCCGGACCGAACACTGCAACGCCCGCGGCTTCGTGCACGCCGCCGTGCTGACGGCGCTGCTCGACGTCGTCTGTGGCCGCAACTGCGCCGCGGCGGCCGGGGCGGACGCCGGCCTGGTCACGGTCAACCTCAACGTCGACTTCGTCGCCGCGGCGCGCGACGGCGACTGGCTGACCGCCACCGCGACGGTGACCAGGGCCGGGCGCCGGCTCGCTTTCGCCAGTGGCCGGGTCGAGGCCGCCGACCGGCCGGTCGCCACCGCAGGCGCGGTCTTCGCGGTCGGCTGAGCTGGTTGACGGAACGTGGCGGTCCTTCTACCGTCAGGGACGGATCTCCGAACACTGTTCGACATATCGAACAAGGGGGTTGCGTCATGCTGACCCGGTTCGCGTTGGCACTCGTCCTCACGGTGTCCACGGTGTCCACTGTGGCCGGTGCGCCGGGCCCGGCGGCGGCCGCGGTGACGCCGAACCAGATCGCGGTGCCGCGCGCGCCGATGGGCTGGTCGTCGTGGAACAGCTTCGCCGCGCGGATCAACGCCGGGGTGATCCGGCAGCAGGTGGACGCCTTCGTCGCGGCCGGGCTGCCGGCGGCCGGCTACCAGTACGTCAACATCGACGAGGGCTGGTGGCAGGGAACCCGGGACGGCGCGGGCAACATCGTGGTGGACACCGCGGAATGGCCGGGCGGGATGGCCGCCATCGCCGACTACATCCACAGCCGCGGGCTCAAGGCGGGGATCTACACCGACGCCGGCCGGGACGGCTGCGGCTTCTACTTCCCGACCGGCCGGCCGGCCGCGCCCGGATCCGGCAGCGAGGGCCACTACGCGCAGGACATGCTGCAGTTCTCCCGCTGGGGCTTCGACCTGGTCAAGGTCGACTGGTGCGGCGGGGACGCCGAGGGACTGGACGCGGCCACGACCTACCGGGCGATCAGCGACGCGGCGCGGGCCGCGTCGGCGGCCACCGGGCGGCCGTTGCTGCTGTCCATCTGCAACTGGGGCCGGCAGAACCCGTGGAACTGGGCGCCCGGCCTGGGACCGATGTGGCGGACCAGCGGCGACATCATCTTCTTCGGTGAGTCGCCCGCCATGGCCCGGGTGCTGGCCAACTTCGACGCCGGCCTGCATCCCACGGCGCAGCACACCGGCTACGCCAACGATCCGGACATGATGGTCGCCGGCCTGCCCGGCTTCACCGCGGCGCAGAACCGCACCCACCTGAGCCTGTGGGCGATCTCCGGGGCGCCGCTGATCGCCGGCAACAACCTGGCCACCATGAGCGCGCAGACCGCCGCGATCCTGACCAACCGCGAGGTGACCGGCATCGCGCAGGACCCGCGCGGGTTGCAGGGCGTCGAGGTGGCCGAGGACAGCGCCGGCCGGCCCGTCTACGGCCGGGTGCTGTCCGGGACCGGGCGACGCGCGGTGGTGCTGCACAACCGCACCTCGACCACGGCCACGATGACCGTGCGCTGGGCCGACCTCGGCCTGAGCGCCGCCGCCGCGTCGGTGCGCAACGTGTGGGCGGGCAGCAACGCCGGCAGCTTCGCCACCGGCTACAGCACGCCGGTGCCGGCGGGGGAGGCCGTGCTGCTCACCGTCGCCGGCACGGAGGCCCCGGCCGCCGGGTACGTCCCGGCGGTGTCCGGTGGCACGGCCCGGTTCACCGGCGTGACCGCGGCGGCGACCGGGATCGCGCTGGCCACCGTGGAGTACACCAACGCCAGCACCACGACCCGCACCGCCACGCTGCGGGTGGGCGGCCAGACCCCGACCACCGTGGCCTTTCCGCCGACCGGCACGGCGCCCGGCACCGTCTCGGTGCTGGTGTCGCTGGCGCGCGGCGCGAACACGCTGACCTTCACCATGTCCGGCTGGGCGCCGTCGGCCATGGACGTGCAGCGGCTGCCCGGGCGCGGCGGCGTGCAACTGGTCGGCGCCGCGTCCGCGCGATGCGTCGACGTGAACGACAACGCCATCGGCAACGGCACGCCGGCCCAGCTCTGGGACTGCACCGGCGGCGACAACCAGACCTGGGCGGCGACCTCGCGGGACGAACTGGTCGTGTACGGCAACAAGTGCCTCGACGCCAACAACAACGGCAGCACGCCGGGCACCGCCGTGATCGTCTGGGACTGCAACGGGCAGGCCAACCAGCGCTGGACCCGCAATGCCAACGGCACCATCATCGGTGTCCAGAGTGGACTGTGCCTGGATGCCAGCAATGCCGGCACCGGCAACGGAACCCGGCTGATCCTGTGGACCTGCACCGGCGGCGCCAACCAGCGCTGGAACCAGAACTAGGAGCGTCGATGTCCGGCCGAACCGCGCGTGCCGCCCTCGCGGCCACCCTGCTGACCGCCGTCACGCTGGCCGGCCCGCCTGCCGCGCAGGCGGCCGGCAGCACGCTCACGGTGAACGTGGCCGCGCCGGTCCGGCCGGTCACCCACGCGGCCGCCGGCGGGCTGTACGCGCTGGCCGAGAACGACCGGCCGGCCGACGCCACGCTCTACCCGCTGCACCTGCGCAACGTGGTCCAGCCGGCGCCCGGCGCCCAGCAGCGGCCCAACGGCCAGCCGCCGGGCGGCGACGCGCTGCGGGTCGCCCAGCAGGCGACCCGGGTGGGCGCCGGCATGGTGATCCGGATGCCGGACATCTACCCGGACTTCCCCTACCGCTGGGTCAGCTGGGCCGACTGGTTGTCCAAAGTGGACGCACAGGTCACCGCCCGGCTGGCGGCCACGACGGTGACCAACGTCGAGGCGTGGGAACTGTGGAACGAGCCGGACCTGACCTGGGACACCGCCGCCGCCGGGGACTTCAACGCCGGCTGGGTGCGCACCTTCCAGCGGGTGCGCTCCCGGGACACCGTCACCCCGATCCTCGGCCCGAGCATCACCGGCTGGCGGGCCGACTGGATGCGCTCGTTCCTCACCAACGCGCGCAACACCGGCACCCTGCCGGACGTCGTCTGCTGGCACGAGCTCAACCACACCGCGCCCCGGCTCGCCGCCGACATCGCCGCGTACCGGGCGCTGGAACGGGAGTTGGGGATCAGCCCGCGCCCGATCTCGATCAACGAGTACGCCTGGACCGACGAGGTGTACGTGCCCGGCATCGAGGTCTCCTACATCGCCAAGCTGGAACGGGCCGGGGTGGAGATGGCCAACCGCGCGTTCTGGAACGAGTACGGCACGGTCAACGGGCTCGTGTTGAACAACAACCAGCCGACCGCGCACTGGTGGCTCTACCGGTGGTACGGCGACATGGCCGGCAGCATGGTCGCCAGCACCGCGCCGACCCAGACCGGACTGGACGGGCTCGCCGCCTACGACCCCACCCGGCGGATCGTGAACGTGGTGCTGGGCAACGAGTCCGGCACCAACTTTGTCCGGCTCACCGGTCTGGGCGCGCTGGGCGGCACGGTCCGGGTGCGCCTGGAGTCCACTCCGGACACCGACCGGTTCACCGCGGTGGGCGCGCCCGCGGTGCTCTCCGACACCGTCCAGACCGTCAGCGGCGGCGCGCTCACCGTCACCGTGCCGAACATGAACGCGCGCTTCGGGTATCACCTCGTCGTGCAGCCGGCCGGTGGCGTGCCGGCGTTCCAGCAGCGCTACGAGGCCGAGAACGCCTCGGTGTTCCGGGCCCAGCGGCGCACCGCGGGCGGCGCCTCCAACGGCGGATATGTCGGCGGCATCAACAACTCCGGCGACTTCCGCACCGACAGCTATGTCGACTTCGTCGTCACCGTGCCGACCGCGCGGACCTACACGATGGCCGTCCGCTACGCCAACGGCACCGGCGCCACCGCCACCCAGGGACTGGCGTTCAACGGCGGCGGCTGGTCCACGCTGAGCTACCCGCCCACCGCCGGCTGGGCCCAGTTCGGCACCGTCACCACCACCCTCAACCTCCGCGCCGGCCCGAACACCATCCGCCTGGCCAAGGGTTCACCGTTCTTCGCCGGTGGCACCGGGTTCGCCGAACTCGACTACCTCGAGCTGACCTGAGCGTCACCTCGCGGCGGTGGACGAGGGCACGGTCTTGGGATCGATCAGGACCAGGTCGATGGTCCACTGACCCTCGCACTCGCCCTTGCGCACGACGGCCTGGCCGGCGGCGACCGATCCGGAGGTGAAGAAGACCTCCGCCTCGAAGCCCTCGTTGTCCATGCCGGCCGGGCGGTAGCCGGCGGCGGTCACGGCGTCCTGGATCAGGACCGTGAGCTCGTCGAGGGGTTTGGTCGAGACCGCCGTCATGGTCACGTTGGCCCCGCTGTTCTCGACATGGGTGACGGTCCCGATCCGCTCGAAGGACAACCCGGCCGGGATGAGCGCGGTCTCGGCGGCCGGAGCCGGTTTCGGCGGCGCGCACCCGGCTTCCGGGTCGCCGGAACCGGACGAGCATCCGGCCAGCAGGACCGCCAGCGCGGCGGTCGTGCACAGCACCAACGATCGGCGATTCCCAGGTTCGGACATGCGATCTACTCTAGGTACGCCCCTGGGCACGCACCTAGCCGTTCGGAGGGGACGATTCGGACCTTTCGGGTGTTACGGTGGCCCGACGCGGCAAGCGGACGTCCCACCTGAACAGGGAGGCACGTGGCGATGCGTAGCTCAGCTCACCTTCCGATCCTGACCGCCATGGCTCTCACGGTGCTCCTGGGTGTCGGCGCGGCCTCGGTCACCGGGCCCGAGAAGGCGCCGACCGGCTGGCCGGCCGTCACCGCGAACCCGGCCGGGGCCGAGGAATGGCTCTATCTCCAGCGGGCCAACGCGGACGGCTCCATCCCGGAGGCCGCGGTCCGCTCGGCGGTCGCGGAGGCCCGGGTGATGAGTGCGAAGGCCGCGCAGTCGCCGGGCACCAACCAGGTCTGGACCGAGCTCGGCCCGAGCAACATCGGTGGCCGCATTCGCGACATCGCCGCCGACCCCACCACCCGGGACCGCGTCTACATCGCCACCGGAACCGGCGGGCTCTGGCGAACCGAGGACGGTGGGCAGACCTTCGTCTCGGTCTGGGACCACAGCCTGCCGCAGTCCATGGGCGCGGTCGCGGTCGACTCGCGCGGCGTGGTCTGGGCCGGCACCGGCGAGCCCGACCACGGCGGCGGTTCGGCCTACTACGGCAAGGGTGTCTACCGCTCGACCGACCACGGTGCGACGTGGACCAGCATGGGGCTGGCCGACGGCGACACGATCGGCCAGATCGTCATCGACCCCCGCGACGACAACCGGGTGTTCGTCGCCGTCATGGGCGCGCTGCACGACACCCGACCGACCCGGGGCCTGTTCCTGACCGAGAACGGCGGAGCGAGCTGGACCCGGGTGATCGTGCCGGACAGCGCCTCCACCGGCGCGATCGACGTGACGATCAACAAGAGCAACCCGGACGTCATGCTCGCCACCACCTGGGACAAGATCCGGGACGAGAAGTCCCGTATCTACGGCAAGAACTCCTTCCTGTACCGCTCCACCGACGGCGGCCGCACCTGGGCCAACATCCACCGGCCGCCGCTGCCGCAGAGCATGGACGTCGAAGGGCAGCCGGTCACCGCGACCTACGTCGGCCGCATGGGGGTCGACTTCAGCGACACCGACCCCAGCCGGGCCTACCTGATCTCCAGCACGGCGGGCGGCAACTTCAACGGTTTCTTCACCAGCGCGGACGCCGGGGCGACCTGGACGCCGGTCGGGGCGACCAGCGGCGGCACCCTGCAGACCATCAGCGGCGGGTTCGCCTGGTGGTTCGGCCGGGTCTACGTCGACCCGGTCAACCCGCTGCACGTGTTCGTGGCGGGCGTGAGCCTCGCCGAGAGCCTGGACGGCGGGCTCACCTGGACGACCTCGCAGACCCCGCACGCCGACCAGCACGGCCTGGAGTGGGACCCGTTCACCCCGGGCCGGGTGTTCCTCGGCAACGACGGCGGCTTCTACTGGTCGAACGAGAACGGCGCGGTGCGCGGCCTGTGGACCAAGACGGCCCGGCTGCCGGTGACCCAGTTCTACGCGATGGACGTCTCGGTGCAGAACGGAACCCGGGTCAACGCCGGCTCCCAGGACAACGGTTCGCTGAAGTCGTGGGCCGCGGACAACACCGTCACCGGCGACTGGTTCAACTTCGTCGGCGGCGACGGGATGATGAACCGGATCGACCCGACGAACGACCGCAAGTACTACGGCTGCTCGCAGAACGGCGGCTGCCGCGGCTTCGTCGACGGTGTCGGCTTCACCATGACCATCCCCGGCGCGCGCAAGAACTGGGTGGCGCCCCTGGAGTTCGGCGCCGACCCGCGGATCCTGTTCGGCGGCAGCGAGTTCGTCAACCGGATCGACACCGACCCGGGACAGCGGGTGTGGCAGCGGATCAGCCCGGACCTCACCGAGGGCACCGAGCCCCGCGCGCCCGGCTTCGGCACCGTCACGGCGATCGGCACCACGCCGGCCGACCCCAACCTCGTCTACGCCGGCACCGACAGCGGCCTGATGTGGGTCAGCCGCAACGCGATGGCCGAACCGGACCAGGTGACCTGGCAGCGGTTGGCGAGCCCGGCGTTCCCGGGCCGGTGGGTCACCCGGATCACCGTCGACCCGCAGAACCCGGCCATCGCCTGGGCGAGCTTCTCCGGCTGGCGCTCCGGTGATCCCTACCCGCACCTGGTCATGACCACCGACGGCGGCCGCAACTGGGACGACATCGGCGGCCGGAAGATCCCGCAGGCGCCCATCAACGACGTCATCCGGCACCCGTCGAAACCGTTGTGGCTGTTCATCGCCACCGATGTCGGCGTGTACCGCACGACCAACCTCGGCCGGAACTGGGTCAAGGTCGGGGCGAACCTGCCGCTGGTCCCGGTCAACGACATCGACCTGCCGCTCGGCAGCGACACGCTCTACGCCGCCACCTACGGACGCAGCGTCTGGACGACCTCGATCGCCGGTGCCTTCTGACGCCGGGCAACCCATGCGACCGCCCTGGCGAACCGCCGGGGCGGTCGCGTTGTCGGCCCTGTTCGTCGCGCCGCTCGTGGTGATGGTGCTGGGTTCGCTGCAGCGCCCGCTGCAACCGCCGCCGGACGGACTGGACCTGTGGCCCGATCCGGCCGAGTTGTCGAACTACGCGGCGGTGCCGCGGTTCCTGCCGCTCGGCCGGCTGCTGGCCAACTCCCTGCTGCTCGTGCTGGTCGCGGTTCCGGTCACCGTGGTCGTCACGTCGATGGCCGGGCTCGCGATCGTGCTGGCCCGGGGCCGGTTGCGGCGCTGGCTGGTCGGCATCTCGGTGCTGATGCTGCTGGTGCCCGCCGCCGCGCTCTGGGTGCCGCGGGTGGTGCTGTTGCGCGGCCTGGGTCTGGCCGACACGCCGGTCACCGTCGCCCTGCTCGCGTTCGCCGGCACGACCCCGTTCTACGTGCTGCTGTTCGCCTTCGCCTTCGCGCGCATCCCGGCGTCGTTGCTGGAGGCCGCGACGCTGGAGGGGATGGGTCCGTACGCGGTGTGGCGCCGGGTCGCGCTGCCGCTGGCCCGGCCCGCGGCGGTGGCCGTCGCGGCACTGTCCGGCCTGTACTACTGGTCCACGTTCATGGATCCGCTGACCCTGGTGTCCGCACCGGAAAACTGGCCGGTGGCACTGGGTCTGCGCAGTCTGAGTGAGATGGAGGCCGCCCTGTACCCGATCTACCTCGCCGCCGCGGTCATCGTGACCGCGCCCGCGGTGCTCGCCTTCGCCGCCGGCCAGCGCTGGTTCTTCTCGGCGGTGCAGCGGCCATGAGACGCACCGTGTTCGCCTGTGCCGTGCTGCTCGGCCTGAGCGCCTGCGCCGGACAGCCCGAGGAGCGGGCGGACGGCGCCACCACACCGCCGATCACCGTGCAGATCGGGGCGGACCCGGAGGAGGCGGCGGTCTACCGCAGCCTCGTGACGGCCTACCGGGAGGCCGGGGGCGGCGAGGTCGAACTCGTCACGGTGAGCCGGGGCGACCACCTCACCCGGCTGTCCACCGCGTTCGCCTCCGGCGGCGCGCCGGACGTCTTCGCCGTCAACTACCGCCAGTACGCCCCGTTCGTGCAGCGCGGCGCGGTGCGCCCGATCGGTCCGCTGCTCGAGGCGCAGGGCGTCAAGCTGGCCGGGTACTACGACGAGCCGCTGCGCGCGTTCGGCTACTCCGGTGCGCTGCAGTGCATGCCGCAGAACATCTCCTCGCTCGTCGTGTACTGGAACCGCGGACTGTTCGACAAGGCAAAGGTTCCCGCCCCCAAGCCCGGCTGGACCTGGGACGAGTTCGTGACCACCGCCAGGACGCTGACCACCGGCGACGTCAACGGCGTCGGCGTCGACTCCTCGATCATCCGGATGGCGCCGTTCATCTGGAGCAACGGCGGAACCGTCGTCGACGACGACGAGAATCCGACCCGCACCACGCTGCACGAACCCGCCGCCCGCGCCGCCCTCACCGCCGTCACCGAACTGATCGGCACCGGAGCGATGCCGACCAAGGACGAACTCGCCGCGCAGGGGCTGCCGGAGCAGTTCATGACCGGCAAGCTGGCGATGTTCCTCAGCTCGCGCGTGGAGGTGCCGGCCCTGCGGGAGCAGCGTGGCCTCGACTTCGACGTCGCCGCCCTGCCGGTGCTGGGCCAACCGGCGTCGATCCTGCACTCCGACGCCTACTGCATCGCGAACAGTTCGCCGAATCCCGCCGCCGCGGCGAAGTTCGTCGCGTTCGCGGTGGGGCAGCAGGGACAGAACATCACCGCGCTCGGCGGCCGCACCGTGCCGTCGCTGCGCTCGGTCGCGACGTCGCCGGCATTCCTCAGCCCGACCCGGCCGCCGGCTTCCTCGCAGGTGTTCCTCGACGCCATCCCGCACCTGCGGCACACCCCGGTCACGCCGTCGTGGCCCGAGGTGGAGGACGTGATCGACACCCAGCTACAGCGGGCGTTCGAGGACGGCGTCCCGCTCGACGAGGCGCTCGCGGAGATCCAGAAGCAGGCGGATCCGTTGTTACAGAAGCGATGAGCCTGCGAATCGAGGCCGCGCACCGGCGGTTCCGGGCCCGGCGGGGGCCGCCCGTGGTGGCCCTCGACGGGGTCGAGCTCGACGCGAAGCCCGGTGAGCTGCTGGTCATCGTCGGGCCGTCCGGGTCGGGCAAGTCGACCCTGCTGCGCGCGGTGGCCGGGCTGGAGACCCTGGACGCCGGCCGCGTCCTGATCGACGACCGGGACGTCACGCGGGTGCCGCCCGGCCGGCGCGACGTCGCCCTGGTGTTCCAGGAGGCGGCGTTGTTCCCGCACCTGGGCGTGGCGGCGAACATCGGAATCGGGGAGCGGGCCCGGGGATCCCGGCGGCGCGACGTGGCGGCGCGGGTCCGCGAGGTGGCGCGCACCCTGGACATCGAGCACCTGCTGGCCCGGATGCCGGCCGAGCTCAGCGGCGGCGAGCGGCAGCGGGTCTCCCTGGCCCGAGCCATGATCCGCGCGCCGCGGGTCTGCCTGCTGGACGAACCGCTGGCTGCCGTGGACACCGAACTGCGGCTGCGCATGCGCGGCGAGATCCGTGCGGTGCAACGCGCGCTGGGGGTGCCGATGGTGCACGTCACGCACGACCAGGCCGAGGCGATGGCGCTGGGCGACCGGGTCGCCGTGCTGGCCGGCGGCCGGATCCTGCAGTGCGACACTCCCGGCGAGGTCTACGCGCGGCCGGCCACGACCGCGGTCGCCCGCATCTTCGGTGCGGTGCCGATGAACCTGCTGCCGGCGTCCGGCGGCGTCGTGGCCGGCGTCCGGCCGGAACGGGTGCGGTTGTGCGCTGCCGGCGACTCCGCGCGCACCGGGTCGGTGGTCGCCGCCGAGCCGGCGGGGGAGGAGTGCCTGGTGCGGGTGCGGCCGGACGGGGCGGGCGATGACCTCCTGGCCCGGGTGCCCTGGGCCGGCGCCCCGCAGGTCGGGGACCGGGTGGCGGTCGGCTGGCGGCCCGGCGACGAGCACCACTTCGACGCGGACAGCGGTTGCCGGCTGTGAGGAACTGGCCGCTCGCCCTGCCCTACCTGGTGGGCTCCGCGCTGCTGGTGCTCGCCCCGCTCGGGCTGGCCGCCGCGCTGGCGTTCACCGACTACTTCGGTTTCCGCGCACCGGAGTTCACCGGCACCGACAACCTGGTCCGGCTGGCCGGCGACCAAGGCTTCTGGGACGCCGTCGCGGTCAGCGCCCTCATCGCCGCGGTGGTCGTGCCGCTGCGGTTGGCCCTCGCGGTGGGCGCCGCGCTGTTTCTCGCCCGGCGCCGCGAGTTCTCCGCCTCGGTCGGCCGGGCCGCGGCGTATGTGCCGTCGGCCGTCCCGGACGCGGCGTGGGCGCTGTTGTGGCTGTGGATCCTCAACCCCAGCTACGGTCCGCTGCCGGGACTGCTCGGCGCGCTCGGCATCCCCGACCCCGGTTTCCTCACCACGGCATGGGGTGCGCGGCTCGGGCTGGTGCTGGTCCTGGCGTTCCAGGTGGGGGAGGCGTTCGTCGTCGCGCTCGCCGCACGCACCGCGATCCCGGCCCGGCTGCACGAGGCGGTCCGGGTGGAGGGCGGGTCGGCCTGGTTCGCCACGACCCGGGTCACCCTGCCCGTCATGGCGCCCGTCGTGCTCGTCCTCGCCGTGCGCGACATCGTCGTCATCGTCCAGAACAGCTTCGTCCCGGCGCTGCTCGTCACCGACGGCGGTCCGGCCAACGCCACCCGCACCGCCCCCCTGCTGATCTACCGCCGCGCGTTCGAGTACGGCGAACTCGGCTACGCGAGCACACTTTCGGTGACCCTGCTCGTGCTCACCGCCCTCGCCGCCGCCCTACCACTGTGGTTGGCCGCCCGGCTCGCCACCCGCCAACGCCCCCGCACCTGACACGGCGAGCTGTCGACCCGATCGCGATGTCGCGTTTGGCGCCGGTTGGGCGGATGGGTGCGGTCTATGCTCGTCCACGGACCGTACCCGGCCGGTCACCGACCGGCTTGTTCTCGATGTCTTGGAGGCGCCATGACGGAGATCCAGCGGTACCTCGCCGAGGAGGTCGCGGAGGACCTTGCCGACGGCATCATCAACCGGCGGGAGGCGGTACGCCGGCTCGGCCTGCTCGGGGTGACCGGAGCGGCGGCGTCCGGCCTGCTGGCCACCTTCGCGGCCGGCGTGGCGGCCGCCGAGCCGGACAGCGCGACCGAACGGCGCGGCTCGGCGGAGACAAGCTGGGCGCCCGTCGCCCGGGAGTCGATCACGTTCGCCGGTCCCCGGGTTCCGCTGCTGGCCGCCTGGGCGCCGGCCGCCAAGCCACGCGGCGGCGTGCTGGTCATCCACGAGAACCGCGGGCTCAACGAGCACATCCGCACGGTCGCCGGCCGGTTCGCCGCCAGCGGGTACTCCGCGCTGGCGCTGGACCTGCTGTCCGAAGAGGGCGGCACCGGAGCGTTTCCCGGTGAGGCCGAGGTCGCGGCCGCGCTGTCCCGGGTCCCGCCGGCACGTTTCGACGAGGACATGCGGGCGGCCGTGACCGAGCTCAGGCGGCGGCTGCGCGGCAAGAAGCTGGCCGCGATCGGGTTCTGCTTCGGTGGCGCCATGATCTGGCGGCTGCTCGCCGCCGGCGAACCGCGGCTGGCCGCGGCGGCGCCGTTCTACGGACCGTTCCCGGAGGGCGGCAACCTCGGCGGCTCCCGCGCCGACGTGCTCGGGGTGTACGGCGGGCTCGACGCCCGGGTCAACGCCACCCGCCCGGCCGCCAAGGCCGCGCTGGAGGCGGCCCGGCTCCGGCACGAACTGCTCACCTTCACCGAGGCCGATCACGCCTTCTTCAACGACACCGGCGCCCGGTTCAACCCGCACGCCGCGACCGAGGCCTGGCGCCGGGTGCTGAACTGGTTCGACGCCGCCGACGACCACCGGCACCGGGACTGACCGGCCCTAGGAGACCGCGTCGCGAACGGCTTCGTAGACACCGATGATCGCGCCGGCGACCGGCAGCAGCGCGATCAGCACGGCGTACTCGAGCACGTCCAGCCAGCGCGCGCGGAACGGGGAGTGCAGGCCGCGGGTGACCCGGCCGGCGTAGTACAGGCTGGCCCCGCCTGCGACGGCGAGGGCGGCCGCGGCCAGGCCCAGCGAGGCGGCCGGCGCGGTGGCCGCGAGGTGGACGCCGAGGATGGCGAGCACCGCGAGGCCGAGCACGACCAGCGACACCCGCTGCACCGCGCCGGCATAGCCGCGCGAGCGCAGGATCCACGCCACGCCGACCAGACCGGCCAGCAGTGCCGAGGTGAACGTGCCGGCGCTCAGCACCACGACGCAGCAACCGGCCGCGACCACGCCGGCGGCCACCACCAGGCCGGTGAGCACCTCGGCCGCCAGCGCGGTCTGGTCGACCACGTCGGACCCGAGCGCCGGCTGGTCGTTCTCCCGGAACGACTCGATGTCCGCAGGCACGTGCGGCAGCGGCAACCTGGCCAGCCGCAACGAGATCGTCGGCGCGGCGGCGGTGATCGCGGTGACCAGGGCGACCGACACGGCCGCCACGGACACCGGCGGCACGCCGAACAGCAGCGCCACCGCGGTGATCAGCGCGCCGAGCGCGGCGGCCACGGCGGCCGAGGCGAACCACGCCACCGCCCGGGGAACCAGCACCGCGGCCACGGCGCAGTACAGCGTCACCGCGCCGAGGCCGATTCCGACGGAGTCCGCGGCCGGCGGCCACAGGGCGTGCGGCGGCAACGCGGTGAGCCCGGCCAGCGTGGCCGCGAAGGCGCCCGCACCGGCGCACGCGGCACCCGCCGCGGCGTCGCCGAGCGCGCGGGACAGCGCCGCTCCGGCGAGCAGCAGCGCGACGGCGAGCAGACCGGCGCCGGCGGCCGCCGCCGGTGAGCCGCGCAGCGCCGCGAGCGTCAGCAGGGCCGTGCCGGTGAAGAGGGCGGCCGCGACCGCGACCCCGAGCCGCCGGCCGACCCGAGGTCGCCAGGCGCCGCGCCGGGTCTGCGCGGCGCTGGCGATCGCGTCGACCACGTCGTCGAACAGCGCCGGGGTCTCCAGCCGGGCCCGCGGGCCGAGGTGGAGCACCTCGCCGTCGCGGATGGCCGCGGCCACGGTCAGGCCCGGCGCGAGCGGCCCCTGGCCGATCCGGGACAACGACCAGCCGACGCTGTCCCCACCCGGTTGCACCGGTCCGCCGGCCAGCCGCACCAACTGCGGGACCAGTTCGGCCAGCGTGCAGGCCAATGGCAGCGCGACGTCCATCCGCGCCTGCGGCGCCACCACGGTGACCCGGCACGGCGCCGGGGCTACCGCCGACGTCATTCCCGGTCCCACCGGTCGGGCAGCGCGGCGTCGAGTATCGGCGCGTACAGCGCGGAGGTCGCCTCGGCCAGCCGCGTCACGGCGTCGTTGACCGCTTCCAGCACGATCGCGCCGAGGTCGTACGGGTCGTGGCGGCGGATCGTGTCCGGGTCGATGTCGATCGCGGTGAACCGCCCGGTGCCCAGGATCGTCGCGACCACCTCGTTGGACCGCGAGCGGCCCGTCACCCGCATGATCTCCACGTCCCGTTGCACGCGCTCGACGGCGTCCTGCTGTTCCTGGACGCGTGCCATGATGCCGGCGACATCCGCGGACAGGTCGACGTCGTGGTGCTGATCGGTTCTCATGGACAACCTCCCTGGGTCGGACGGCCGGCCACCCGGCCGTCTGTCGCGATGGGCACCGGGATCCAGGAGTTCGCCTCGGCGGCCGACTGCTGCCCGATCCACGGGTACCGGGTGAACGCCGGCAGCGCTTGCTGTGGCAGCGTTGCCGAGGACGGCATCGCGCCGGACAGCGCCGAGGTCCCGGTCTGCTGGGACACCTGCTGGATCTGCCCGGCCACCTGGCCGACGGCGTCCAGCAGTGGACCGATCCCTTGCACACCAAGGGATTCGAGCATGCGGCCGAACGCGCTGATCAGACCGGACAGCGTCGAGGTGGTCTGCGCCGCCGAGGCCGCGGCGTGTGCCTTTGCCCCCGGGTTCCCGCTGGCGAGGATCGCCGCGATCCGCGACGATCCGGTGTGGACTCCGACGGCGAACCCGTGCTGGCTTCGCGACAGCGTGGTCGAGGCCTGACGCAGTTGCGGTACCAGCTGGTTCAGCACGGTGATGGTGGTGGCCAGTTGGTTGATCAGCGCATCCATCCGGGCCAGCGTCCGGTCCCGCCCCCGGCCCTGCCGCCACGACGTCGCCACATCGGCGCGGCCGGCACGCAACTGCCTGAGCAGACCGCTCAACTCGGTCGCCGTGGCCTGCAAACCGTTGGCATAGTTGGTGATCGCGCCCGGTGACGCGGAGTTGATCAGTCCGCGCACCGCGCCGAGCGCCGAGCAGAACCGCTCGACCAGGCCGCCGTTGAGGGACATCCTCACGCGCCTCCCCACTGCCGTTCCGCTGGCCGGATGGCGGAGAGCCGACCCTGGTCCCGCCGGGTGATCTGGTCGACGGCTCCGGCGAAGTCCGCCGACCGCTGGTTCAACACCTGGAAGACGGCCGACAGTTCGGCGATGTTCTTCCCCGCCTGGTCCTGCACCCGGCTGCTGGCCGTGTGCACGCCGAGCCCGATGGCGCCGAACGCCGCGGGCGCGATCGTCATCTGCCGCAACCGTTCGACCACGCTCAGGGTGGTGACCAGCAACCCGCTCAGGTTGGCCACCTTGTCCCGCAACTGGTCGGTGTCGACCTCCATGCCGTCCATGGCTCGACAGTAGGCAGCGGCCGGGCGGCATCGGACGGTAGAAGTACCCACCATTGGGCGCGCCGGACCGGCCACACTCGGCAGGGTGCGAAGAGAGCAGGCGAGCGGCGAGATCCGGCTGGAGTCTCCGCCACAGCTGACCAAGGGCTCCGGCCAGGCGATGTTGCAGATGATGTTCATGCTGCCGATGATGCTGGGCATGGGGGCGATGTCGTTCGTCTACATCGGACGCGGCGGCGGTCCGATGACCTACGTCTTCGGCGGCCTGTTCGTGATCGTCATGGTGGGCATGGTGATCATGATGCTGGCCAGCGGGGGCCGGGCCGGCAAAGCGAAGATCAACGAGGAGCGCCGCGACTACTTGCGGTATCTGGCCGGGCTGCGTACCCAGGTCCGGGCGGCGGCCGGCCGGCAGCACCGGTCGCTGGCCGACGGCCAACCCGAACCGGTGGACCTGTGGACCGTGGCCGGGTCGCCGCGGTTGTGGGAGCACCGCCGCTCGGACGCCCGGTTCGGCCAGGTGCGGATCGGCACCGGGCCGCAGCGGCTCGCCACTCCGTTGCGCGCTCCGGACACCGTGCCGCTCGACGAGCTGGATCCGTTGACCGCCACCGCGTTGCGGCACTTCATCCGGGTGCACGCGACGGTGCCCCGGCTGCCCGTGGCGATCTCGTTGCGGGCGTTTCCGCGGATCGGGATCAGCGGCGCCCGGGACGACGTGCTCGACCTGATCCGGGCGCTGCTCGGCCAGGCCGCGGTGTTCCACTCGCCGGCCGACCTGCGCATCGGGCTGTGCCTGGCGCCGGACCGCACCGGGGACTGGGAATGGGCGAAATGGTTGCCGCACGCGCAGGACAGCACCGAGAGCGACGCGTGCGGGCCGGGCCGGCTGGTCGCCGACGACCTCGGCACGCTTGCCCGGTTGTTCGGCGCGGACCTCGGGGACCGGCCGGCGTTCACCCGGCGCGCCGGGATGGGGTTCGACCGGCCGCACCTGCTGGTGATCGTGGACGGCGGGCGCACCGCCGGCGACACCCGGCTGGCCCCGGAGGGCGGGTTGCACGGCGTCACCCTGGTCGAGGTCGGCGAGTCCCGGCCGCCGGCCGAGCCACCGCCGGAGACACTGTGCCTGCACCACGCGGAGGACCGGCTGGGCCGGATCGTGCGCGCCGGATCGGAGACCAAGCGGCACTTCCTCGGCCGCCCAGACCACCTTGACGACGTCGCCGCGGCGGCCCTGGCCCGGGTCCTGGCCCCGCTGTACGGCGTGGGACCGGTGGTCGAGCAGGCGTCGATGGCGGCGGCGTTCGACCTGGCCGGACTGCTCGGCCTCGGCGACCCGCGCGACATCGACCCGGTGCTCACCTGGCGGCCGAGAACACCGGGGCAGCGGCTGCGGTTGCCGATCGGCGTCGACCCGGCCGGCCGCCCGGTCGAGCTGGATCTCAAGGAATCCGCGGAGGGCGGCATGGGCCCGCACGGCCTGGTCGTCGGCGCCACCGGGTCCGGCAAGAGCGAGTTGCTGCGGACCCTGGTCACCGGCCTGGCGGTGACCCATTCCTCGGAGACCCTGAACCTCGCACTGATCGACTTCAAGGGCGGCGCGACGTTCGCCGGCATGACCGGGCTGCCGCACACCTGCGCGGTGATCACGAACCTGTCCGAGGATCTGACCCTGGTCGACCGGATGGCCGACGCGATCAACGGCGAGTTGGTCCGCCGCCAGGAACTGCTGCGCGCGGCCGGAAACTTCGCCTCCGTGCGGGACTACGAGCGGGCCCGGGAGACCAGGACCGACCTGGCCCCGCTGCCGGCGCTGCTGGTGATCATCGACGAGTTCAGTGAGCTGCTGTCCAGCAGGCCCGAGTTCATCGACCTGTTCGTCATGATCGGCCGGCTGGGTCGCAGCCTCGCCGTGCATCTTCTGCTTGCTTCCCAACGACTCGAGGAGGGCCGGCTGCGTGGGCTGGAGGCCCACCTGTCCTACCGGATCGGCCTGCGCACGTTCTCCGCGTCGGAAAGCCGGTCCGTGCTGGGCGTCCCGGACGCCTACGAGCTTCCGCCGGTGCCCGGCTCGGCGTACCTGAAGAGCGGCACCGACACGTTGCAACGCCTCAAGGCCGCCTACGTCTCCGAGGTGCTGCCGCCCCGGGACGGGCTGCCCGCGGCGACGGCCGCCGCGCCCGGCCGGGCGGTCCGGCCGTTCTCACTGCGGCCGGTGCGCGACCCGGAGCCGCCGGCCGCGCCCGTGGCCGTGCCCGACGCGCCGCCGGCCGGCGAGACGATCATGAGCGTGATGGTGTCCCGCCTGGCCGGCAAGGGGCCGGAGGCGCACCAGATCTGGTTGCCGCCGCTGGACGTCCCGCCCACCCTGGATCTGCTGCTGCCGCCCGTCGACCTGCACCCCGAGCGCGGCCTGTGCCCGGCAGGCTGGGACGGCAACGGCAGGCTCACCGTCCCGATCGGCATCGTGGACAAGCCCTTCGAGCAGCGGCGCGACCTGCTGTGGGTCGACCTGTCCGCGGCTGGCGGCAACATGATGGTGCTCGGCGCGCCGCAGAGCGGAAAGAGCACGCTGCTGCGCACCCTGGTCGCCTCGTTCGCGCTCACCCACACGCCGGCCGAGGTCCAGTTCTTCCTGCTGGACATGGGAGGCGGCGCGCTCGGTCCGGTCGCCGGCCTGCCGCACGTCAGCGGGCACGCGGTGCGGCGGGACCCGAACCGCTGCCGGCGCCTGGTGGCCGAGGTGATGTCCCTGCTGATCCAGCGCGAGCAGTTGTTCAGCACCCACGGGATCGACAGCGCGGCGGCGTTCCGCTCGCGCCGCGCGGAGATCGCCGAGAGCGCCGCGGGCGACCGCGAGTTCGGTGACGTGTTCCTCGTCGTCGACGACCTGGCGACGCTGCGGGAGGAGTACGAGCAACTCGAGGAGATGCTCATCCGGCTGGCGGCCCGCGGTCTCGGGTTCGGCATCCACGTGATCATCTCGGCGAACCAGTCGACGGCGGTGCGCACCAAGCTGTTGGACTGCCTCGGCACCCGGGTGGAGCTGCGGCTGGGTGATCCCGGTGACTCGGTGATCGACCGCAAGACCGCGCACAACGTGCCGGCCGGCGCGCCCGGGCGCGGGGTGTCACCGGACAGGTTCCACTTCCTCGGCGCGCTACCGCGGATCGACGGGGACCGGGAGGTGACCAGCGTGGGCGCCGGCACCGTGCGGCTGGTCACCCGGATCGCCGAGGCCTGGCCGGGCAAGCCCGCTCCGCAGGTCCGGCTGCTGCCCAGCGAACTGCCGGTCGCCGGGCTGCCTGGGCCGGAGGCGCGGCCGGGCCGAGCCGTCCCGATCGGCATCGCGGAGTCCGATCTGGAGCCGGTGTTCATCGACTTCGCGGCCGAGCCGCACTTTCTGGCGTTCGCCGACGTCGAGTCGGGCAAGAGCACGTTGCTGCGCACCATCGCCACCGGGATCGCCCAGCGGTACACCCCGGCCGAGGCGAAGATCATCGTCGTGGACTACCGGCGGGCGCTGCTCGGCGCGGTCAGCCCGGAGCACCTGCTGGCCTACGCCGGCACCGCCGAGCAGCTGGAAGGCTTCATGGCCGAGGCGGCGCAGGCCATGCAGGGTCGGCTGCCCGGCCCGGACATCACCCCGGCCCAGCTCCGCAAACGTGACTGGTGGACGGGTCCGGAGCTGTTCGTGCTGGTCGACGACTACGAGTTGGTGGCCGGGCAGGGCGGCAACCCGTTGCTGCCGCTGGTGCCGTACCTGCCGCAGGCCAGGGACATCGGCCTGCACCTGGTCGTCGTGCGGGGCTCCGGCGGCGCGTCCCGCGCCCTGTACGACGCGGTGCTCGGCCGGGTCAAGGAGCTCGGCTCGCCCGGGCTGGTGATGTCCGGCGACCGGGACGAGGGAGCGCTGCTGGGCGCCGTGCGTCCGGGCCCGCAGCCCCCCGGCCGCGGCCACCTGGTCGGCCGGCGGTCCGGCGCCGAGCTGGTGCAGATCGCCTGGACGCCACCCGCGGAATCCTGACGGCTGTGGGTAATTGTGCCGTTTGGCGGCACGGAGCCGTTGCCTAGATTCGATGGTGAACCACGACACCGGAAGAATGGATCCACAATGGACGGTTCAGGGCTGTTCGTCGACACCGCGCAGTTGGTCACCGCGGCCGATGGGTTTCTCGCCGCGGCCAACGAAACGAAGAACCATGCCGAGACCATGGATGCCGAGCTGAAGCCGTACGCGAACAGCCCGGAGATGTTCCAGGGGCCGCTCGCGGACGAGTTCCGGCGGCTGTACCGGGAGATCTGGGACGACCTGCTGGCCGTCAAGACGGAGGCCACGGCGATGTCGCAGCTCGTCGAACAGGCGAAGACCGAGTTCTCGAAGCGATCCGTCTCGGCCGCCGGACAGCTCCCCACCCATTCGGGTGGCGGCAGTGTTCTTCAAGGACTGAGTGGCCAGTAGCGACCGGAAAGGCAGCAGCACATGATCATCAGAATCGACCACACGCAGATGACGAAGACGGCCGCTACGCTGGAGGAACACGCGGCGGGACTGCGCAAGAGCATCGCGCGCATGAAGGAGTGCCTGGCGCCGCTCTACAAGAACTGGTACGCCTCCGGTTCGCCGACCGGCGCCAAGGTGAACCAGCGCGAGCAGCGCATCGACGAGGCGATGGGCGTGATCACCGGGCAGATGGCGGGCACCAGCCAGGTGGTCGCGGAGCACAGCGCGGACCTGAAGCGAACCGACAGCTTTCTGGCCGGAAACTGACGGAAGGGGTGCCATGCCGGCCGACAGCGAGCTGCTGGTCCATCTGGAGTCGTTGCTCACCTTCGCCGATGAGCTCGAGCGGCAGCTGACCTCGCTCGCCGACCCCGCCGGGCGGCTGGACACCCTCGCCGGCCACGAACCCGCGCCGGGCGCGTTCGTCGAGGCGGCGTCTCTCGTGGAGGATCACCGGCGAGTGGTGGCCGGCATGCGGGAGGCCCTCGACCAGACGCGCCAGGCGATCGGGTTCGCCCGCGAGGTGACGGTGACGGTGGCCGACGGCTACCGCCGGTCCACCAACGTCGCGGTCGACGCACTGCTTTCCCTGCGCAGGCCGAGATGAGGACGATCCCGGGCCGCACCGACTTCGGCCGGTTCAACCACCGGCAGCTGCAGGCCATGCTCTATGCCGGGAAGGTACCGAGCCTGCGGGCGGTCGCGCAGTGGTGGGACGCGGTCGGCGCCGGACTGCACGGTCAGGCCGGCAACCTCGAACGGCAGCTCGACGGGTTCCAGCACAAGTGGCGTGGCGGCGCGGCCGGCAGGTACCAGGTCATGATCACCGATCTGGGTGCCGGGCTGCGCCGGCTCGCCGACACCGCATACGCGATGCGCAACCTGGCCAATGACGAGGCCGACGCGCTGAGCGCCGCGCAGGCCGCGATGCCGGCGCCGGTGGACATCCCGGACGTGCCGGCCGCGACCGTGCGCCTGGCCACCACGCCACTCGACCCGCACCCCGCGGCGAGCCCGGACGAGGTGGCCCGGATGCGCCGGGCGCAGACGGACGCGACCGCCGCGGTGCGCGCGCAGCAGCAACTGACCCGGGCGTCGAACGCCGCGCACGCGGAGGCGATCCGGGTGCTGAACCAACTCGCCGAGCGGTACGTGCTGGCCTACGAGTCCACTCCGGTCACCCCGAACGGCCGGCTCACCGCCGCCGGCGACGGCCCCAACCCGTTGTTCGGCAACATGTTCACCGCCGGCCTGGCCGCGGCGTCGGCCGCCGCCGCCGGCCGGTTCGGGCCGTTGCCGGA
>NZ_DASTBH010000278.1:0-6662 GCF_035712165.1 Actinophytocola sp. | reverse complement strand
CAGATCCGCCGTCCGCGCGGTGTTCTCCTGGTCGATCCAACACCTGTCACCCCGGGGCGCCGAAGCCTTCGCGGTCCTCGGCGTGCACCCGGCCCCCACGTTCGACGCGCACGGCCTCGCCGCGCTGCTCGACGCCGACCTCGCCGAGGCGCGCCGGCTGCTCGACGCGCTGGCCCGCGCGCACCTGGCCGGCGGTCCGGCCGACCGGCCGCATCCGGTCGAGGTGGACGTCCCGGCGGCACTGGGCCGGCTGCACGACTACTACCTCGCCGCCGCGGCGCTCGCCATGGAGCGCCTCTATCCCGGCGAGGCCGACCGGCGGCCACCCGTGTCCCGCGCGGCCACCCCGACCCCCGACCTGGCCGACGCGGCCGCCGCCCGCACCTGGCTGGACGCGGAGCTGGCCAACCTGGAGTCGGTCGCCGCGCACAGCGCCGCGCACGGCTGGCCGGCACACACCGTGCGGCTGTCGGCGATCCTGTTCCGCTACCTCGACGGCGCGCACGACAGTGCCGCGCTCAACATCCACGGGCAGGCCCGGGCGGCCGCCAGGAGCATCGGGGACCGGGCCGGCGAGGCGTACGCGCTCAACGCGCTCGGCGCCGTGCACACCCAGGCCAGCCGGCACGACCTGGCCGCCGCCCAGCTCTGGGAGGCCTACACCCTGTTCGTCGACGAGGGCGACCAGGTCGGCCAGGGCCGGGCGCTGGGCAACCTCGGTTCGGTCGAGGAGCGGGCCGGCAAGTACGGGTCGGCGGCCGAGCACTACGAGCAGGCGCTCGCCCGCTACCGCGCCACCGGCGACTGGACCGGCGAGGCGCACGCACTGACCCGGCTCGGCACGGTGGAAGCGCGGTTAGGCCGCGACGACGCGGCGCTCGACCACCTGCGCCGGGCGCTGTCCCTGCACCAGCGGGCCGGCCACCGCTTCGGCGAGGCATGGGCGCTGACCAGCCTCGGCGAACTCGAGGCAGGCGCCGGCCGCCTCGGCCGCGCCGCCGATCTGCACTCCCAGGCCCTGGCCCTGTTCCGCGCACTCGGCCACCGCACCAGCGAGGCGTGGGCCCTCGACGGCCTCGGCACCACGGAAACCCTGCGCGGCCACCACGAGTCCGCCACCCGGCTGCACTCCCAGGCCCTGGCCCTGTTCCGCGAGAACGGCGACCGCGACGGCGAAGCCTGGGCCCGCAACGGCCTCGGCGAGTCCGCCCGCGCCGCCGGCGCACTGGAGCAGTCCCGCTCCCACCACGCCGACGCCCTGGTCCTCGCCGGCCAAACCGGCGCGGGCGACCAACAGGCCCGCGCCCACCTGGGCCTGGCCCGCGCCCACCTCACCACCAACCCCACCGCCGCCCGCCACCACTACGAGCAGGCCGCCGCCATCTACACCGACCTGGGCATGACCGCCGCCAACACCATCCGCGCCGAACTCACCACCCTCGACAACCCCGCCCCCACCACCTAGACCCGGTTTGGCTTCGGGTTCGACAGGCACTGCGAAACGCGCCTAGTCGTCGTTCGGCCCCCGGTAACGGATCGGGACGTAGTCGTACTCGCCCGCCCCGTCCCACACGTAGACCTGATGCTTCACCGGTGTCGCACCGAAGTCGTAAGCCAGGTACCGGGTCCGGGCGGCGTCGGTCCACCGCACGAACAGCCGCACGTGCCGGCCCCAGGCCAGCAGCGCATCCCCGGCCCGCAGCTGATCCTTGGTGATCACCTGGGAGACGTCGGCCAGATCCCGGTCCAACCCGTCCCGCGGCGTCGCGTAGCTGAACGGCAACCCCCACACCATCGACACGAACCCCGAGCAGTCGGTCCGGTAGTACGGCCGCTGGCACCCGCCCAGCACCCCCGACCAGTCGGTGCCGGCATACCCCCCGTCCACCCTGAAGCACGCATCCTGGTCGTACACCGGCGACAGCCGGTACCACTGCTCAGCGCGGCTCAGCATCGGCCCCTCGGCCAACATGAACCGCTCGGTGTCGGCGGCCGACACCCCACTCACCAGCACCAACACCCCGACCGCCGCCAGCACCCGTCCCCAGCTCATGTCCACAAGCTACCGTCCCGCCGGTCCCCCCTGACGGGTTCCCGCCTCCAGAACGCGAGTCCCTGGCTGCGGCGGGATCTCGACCGGGCCCGCCGGGAAGCGGCGCCGGCGCCCGGGCGGGGGCGGTGGGGCGGGTGGGATGGCGATGTTGATGGTGCGGGAGAGGCGTTCGTAGGGGGTGGGTTCGTTGCCGAAGAAGACGGCGAGGGGGGACCAGACGAGGACCAGGAAGATCGACAACAGCAGGGCGAGCGGGAGCAGGAGGGTGGGGAGGCTCCAGTGCTCCACCGACAGGGTCAGCCAGGCCAGCCACAGCGGTGACAGGAGGATTCCGTTGCGTACCAACACCGACAGGAGGCCGGGGCGGCGGCCGTTGGTGCGTTGGAGACGGAGCAGCATGGCGCGTTTGCCGGGGGTGGAGCCGGTGAGCACCGGCACCACCAGGAACCAGAGCACGGCCAGCACCGGCACGGTGGGGGTGACCGGGGCGGTGGCGGCGCCGAACAGGATGGTCAGGCCCAGGACGAAGCCGGTGAGAACGGCGAAACCGACGGCGTCGGCGAGGAGGGCGAACAACCTCCGGCTGGGGGTGACCCTGGCGGCGTAGCGACGGCGTTCCCGCTCCGGTTCCACCGCCGGCAGCAGGCGGCCGACCGGGCCGGCCAGCAGCCAGCCGAGCACCGCGCCGGCCGTGTTGAGGATCAGGTCGTCGACGCTGAACAGGCGGTAGGCGCACGGGTAGATGAACCAGTTGCCGGTCAGCTGGGTCAGCTCGAACAGCAGCGACACGCCGAAGCCGATCGCCGCGGCGGCCAGGAACCGGGTGCGGGCGACGTAGCGGAGGAAGAAGCCCAGCGGCAGCAGCAGCACCACGTTGAGCGCGGTGCTCCACAGCGGGGGGTTGTGCAGGATGCCGGCGAGGCTCCAGTCGCCGCGCGCCCGGGTGGAGACCACGTCGATGAAGTAGAACGGCTGCAGTTGCGGGGTGCTGGCGTAGGTCCGGGTGGCGCAGTAGGCGCTGGGGTTGCTGGGCAGCGGGATCACCGTCTGCATGGCCGCCGCGAGCAGGTAGAACAGGAAGCCGTAGATCACCACCGTGGTCCAGCCACCCGCCCGGCCCCGGCGGCGGTAGCTGACCACGGCGACCGGCAGCATCACCAGCAGGACGACGATCGGGAACACCGCGAGCGCGGTGGTGACCGGGAGCAGATAGGTGGCGACCACGACGCTCTTATACCCCGTGTTTGCCCGCTTCAAGCCTCCACAGTGGATCTACCACCGAGATGGCGGAGGCGGCGGCACCACCACCGGGCGGTCCTCGCAGGTGATCGTGTTCGGCAGCTGCCAGCCGGCCAGCCACCCGCCGTCGTTGCCGCCCAGGTCGGTCAGCGAGAACTCGGAACCGGCCGGGGTGAAGTGGAACGAGCCGCAGTTGTTCACGCCGACCGCGCCCACGTTGCGGGCGTCCACGTTGCGCAGCGACGCCGAGCCGGCCGACCGGGCGCTGAGCACCGAGGTGCCGGCGCCGTCCACCCGGAGGTCGGCGAAGGTCACGTTGGTGATCGAGTACAGGTCCTTCACCGGCCAGTCGCTGACCAGCATGATCGCGTTGTACCCGTTGTCCAGGAAGTGGTCGCCGACGACCTGGATGTCGGCGTCGATGCTGTGCTCCAGCGCGTAGATCCAGATCGCGCCCAGCCCGATGTTCCAGTTCAGCTCGTAGGTTCCGGCGCGCACCGTGGTGTTGTCGGTGATCCGGATCCGCCCGGTGAACGGCACGGCGCCGAACCGGGTGCCGAGTTGGATGCCGCTGCCCTCCCGGACCGGGTCGGCGACCAGGTTCGCCGAGACCGTCGCGTCCCCGCCCCCGTAGAGCGCGATCCCGTTGGCCAGCACCGGACTCTGCACGGTGTTGTGGTCGAACACGTTGCCGGCGTTGGCGGTTGTCTCCGACCACATGGCCAGTCCGTCGTCGCCGGTGTTGCGGACGAAGTTGTTCGACACCACCGAGTTCGTCACGCCGGTGTGGAAGTTCAGCGCATCCGCGATCTGGTCGGTGATGATGTTGCCGGTGACCCGCAGGCCGGTCATCGGCCCGTCGAACCACAGGCCCACCTTGGTGTGGTGGAGGTAGAGGCCCTCGATCGTCGAATGCGACATGGCCCCGCCGATGCCGTTGACCTGGTCGGTGTCGATCCGCTCGCGCACGTCGCCCTCGATCGCGAACCCGGACAGGTGCACGCCCGTACTGCCGCCCGCCGCCGCGTCCCGGCCGTAGAAACCGACGCCGGTGTGCACCGACCCGTCCGGCGCCGGCGGGTCCAGCGCGACCTCGCGCCCGCGCACGATCGTGTGCCAGTTGCCGGCGCCCTCGATCGTCACGTCGTCGACGATGATGTGCCGGTTGACCTGGAAGACGCCCGGAGGCAGGTACACCGGCAGCCGGTGCCGGCGGGCGAAGGCGATCGCCCGGTCCAGCGCGTCGGCCGAGTCGCGCCGGCCGGTGGGGTCCGCGCCGAACAGCACCACGTTGGCCGCCCGCGTCGCCACGTGCGGCCGGCCGACGAGTTGCGTGTCGAGCAGGTCGATCACGGTCCACGCGGCCGGGCTTCCGGCCGGCGCGGTCAGCCGCAGCCGGTCCCCCGCCCGGAAGGTCCGGCCGAGCAGCAGGCGCTGCTCGTCGTAGAAGTGGCTGGGGCGGAACGGTTTCGTGATGACCGGGCGAGGCGTGGTCTGGTCGGGCACGCACGAGCATTCGGTGATCCACCAGTCCGGGTGCAGCAGGTCCGCGCCGGGGTCGTTGGTGAACGGGTACTGGTTGTAGAGCCAGGCGTACTGCGAGGTCAGCGTCATGGTCCGGCGGTGCCCGCCGTTGACCGTGACAGCCAGCGGCGCGGTGATCCCCCCGCCGCCCGGCGCGTCCGGGATGCTGTACCGCACGGTGATCGCGTTCGTCGGGGCCGGCAGCGCGAACTCGACGTACTGCCCGGCGGACAGCCGCACCGCGGTGCGGCCGGACGCCTCCGCCGGCAGGGTGTAGGCGGTCCGGTCCGGCCCGATCACGGTGCCGGTGGTCCTGGCGTTCTCCGCCTCCTGTTCGGCGAAGTCGACCTGGGCGCCCCGGCCCGTGACGAGCGCGGGATCGAGCCCGGCGCGCGTCACGGCCGGGGCCGGGTGGGCGTCGGCGGTGCCGGCTGGAGAGAGGCCGGCGATGGTCACCGTGGCCGCCGCGATTGCGGCCCAACGCGACAGCATGACGCGACCATAGGACCGCGATACCTGCCCACACAAGTCTTTACCGTGATCTGTTCTGTTTTTGCATGATCCTGCGCAAATCCTACACGTGCCCGACCCCGGACCCGGCCATCACGCTGCTCTTGACGGTGTTCGGGTCGTCCAGCGTGTAGCTGTAGTAGTCGCGGGCCTCCTGCACGGTGCCGGAGCAGTCCGGCTGCCCCGACTCCCCGACGAGCACGTTGTTGCGCGCCACGCACCGCCCTGTCGGACCGGCGTAGTGGTTGGTCACCGTCTCCTCGGTGTTCTCGAAGTAGTTGCCCTCCACCAGACATCCGGCATTGGCCTGGCAGGCCACGCCGACATCGGTGTTGTGCAGGTAGTAGTTGTTGAACACGTGCACCGGCTCGCCGAACCGGACCCGCGGGTTGCGCTGCGGGGTCTGGTCGAACCAGTTGTGGTGGTAGGTCACCTTGAGCCGGCCGATGTCCTGCGCGCCGGCCCCGTCGTCGTGCCCGAGCAACATGTTCTTGGTGTGGTTGTGCGTGTGGTTCCAGGAAACCGTGATGTAGCTCGAACCGCGTTTGATGTCGATCGCGCCGTCGAACCCGCCGCCGCCGATGTCGTTGTGGTCCAACCAGACGTGGTGGGAGAACATCTGCACGTTGATCGCGTCGTCCGGCCAGTTCCGGAACGACAGGTTGCGCACGATGACGTTGTGCACCGCGTTCGCCGGCGGCGCGGTGATCGCGTCGTCGTTGGGAATACCGATGTTCAGCCCGCCGCCGGTGAACCCGGCCGTCGAACCGACACCGATGATCGACTTGTCGGACCCGATGCTGTGCATCGGCCCCGGCAACGCGATCGTGCCGCGCACGCAGATGTTCAGCGGCCCGGACGCGGCGATCGCACCGAGGAACTCCGCCGCGGTTTCCACCTCGACCGTCGGCCCACCGGCCCCACCGGTGGTTCCGTTCTGCCCCAACGTGTTGACCGAGGCGAAGCCGACCGGCCGGCCGGACGTGTCGCAACTGCCCGGGGTCGGCGGGGTGGTGGTCGTGGTCGTCGGCGGGTTGCCGACGCCCGGCGTGTCGGTCACCACGACGTCGTCGAAGGACGCGGAGGCGAACAGCGTCGCCAGACCGATCCGGCCGCTGGAGAACGTGCCATCGGTCGCCGTGACCACCTGGGTGTTGCCCAGGAAACCGCGCAGCGTCGAGCCGAACGCCTCCAACCGCACGGTGTGCCACGAGCCGACGACCACGGCCGCAGGCGCGGAGGCGAGCGTGCTGAACCCACCCGCGACCCGCTTGCCCAACTCCACCGAACCGGAGCCGGTCAGCGCCAGGTAGTAGTAGTTGCTGGTGTTCTGGAC
>NZ_DASTBH010000277.1:0-2141 GCF_035712165.1 Actinophytocola sp. | reverse complement strand
GGCCATGTGACCGCGCAACTGGTCTGCGCCGACTGCGAACGCCCGCTCTCGGTGGACGAGGTGACCACCAGGCCGGCTAGGTCGCAGACAGCAGTGGCAGGGTGAGCACGAGGCCGTAGGCGCTGGCGGCCAGGGCCGCGTTCGCGAGCACCGCGGCCTCGATGTGCACCAGCAGGCGCACCCGCCGGCCGGCCGGCCGCCAGACGGTGAACCAGGCCAGCGCGACCAGCGCGTACACCACCCCGGACCGCAGCAGCACCGGCAGGACGCCGCCCGCGCCGAACGCCCGGGCGAACTCGACGAAGGCCAGCAGCGCGGTGGCCGAGAACACCCAGGGGGCCAGCCTCCGCACCACCGCCCGGCCCACCTCGAACCGGGGATCCCTGGACAGCACGAGGAACATCGGCGCGGCCAGCGCCACCAGCAACAGCGGGACCGCCTGCCGGGGCAGGTCGAGGCCGTCGGCGAGGATCAGTTCGAGGACGGCCGCGACCGTCGCGGAACCCGCCACCAGCGCCGCGACCGTGCGCCCCGGTTCGGGCAGGAAGCCGCGCAGCATGGCGAACCCCGCGACGAGCGGAACCGCGATCAGCAGCCCGACCCGCAGGACCAGTGGCCCGATGGTGATCGGAACCTGGAGCACATGGTCGTGGCCCGGTTGGGTCAGCGCCCAGATTTGCTGCTGGCGCAAGAGCATCGCATCAGTTCCCGTTCGGCCGGCCGGGGGCGCAGGTGGTAGATCACGGCGATCACCATGGGAACGAAGACGATCGCGTTGTAGGCCAGGTGCAGCTCGACCCGCGGGAAGATCAGCTGCAGGAAGCTGGTGGGTTGCTTCTGGCCCAACAGGTTGTTGCCGGTGACGGCCTGCAGCAGCAACAGCAGGTGCTCCAGGTGGTGCCAGACCTGGATCCACAGTGCCACGGTCCACCAGGACCGGGCCCGGCCGACGAACGCGGGCCGGAGCACGATCAGGCCGATCAGCATCACGATCGCGAAGCCGTAGTGCAGCCACTCGGAGGTGACCAGCCAGGGAAACGCCAGTCCCAGGGCGCCCTTCGCCTTCGGCCGGGGCCAGTCCAGCGCGTAGATCTGCACCGCCTGGGTGATGTGCTCGACCCAGTGCGCGATCACGATCAGCATGAACACGTTCAGCGCGACCTTGTGGCCGCGGCCGTTGAGCCAGTCGCGTAACGTCGCTGCGCCGTCCGCCCGATCCTCGACCGTCGTCATCCGTTCGCCTCCCAGATCTCGATCACGCCCTAGCGTGCCCGCGGCACCGGTATGCCCGCCACTTCAAGATTGCCGGATCAGGAGGCGGCGCGGGAGAGCATCGTCGGCAGATCTTCGGTCACCGCCATCAGCACCGGCGGGTCGAGGGCGCTGACCGGACGCAGGCTGATGTCGGCGATGCGGGCGCTGACGGTCGCGGTGATCGTGAGCGTGCCGTAGACCCCGATGTGCGGGACCGGGTCGGTCGGCGCGTGCGCGAGCAGGTGCCAGGTGCCGACCGGGACGTCGTGCAGCGCATAGGGGCCGGGCGCCCGCAGCACCGTGGTCCGCACGGCAGGCGCCTCCTGGATCCGGCTGGGGAACAGGCCCACCACGATGAGCCGGGGCCGGCTGTCCGCGGGCGCGGTGACGGTGCCCCGAACGGTGCCGCCGGCCTCGGCCACCCGCGGCTCCTCGATCTCCGGGTTCGCCGGGTTGCCGCCGAACTGGCGGTAGGTGGTCGGGGAAACCCCGATGCTGTGCCGGAACCGCGAACTGAACGTGCCGACGCTGTTGTAGCCGACCCGGTGGCTGATGTCGGCGACGGTGAGGTTGGTGATCAACAACAGCCGTTTGGCCTCCGCGAGCCGCATGGCCGAGAGGAACCGGCCGGGGGAGACCCCGGTGACCCGCTGGAACATCCTGGTGAAGTGGAACTTGCTGAACATCGCCGACCGGGCCAGGTCGTCGATGGTCAGGCGGTCACCCAGGTTGGTCCGCATGGTGTCGATGGCGCGCTCGACGGCCCGCACGACGATCTCGTCCATGGCGGTCAGCTGACGTCGGCCGGGCGCGGCAGTTGGAACAGTTCGGTGAACCGTCCCAGCAGCGCGGGATTCCCGGCCAGTCGCACGGCGCCGCCGGTGATC
>NZ_DASTBH010000276.1:0-3436 GCF_035712165.1 Actinophytocola sp. | reverse complement strand
GCGGCGGACTGCCGTCCCGATCGCCCCCATGAGGATGTGGACTCATCGACCGACCGGATCACCTGAATCATTATCCGGTCACATTCTTCGGAGAATTGGCGGCCATCCTCGGCATGTTGTTTCCAGCGTTCGAGGGCACGCAGAAGCTCGTCCTTCAACGGAAACTTGTGGAGGCTGAACAGCTTGTCGACCTCGCCAATGGCCCGCTCCAGATCCATCTCCAGCATGGCCTGGCCGCCGATGGGGATGCGGTGGCTCTGGGTGATGGCAACCGCCAGCAGCCGTTCTCGTTCGGTCAACTCCGGGCCTGATCGCGTCATACATCCGAGCGAACTCGACCGTCGGGCAGGTGTGCAACCAGGTGGGCACGCCACCACACCGGTTGCCACCTGCGGTTACGTCATGGCGCTCGGTACGACTGACACACTATGAAGTGTGCATCGGACAGGCCGGGAACAGCCGGCTGTTACCGCGTTGCGGCGCGTCCTTGGGACACGGCTGGCGGACTTCCGTAAAGCCGCGGATATGACGCAGGGCCAGCTCGCCGCAGCGGTGCATCTCGACCGCACCACCGTGTCGCATATCGAGCACGGCCGGGCTCGCGCCGACCTCAGCTTCTGGCAGGCAGTCGACCGCCTGACCCAGGCGGGCGGTCAACTCCTGACCGCCTACCGCGAATTGGAGGCAGCGAGAGACGACCATGCGGCGGCGGCCCACCCCAGCGCCGACCTGCTCCGTGCCGATCCGCTGGCGACCTCCGATGACGTGGCGGCCATCGACCTGGTGCGCCGGGTTGCCGCCAGTGACGTGAGCGATGAGACCCTGACGCACCTCGAACTGGCTTTCGACGATCTGTCGATGGCCTACCCGGTGACCCCACCTGCCGAGTTGCTGGTGCGCCTGCGGCAGCACCTGTCCTATGTCGGCCGGCTCATCGACTGCCGCATGACGCTTCGGCAACGGACCCGTCTCGTGGTCACGGGCGGTTGGCTGTCGCTGCTGGCCGCCACGGTCCACATCGACCTCAACCAACCGGCCGCCGCCACCGCCCGGCTGCGCACCGCGGCCAGCCTCGCCCAGCATGCCGGGCACGATGAGATTCGCGCCTGGTGCTTCGAGACCGAAGCCTGGCGGGTCCTGACCCAGCCCGACTATCCCCGCGCCGTTACTCTGTCCCACGCCGCTCAGAAGCTGGCGCCGGCCGGTAGCTCCGCGGCCATCCAGGCCGCCGCGCAGGAGGGCCGGGCCTGGGCGCGACTACACCAACCCCGCAACACCTACGCCACCATCTCCCGGGTCAACAAGCTCGTCACGCCCCTGCCACGGCCAGACCGCCCCGAACACCACTATCGCTACGACCCCGACAAGTCGGTCGCATATGTCGCGACCACACTCGCCTGGGTCGGCGACCCGGCGGCGGAGAGTTACGCCCGCGAGATCATCGCCCGGCTCCGCCCCGGCAACGACAAGTGGCCGCGCCGCATCGCCGCCGCCAACCTCGATCTGGCCCTGACCCTGCTGGTGACCAACCGTCTCGACGAGGCCTGCCACGCCGCCCGCGAAGCCGTCCGCTCCGGACGACTGGTCCCGTCAAACTGGTGGCGCGCAGCCGAAGTGGTCACCACCCTCGAAGCCAAGCAACTACCCGAAGCGCGAGATCTCCGAGAATCCTACGAAGAAATGCGCCGCCAGCAGACAACCACCTGAGGCCAACGGTGCTCTACCCGGGCGTCGGGCACGACCTGCCGAGGGAGATCTGGCCCGAGGTCCTCGACGAGATCGCCTCGACGGCCGGGCTCGACCGGTCATGCTGACGCTGTGGAGTTGAGTTGGCTCGACGGACCGACGGTGGGCGCGGTGCGGGAGGGGCTGCGCAGGGTGGCGCCGGAGTTGGCCGAGGGCTCGATCGAGCCGCGCGGGCTGGAGCCGAGCGATGATCCGCAGTGGTGTGCGGCGAGCGCGGTGGTCGACGGGCGGTTCGTGGTGAAGTTCGCCTGGGCCCGACCGCCCGCGCTGCGGATCTGGTACCAGGCACGGATCCTGGCCGCGCTGCGGACGGCGGCGCCGCGGCTGCCGCTGCCCGAGGTGGTGACGGTCGCCCGGGACCCGGCGATGCTGATCATGCGGCGCGTGCCGGCGACGCCGTTCTTTCGGGTGCGGCACCTGATCGGGCCGGCCGAGCGGGACCGGGTCGCCCGGGATCTCGCCACGGTTCTTGCCGAACTGCACGATCCCGGCGTGCTGCGAGAGATCTCCGAGGCGGTCGGTCCACTGCCCGAGCCGACGGCGCACGCCACCACGGACACGCTGCGCGCCCGGTTCGGCACGCTGATCCGGCCCGACCAGAGGGAACTCGTGCTGTCCTGGTGCGACCGGGCCGACACGGCGCTCGCCGCCCCGGGCCGGACCGTCCTGGTACACGGCGACTTCCACGGCGACAATCACCTGTGGGACCGGGAAACCCTGCGGCTGCGGCTGGTCGTCGACCTGGAGACGGCCGGCGCCGGCGAACCCGAGTTCGACCTGCGCTGCCTTCCGGCCGACTGCGGCATCGGACTGTTCACCGAAACCGTGACCCACTACGAGAAGCTGACCGGCACCACCCTTGACGTGGACCGGATCATGGCCTGGCACCTACGCACCGTCCTCGGCGACGCGCTGTGGCGGGCCGAGGCCGGGGTTCCGTTGCCGGACAACCGAACCCCGGCGCAGTGGGTCGACGACCTGTCCGCCAGGTTCGCCGCGCTCGGGACAGCCTGAAACCCGCCTAACCGGTGATCACGGCCGGCACGGGCGCGAGGCCGGTCAGGGCCGGGGGCAGCGGGGCGCGGTGCAGGACGCCGAGACGCTGGGTGGCGCGGGTGAGGGCGACGTAGAGTTCGGCGGCGCCGCGGGGACCTTCGGCGAGGATCCGTTCCGGCTCCACGACGAGGACGGCGTCGAACTCCAGGCCCTTCGTGTCGGACGCGGGCACGGCGCCGGGCACGCCCGGCGGGCCGATCACGACACTGGTTCCCTCGCGGCCGGCTTCGTCGCGGACGAACTCCTCGATGGCACCAGGCAGTTCGTCCGCGCTGACCTGTCGGGACCACGGTTGGACACCGGTCGCGCGGACCGACTCGGGTGGCGCGACCCCGGGGGCGAAGTCGGCGAGCAGCGCGGCGGCGACGGCCATGATCTCCGCCGGGGTGCGGTAGTTCACCGTCAGCGACCGGTAGACCCAGCGGCCGGGCACGTACGGGTCCAGCATGTGCGCCCACGAGACCGCACCGGCCACCGACCGGCGCTGGGCGAGGTCGCCGACCACCGTGAAGGAGCGGCCCGGGCAGCGCCGCATCAGCACCCGCCAGTCCATTTCGGACAGTTCCTGGGCCTCGTCGACCACGATGTGCCGGTAGGTCCAGTCCCGGTCCGCGGCGGCGCGTTCGACGAGCTC
>NZ_DASTBH010000275.1:0-25125 GCF_035712165.1 Actinophytocola sp. | reverse complement strand
GCTCGGGGTCTGCTCCAGTGCCCGCGCCGCCGCCCACGCCGCCCCGCGCACCACCGCCCCCAGGCCGTCCGGCTCGCCGTCGCCGGCACCCGCGGCGGCGGCGTCCAGCACCGAGAGCATGGTCCCGGGCACCGGCTCCGAGACGGCCGCCCTGGCCAGCTCCGCGCCCCGGGCCAGCGCCGCCCGCAGCCCCGGCCCGGTGATCGTCCCGGCGTCGGCGAGCGCCTCGGCCCACCCGCGCAGCAGTTGGGAGGCGATCACCCCGGAGTTGCCCCGGGCGCCGAGCAGGGCGCCCTTCGACAGGGCTGTGACGGCCTGCCCGGCAGTGCTGTCCGGGGGAAAGTGCTGCAGCTTCTCCAGCGCCGACCGCAGGGTGTGCAGCAGGTTGGACCCGGTGTCGTTGTCGGCGACCGGGTAGACGTTGATCCGGTCGATCGCCTCGCGGTGCGCCTCGAGGGCCTGCACACAGGCCGCGGCCCAGCGTCGCACCCCGCCGGCGTCAAGAGCCTGCAGCACGTGCGGAAGAGTAATGGGGGCCGGTTTGGCGACGCCCAGGCGCTGCCGTTACTCTGTACTGACTGCCCGGCCGGCCCGGGATCTAACGCGCATGCCCGCTGTGTGACTCGCGGGAGCGCACGTTATATCAGAAGGAGTGTGTGACGTGGCTGCCGTCTGCGATGTCTGCGGCAAGAGGCCGGGCTTCGGCAAGTCGGTCTCGCACTCACACCGGCGCACGAGCCGCCGGTGGAACCCCAACATTCAGACCGTGCACGCGAAGATCGGCATTTCGCAGCGCAAGCGGATGAACGTGTGCACGTCCTGCCTGAAGGCGGGCAAGGTCACCCGCGGCTGAGCGCCCCGGCTCACGCCACGTTGCGCGAGTTGGTCCGGTAACGCTCGGACTCCCCCAGCCCCCAGCTGATGATCCGGCGCGGATGGATCCGGATGATCTCGCCGGTCATCCCGCGCATCGGCGGCTCCTGCCCGGTGAGCGCCTCGGCGGTGCCGCGGATCTCGACCCCCCGCACCTCCCACGGCCGCACCGACTTGATGTCGTCGACCACGAACGCCACCCGCCCGCCGGCCGCCACATTGCGGAACTTGCGGCTCCGCCCCATGTCGAAACCGCCGATGTCGATGGTGCCCAACTCGGCGTTGTAGACGAACGCCGTGGGGCTCACCTGCAGGGTGCCGTCCGGGTGCACGGTGGCCAGCCGGCCGAGTTGTTGAGTGGACAGGTAGTCAAGCTCAGTTTGTGTGAAGGTCATGCCCCGATCGTCCAACCTCCACTTAGGTGCAGGTCAAGCGGGGCTAGACCACAGGCTAGGGCAGCTTCCAGTCCACCGGCTCGGCGCCCTGCTGTTCGAGCATCTGGTTGGCCCGGCTGAACGGCCGCGAGCCGAAGAACCCGTTGTGCGCCGACATCGGGCTGGGATGGGCGGACTCGACGCACGGCACCGCGCCGAGCAGCGGCCGCAGGTTGCGCGCGTTGCGCCCCCACAGGATCGCCACCAGCGGGCCGCCCCGCGCCGCCAGCGCCCGGATCGCCTGCTCGGTGACCTCCTCCCAACCCTTGCCCTGATGCGAGTTGGGCCGGCCCGGCTCGACCGTCAGCGCCCGGTTGAGCAGCAGCACGCCGCGCTCGGCCCACGGGGTGAGGTCGCCGGTCGACGGCATCGGGTAGCCGAGATCGTCGCGCAGCTCGGTGAAGATGTTGACCAGGCTGCCCGGCAGCCTGCGGACCTCCGGCGAGACCGAGAACGACAGCCCGACCGGATGGCCGGGCGTCGGGTACGGGTCCTGGCCCACGATCAGCACGCGGACCTCGGCGAACGGCTGCTTGAACGCGCGCAGCACGTTTTCTCCGGCCGGCAGGTACCGGCGACCGGCAGCGACCTCCGCGCGCAGGAAGTCTCCCATCGCGGTGATCCGTTCGGCCGCGGGCGCGAGAGCCTCCGCCCACCCGGCGTCGACGATCTCGGACAAGGGTTGTGGCGCCACGGATGCGCAGAGTACAGGCCCGCCACTCCGGAATTTTGATGCAGTCCCGCCACTCCGGAATTTGATGCGGTGGTGGTGTCGCAGGGGATGGTGGCGGGCTTGTGGTGGATGGTGGCTGGCTGCCGTCACGGTCCCCTGAGGTTTCGTTGGCAGGCCCAAGACCGCACAACTAGAGCGATTTGCCGAGGTGGATGCTCGCCTCGGAGTCCTTGTAGTAGCCGAACTTCGGTACGTCGGTATATCCGGAGGACCGGTAGAGGGCGATCGCCTCGGGTTGTGCCTGACCGGTCTCCAGGACCAGTCGCACGTTGCCGGCCTGCTTGGCGGTGAGCTCGAGCTCGGCGAGCATCGCCCGGGCCAGGCCGCGGCCGCGCACCGCGGGCGCCACGTACATCCGCTTCAACTCGACCACGCCATCGTCGTGCGCGCGCCAGCCGCCGCAGGTCACCGGCACTCCGTCCAGATACCCGATCAGGAAAAGACCGAGCGGCGGGGCGAACTCGGCGGGATCGACCAGCGTGCCGTCCGGCCCGCCGTAGCGGACCACGTACTCCTGCTGGACCTCGTCGATCAGCAGCACCGCGTCGGGATGGTCATAGGAAACAACCCGGATCTCCACGGGAACAAATCTAAGCCCGCCAATGCTGCCAACCCGCCGGACCCTCGTACTTCGCGCCGTCGACCGTGACGGCGTTTCCCCTGGTCACGGTGCCGATGGTGGTCCAGCCCTCGGGCACAGCGTGCGGGTCGGGGAAGGTCGCGGCCAGGGCGTGATCCTCACCACCGGTCAGCACCCAGTGCCGTGGGTCGGCGCCCAGCGCGGTGGACACGTCGACCAGCCGCTGCGGCACCTCGACCAGTTCGGTCTGCACGTCGATGGCCACATTGGACGCGGTGGCGATGTGTCGCAGGTCGGCCAGCAGCCCGTCCGACACGTCGATCATCGCGGTGGCACCGGCTAACGCCGCCTGCGGTCCGGCCGCGTAGGGCGGCTCGGGCGTGCGGTGCGCGGCGACGACGGTGACCGGCGAGCGGAAGCCCCGGCCGAGCACGGCCAGTCCCGCCGCGGCCCAGCCGAGCCGGCCGCAGACCGCCAGGATGTCCCCGGGCATGGCCCCGCCCCTGGTCACCGGGTCGCGGCCCTGCAGGTCACCCAGCGCGGTGACGGAGACCACCAGGTTCTCGCTGCTGACCACGTCCCCGCCGACCACGCCGATACGGACCCGCGCGGCCTCCTGCCACAGCCCGCCGACCAGTTCGTCGATCAGCGCGGCGGCGGTCGAGGCCGGGCAGGCCAGGCCCACCAGCACCGCCGTCGGCACCGCGCCCATCGCGGCGATGTCGGCCAGGTTCACCGCCACGGCCTTGCGACCCACGTGCTCGGGAGTGGACCAGTCCAGCCGGAAGTGCACCCCCTCGACCAGCACGTCCGTGCTGGCCACGACCCGACCGTCGGAGGCTTGGATCACCGCGGCGTCGTCGCCGGGGCCGAGCAGGGTGGTCGCCGGCTGAGGTTTGCCCTCGGTGAGCCGGCGGATGAGGCCGAACTCACCCAACTCGGCGACCGTTTCACTTCCATCGGGAGGTCCCGTGCGCATAATGCCTGCCTACACAAAAAGTCGGATCGCCGAACGATGGTCAACTGCGGTACGTTGCCCAACACGTTCCTACATCCTGGGCACAGTCAGACACGAAGGGGCGCGCCGTGGTCCATGCATACATCCTGATCCAGACGGAGGTCGGGAAGGCCGCTGTGGTCGCCGAGCAGATCGCGGGGATCGCCGGCGTCACGACCGCGGAGGATGTGACGGGGCCCTACGACGTGATCGTCCGAGCCGAGGCGGACAACGTCGACCTGCTCGGCCAGTTGGTGGTCGCCCGGATCCAGAATGTGGACGGGATCACGCGCACGCTGACCTGCCCGGTCGTCCATATCTGACCCTGTGCTCTAGTGGGTGGGTGTTGTCCCGAAGGGCTGTCGTCCTGGCCGCCGGGCTGTCCGTGCTGCTCGTGGTCGGCGTGATCGTGGCCAGCCGGCTGTTCTCCGCCGCCGGGCCGGACGCCGCGCCGCCCACACCGGTCGCGCTGGTCCCGGTGGACGCCCCGCAGGCCGGCTCGGCGCCCTGCGCCACCCTGATCGCCGCGCTGCCGGCCGAGCTGACCAGCGGCGGGGCGGTGCTGCACCGGTTGCCGCTCGCGGAGCCGGCGCCGCCGGCCACGCTGGCCTGGGGCGGCGGGACCGGTGATCCGGTGGTGCTGCGCTGCGGGCTGAACAAGCCGCCGGAGTTGGCTCCGGACGCCGGGCTCCGGGAGATCTCCGGGGTGAGCTGGCTGCCGGTCACCGGGGAGCTGTCGACCACCTGGTACCTGGTGGGCCGGCCGGTCTACGCGGCGCTCACCGTGCCGGCGGGTTCGGGGACCGGGGTGCTGCAGGAGGTGTCCGAACGGGTCGGGCGGAGCCTGCCGGCCTCACCGTAAACCGGTGCCGCGGGCGATGGCCGTGTCGATCAGCGCGGCGAGCAGGGTCGGGTAGTCCACCCCGGTGACCTCCCACATCTTCGGGTAGGCCGAGGTGGGGGTGAAGCCGGGCATGGTGTTCAGCTCGTTGATGGTCAGCGTGCCGTCGGCGCCGACGAAGAAGTCGACCCGGGCCAGGCCCTGGCAGTCCAGCGCCCGGAAGGCGGCGATCGCCATGGTGCGCAGCCGCTCGGTCAGCCCGTCGTCGAGCTTGGCCGGGATGTCCAGCTCGCAGACGTCGTCGAGGTACTTGGAGTCGAAGTCGTACCAGTCGACCTCGGCGCCCACCAGGCGGATCTCGGCGGGCAGCGAGGCCTCGAGGTGGCCGTCCGGGAACTCCAGCACCCCGCACTCCACCTCGCGGCCCACGATCATGGCCTCGACCAGGACCTTGGGGTCGATAGAGCGGGCCAGCGCGATCGCCTCGTCCAGCTGCGACCAGTCGGTGACCTTGCTGATCCCGGTCGACGACCCGGCCCGGGCCGGCTTGACGAACACCGGCAGGCCCAGCCGCTGCCGGGCGGCCTCGCTCAGCGTGGGCTGGTCGCGGGGCACCATCTCGTAGGGCCCGACCGGCAGGCCCTCGGCGGCCAGCAGCTTCTTGCTGAACTCCTTGTCCATCACCACGGCCGAGGACAGCACGCCGGCGCCGGCGTACGGGACGCCGGCCAGCTCAAGCAGGCCCTGGATGGTGCCGTCCTCGCCGTAGGCGCCGTGCAGCACCGGGAAGACCACGTCGACGGCGGAGAGCACCTCGCCCTCGCGGCCGGGATCGAGCACGACCAGCCGGGTGTCGGTGGGGTCGGCCGGCAGGGTGAGGGCGGTGCCGGAGGTCACCCGGGGCAGCCGCCGGTCCTGGATGCGCAGGGTCGCCGGCTCGGCCGGACCGAGCACCCAGGCGCCGTCCGGGGTGATCCCGATCGGCAGCACCTCGAACCGGGCGGGATCCAGGTTGGCCAGCACGCTCGCCGCGGACACGCAGGACACGGCGTGCTCCGAGCTGCGCCCGCCGAAGATCACTGCCACCCGCAGCTTGGAGTTCGACATGGTGCCCGACCCTACCCGGGCGCAAACCGCGGGATCAGGGGCGCAGGAGCGCGGTGAGGATGGGCAGCGCCGTGTGCAACTGGTCACGGGAGCAGGCGGCGTAGCCGAGGGCGACGCCGTACCAGCGCGCGCGGGCGCTGTGGTGCCGGGCCAGGCCGTCCAGCAGGAGGCCGTGCTCGCGGGCGGTGCGGAGCAGGTCGCGTTCCCGCTCGGCGGAGTCGACCAGGACCACCACGTGCGCGCCGGCCTCGTCGCCGAGCACCGGGACGCCGCCCGCGAGCAGGCCGTCGACCAGGATCGAACGGCGCTCGGACAGCTCCCGGCGCAACCGGCGCAGGTGCCGGCCCAGGTCGCCGTGCCTGGCCAGCTCGACCAGGACCAGCTGACCGGCCGGAGCCGGGCTGGTGCCGGACGCCTCCCGGTGCGCGAGCACCGCCGACACCACGGCCGGCGGGGCGACCATCCAGCCGACCCCGAGCGTGGGGCTGAGGATCTTGCTGGTGGTGCCCAGGTGCACGACGACGTCCGGGGCCAGCGCGGCCAGCAGCGGCAACGGGGCGACGTCGTAGCGCAGCTCGCCGTCGTAGTCGTCCTCGATCACCAGCCAGCCCTCCCGGCGGGCCCGCTCCACCAGCGCCACCCGCCGCCCGGCCGCCATCCGCCCGCCCAGCGGGTACTGGTGCGCGGGCGAGCAGTACACCGCACGCACCGACGCCGGCACCGACTCCACCAGCAGCCCGTCCGCGTCCACCGGGGCGGGCACGATCCGCAGCCCGGAAGCGCGCATCGCGCCGACCGCCCGCTGGTAGCCGGGCTCCTCGACGGCCACCGCGTACCCGGGCCGCAGCACCGAGGCGGCCAGTTCGGCGACCGCCGCCGACGTTCCGGCGGTGGCCAGCACCGCCTCGCCGGCCTCCCGCCCGCTGGGCTCGTCCAGCTCGCCGCGCACCCGCAGGCCGCGGTGCCGCAGCAGGTGTTCGGCCACGGCCGCCCGGTAGGCGGGCAGCCCGGCCCGCTGCGGCCGGTGCAGCGGCGCGACGTCCGCCGCCGCCCGCCACGCCCGCCGCCAGGCCGCCCGGTCGATCCCGCCGGCCCACGGGGATCCGGCGGTCAGGTCGATCAGCGCCGCCCCGGCGCCCTCCGGGCGGGCCCGTTTGCCGGTGCGCCGCACCGAACCCGGCGGCTCGGTGGTCACGTAGGTGCCCGACCCGTGCCGCCCGGCGATCCAGCCCTCGGCGTGCAGCTGCTCGTAGGCCGCGGCGGTGACCGTGCGGCTCACCTTGAGCTGGGTGGCCAGCGCGCGGGTGGAGGGCAGCCGGTCCCCGGCCCGCAGCCGGCCGTCACCGGCCGCGGCCCGCAGCTCCTCGGCCAGCTGCACGGCGAGCGGCGTCGGTGAGTCGCGGTCGAGCGCGACCGGCAGGGCTGGAGTGGACACGTGAAGTGGCCTTTCAGAATCGCCGAGTCGTGGCTATTCAAGCATGCCACTATCTCGCGCATCTTGGGGCAATGACCGTCACACCGCTCTCGCCGACGCCGCGCAGCACCGTCCACCGGGGAAAGAACCGGGCGGTGACCGACCGGGCCGACCTGCACGCCGTGCTCGACGCGGGACTGATCTGCCATCTGGCGTTCCTGTGCGACGGCGAGCCGGTGGTCATCCCGACCGGGTACGGCCGCGACGGCGACACCCTCTACGTGCACGGCTCGACCGGGGCGCGCAGCCTGCGCGAAGCCGCCGCCGGCAGCGCCGTGTGCGTCAACGTCACGCTGCTGGACGGGGTGGTCTACGGCCGGTCGGTGTTCCACAACTCGGTGAACTACCGCTCGGCGGTGATCCACGGCCGGGCCACGCAGATCACCGAGGCGGCGGCGAAACTGCACGGCCTGCGGGTGCTCACCGAGCACCTGGCGCCCGGATCGTGGGACTACGCCCGGCCGCCGAACGACAAGGAACTGGCCAAGACCGCGCTGCTCGCCCTCGATCTCGGCGAGGCCGCAGTGAAGATCCGCACCGGCCCGCCGGTCGACGAGGACGACGACGTGGCGGCCGACGCCGTGTGGGCCGGAGTGCTGCCACTGCACCGAATGTGGGGCGAACCGCGGTCCTGCCCCACGGTCGCCGGCCGGCACGCGGTGCCCGAACACGTCAAAAGCAGAAACCAGGCCTAACGCGCCCGCGATCGGATCTGCGGGGCAGGCTGTGGCGACCCCGCATCGTTGGACCCCCGAGCGGCCTGCCGCCACAGATCCGGGCCTTCGGCCGGGCGCGACCCCGTCACCACACGCGGTCCAGACCACCGGAGCGCAGCCGGTAGTTGATCATCGGCAGCCGGGCCGGGCGGTAGACGTGGATGCTGACCGCGGGCTCGGGTCCGTCGTTGGCGACCTGGTGCACGTAGCCCGGGCCGAACACCCGGGACTGCCCGGCGCCGACCGGATGCACGGTGTGCGCCGGCCGTTCGGTGCCCGCGCCGCGCGCGACCCGCTCCGTGAGCAGGCCCTCGACCACGGTGAACGCACCCGTCGCGCCGCCGTGGTTGTGCAGATCGGTTCCCTGGCCGGAAAGCCAGGTCATCAGCCAGATCTCCTGCTGGTCCGAGGCCTCGACCAGCGTGGTGAACCGCTCGCCGGTGTGGAACCGCAGCAGGTGCCGCCACCGTTCGGTGTCGGCCGCGAGTTGCTGGGCGATCAGCGCCGGATGCGCCGACTTCGGAGTCGACGACAGCGCAATGGTGTTAGGTGGTACCGCGAACATGCGTGTGACTTTCTCGAGGGGAACTCGCGGCGAACTCGTACGCCGCTCAAGGACAGGCCGGGGTTGTTCACCGAGAAAGACACAGCGCGCTGGCGACCCGGCGCAGGTCGATGTGACCCCGCCGCTCAGTCATCGCGCGCAACAACACGGGGATAGGTAAGCATCCGCCGACAACACGGTCAACACGCGATTGTCACCAAGATGGACCCATCCGGTGGTGCCTGGGCTCCGAATGATCCGGTAGACCCGACAACGCCGGGGACCACACAGTGCGGGAGCAGAACGTCATGCGCGAACGTGTTCGACGTGTGCCACACACGGCGACAGCGGGGGCCGAACCGGATGCCGACACCCTGCTCCAGGCCGTTGCCCGGGGAGACGAGCAGGCCTTCGAGAAGCTCTACGACCTCGTCATCGGCCCGGCGTTCGGGTTGATCAGGCGAGTCGTGCGGGACCCGGCACAGTCCGAGGAGGTGGCCCAGGAGGTCATGGTGGAGCTGTGGCGCACCGCCGCGCGATATTCACCCGATCGCGGCAGCGCGATGACGTGGGTGATGACGCTCGCGCACCGCCGCGCCGTGGACCGGGTCCGCTCCGCCCAGTCGGCCGCCGACCGGGAGACCCGGGTGTCGGCCGGCGAGTCCTCCCGGCCGTTCGACGAGGTGGCCGAGATCGTCACCATGAAGCTCGAGCACGAGCAGGTCCGCAGATGCCTGGGGACGCTGACCGACCTGCAACGTGAGTCGATCACACTGGCCTACTACGGGGGACGCACCTACCGTGAGGTGGGTGAGTTGCTGGACACGCCGCTGGGGACGATCAAGACCAGACTGAGGGACGGACTGATCCGTCTCCGCGATTGCCTCGGAGTGGCCCGATGACGACGCCCGACGTGCACGCCCTGACCGGCGCCTACGTGCTGGACGCCGTGCCGGAGCTCGAACGCGCCGCGTTCGAGCGCCATCTGTCCCAGTGCGACGCCTGCACGCAGGAGGTCCGCGAGCTACGCGAGACCGCCACCCGCCTGGGCCGCGCCGCGGCCGCCGAACCGCCGCCCTGGCTGCGCAGCCAGGTGCTGGCCCGCATCTCCGAGGTCCGCCAGCTACCGCCCGAACCTGGGTTGCTCACCGGCGGCCAGCCACGCACCCCCGGCTGGGCGCTGCGGCTGACCACCGTGGCCGCGGCGGTCCTGCTCGTCGCCTCGGTCGTGCTGGGCGTGCTGCTGGTCAACACCCAGAACGACGTCCGCGACGCGGAGCAGTACGCCGCCTCGCTGTCGGCGATCCTGCAGGCGCCGGACGCCGCCGTGGCCAACGGCGCGGTGCAGGGTGGTGGCACGGCCGTCGTGGTCTCCTCCCGGGAGCGCAACGAGGCGCTGCTCCTCGCCAACGGCCTCTCCGACCCGGGCGGCGGGGTCTACCAGGCGTGGAAGCTCGGCGACGGCGACCCGAAGTCCGCCGGCCTGCTGGACGGCAACCGCCTCGACATCGACGGCTTGGACCAGGCAACCTCGATCGGCCTCACCAAGGAACCGGCCGGGGGCTCGACGACGCCGACCGCACCGGTCCTGGTCACGGTCGACCTGCTCTAGCGTCCGGCGCCCAACCAACAGCTACCTCAGGGGACCGTGGCGGCACCCAGCCGCACTCCACCCCATAGCCGCACCGTTCCCCGGAACGCAACAACCGCACAAAATTCCGGAGAGGCGGCTAGCGCTCGGGTTTGGTCTTGCGGCCGATCAGGTCGGCGGCCATCTCCCGGGGGTCGAAGCCGTCGTGGCAGACCCGGTGCACCACCTCGGTGATCGGCATCTCCACGCCGTGCTTCAGGGCCAGCTCGCGGATCGCCGAGCAGGACTTCACGCCCTCGGCGACCTGGCCGTGCGTGGCCGCCTGGGCCTGCGCCGGGGTCTGGCCGCGGCCCAGCCGCTCGCCGAACACCCGGTTGCGGGACAACGGGGACAGGCAGGTGGCCACCAGATCGCCGAGCCCGGCGAGACCGGCGAAGGTGAGCGGGTCGGCGCCGAGGGCCGCGCCCAGCCGGGCGGTCTCGGCCAGCCCCCGGGTGATCAGCGTGCCCAGCGTGTTGCTGCCGAAGCCCAGCCCGGCGGCCATGCCGCAGGACAGCGCGATCACGTTCTTGCACGCCCCGCCCAGCTCGACGCCGACCACGTCGGTGATCGTGTACGGCCGGAAGTAGCCGGTGGTGCAGGCCTGTTGGATGCCGACCGCCCGGTCGTGATCCGTGCACGCGATCACCGTCGCGGTGGGCTGCTCCTCGGCGATCTCGCGGGCGAGGTTCGGCCCGGACACGACCGCCACCTGGTGCTCACCGGCGCCGGTCACCTCGATGACCACCTGGCTCATCCGCTTGAGCGTGCCCAGTTCCACCCCCTTGGCCAGGCTGACCAGGGTGGCCTCCGGCTTGATCAGCCTGCGCCACGCGGTGAGGTTGTGCCGCAGGCTCTGGCTGGGCACCGCGAGCACGACCACGTCGGCCCCGTCCAGCGCCTGCCTGGGGTCCGAGGTGGACACCAGCCGGTCCGGCAGCCGCACCCCGGGCAGATAGTCCGGGTTCTCCCGGCGCTGCTCGATCGCCTCGGCGACCTCCCGCCGGCGCGCCCACAGCGTCACGTCGCTGCCCGCGTCCGCGAGCACCTTGGCGAACACCGTGCCCCACGAGCCGGACCCGAGCACCGCGAACCGGGACGACATCAGCTCGCGCGCTCCTCGTCGGACTTGCTGGCGGACTTGTCCCCGGCGGCGGGCCGGAAGAACTCCTTCGGCGCCGGCTCCCCCCTGATCTCGGCGACCAGCTCGACCACCCGGGTCATCAGCACGTTGGTGACCTCACGCAGCAGGGCCGGGGTCACCTCCTGGCCCCGGTAGGCGGACAGGTCCACCGGCTCGCCGACCGAGAACGTCACCGTCTTGCGCGGCAGCGGCCGGAACTTGTGGGTGTATCCGTTGAGGACCGCCTGGGTCCCCCAGCGGGCCACCGGCACCACCGGCACGTCACTGTCCAGCGCCAGCCGGGCCACCCCGGTGCGTGGGTACATCGGCCAGCTGTCCGGGTCCTTGCTGATCGTCCCCTCCGGGTAGATGAGCACCAGCTTGCCGGCGCCGAGCGCGTCGACCGCCTCGGCCAGGCTGTGCCGGGCCTCGGCCGTTCCCCGGTAGACCGGGATCGTGCCGACCGCCCGGGCCATCTTGCCGAACACCGGGATCCGCAGCACCGACTCCTTGGCCAGGATCCGGGGCACCCGCTTGTTGCGGTGCACGAAGACCGCGTCGACGATCGGGTCGAAGTGCGAGACGTGGTTCATCACCAGCAGCACCCCACCCTCGCGGGGAAGCCGCTCCCTGCCCCGCTGGACGAACTTGGTCATCCAGCTCAGCGGGTAGAACAAGACCGCGATCACGCCGATCAGGAACCCGCCCTTTTCCCGCCTCGCCAACTGCTCCTCCTCCGCCGCCCCCCGACACCGTGTCCGACCAGGATGCCAGGTCGGCTCATCGTGGAAGATGGGCCGGGTGGTGGACCTCATCGTTCCGGTCAAGCGGCTGGACCGGGCCAAGTCGCGGTTGCGGGGCGTGCTGCCCGGGCATGTCGAACTGGTGCTGGCGCTGCTGGCCGACACGGTGACCGCCGCCGGCTCGACCCCCGGCGTGCGCCGGGTGCTGGTGGTGTGCGAGGACGAGCGGGTACCGCCGGCCCTGCGCGGCACTGCGGCCGAGTGCGTGGACGAGCGCGGGCTGCCCGGCCTCAACGCCGCGCTGCGGTTCGGCGCCGACCGGCTGCGCGCCGCCGACCCCGGCGGTGTGGTCGGCGCGCTGCAGGCCGACCTGCCCGCGCTGCGCCCGGCCGATCTCGCCGCGGCGCTGGCCGAAGCGGCCGGCCGGCGGATGTTCTGCGCCGACCGCGCCGGCACCGGCAGCACGCTGCTGCTGTCCGCGCCGGGCGGGCCGCTCGATCCCCGGTTCGGGGCCGGATCCGCCGCCGCGCACGCGGAAAGCGGCGCGCTGCCGGTCACCGCGCCGGTGCCCTCGCTGCGCGCGGACGTGGACACCCCCGATGACCTGGCCATGGCCACTGATCTGGGACTGGGCCGGCGAACATCCACATTGGTCTGCGTGACCCATCGGTGAACCCTGGGAATCGTTACTACGCCGGGGCCCCTCGCGCGCGGCATGATGGGGTGGTGAGCACGGACAACGCCCCGGACGTGACCGGCATCGAGCTACCGGAGCCCCGGGCCGTGCCGGCAGCGCCACCCGCCGTCACCCCGGAGATCATCCTGACCGATGACCTGCCGGACGACCGGTACATCAACCGTGAACTGTCCTGGTTGGACTTCAACGCGCGGGTGCTCGCGCTCGCCGAGGACGAGTCCCAGCCGCTGCTGGAGCGGGCCAAGTTCGTGGCCATCTTCGCGTCGAACCTCGACGAGTTCTACATGGTCCGGGTGGCCGGGCTCAAGCGCCGGGCGGGAACCGGCCTGTCGGTGCGCAGCGCCGACGGCCTCAGCCCGCGCGAACAGCTCGCCTACATCTCCAAGCGCAACCAGGAACTGGTCGAACGGCACTCCCGGGTGTTCCAGGAGGGCGTGCGGCCCAAGCTCGCCGAGCACGGCATCCGGATTCTGAGCTGGGCCGACCTGGCCGAGCACGAACAACTGCGGCTCACCACGTACTTCAGCGAGCAGGTCTTCCCGGTGCTCACCCCGCTGGCCGTGGACTCCGCGCACCCGTTCCCCTACATCTCCGGACTGTCCCTGAACCTCGCGGTGACCGTGCGCGACCCGCAGATCGGCGTCGAGCGGTTCGCCCGGGTCAAGGTGCCGGACAACGTGCCGCGGCTGGTGCCGGTGGACGGCGGCGACCCGGCCGAGGCGGACACCTTCCTGCCCCTGGAGGCGCTGATCGCCGCGCACCTGTCCGATCTGTTCACCGGCATGCAGGTCACCGAGGTGCACGCGTTCCGGGTGACCCGCAACGCCGACCTCGAGGTCGAGGAGGACCAGGACGAGGATCTGCTCGAGGCGCTGGAACGGGAACTGGCCCAGCGCCGGTTCGGTCCGCCGGTGCGCCTCGAGGTCGCCGACGACATGAGCGAGCAGATGCTGGAGCGGCTGCTGCCCGAGTTGGAGGTGCATCCCAACGACGTGGTCGTGGTCGGCGGGCTGATCGACCTGTCCTGCCTGTGGCAGTTGCATGCGATCGACCGCAAGCAGCTCAAGGATCCGCCGTTCGTTCCGGCGACGCACCCGGCCTTCGCCGACCGGGAGACGCCCAAGAGCGTGTTCGCCACCCTGCGGGAGGAGGGCGACGTGCTGGTGCACCATCCGTACGACTCGTTCTCCACCAGCGTGCAGCGGTTCATCGAGCAGGCCGCGGGCGACCCGAAGGTGCTGGCGATCAAGCAGACGCTGTACCGCACGTCCGGTGACTCGCCGATCGTGGACGCGCTGATCGACGCGGCGGAGGCGGGCAAGCAGGTGGTGGCGCTGGTGGAGATCAAGGCGCGGTTCGACGAGCAGGCCAACATCAAGTGGGCGCGAACGCTGGAGAAGGCCGGCGTGCACGTGGTCTACGGGCTGGTCGGTCTCAAGACGCACTGCAAGACCGCGCTCGTGGTCCGCCAGGAGGGGTCGACGATCCGGCGCTACTGTCACATCGGCACCGGCAACTACAACCCGAAGACCGCCCGGCTCTACGAGGACATCGGGCTGCTGACCGCGGAACCGACGATCGGCGCCGACCTCACCGACCTGTTCAACGTGCTGACCGGGTATGCCCGGCAAGAGGAGTACCGCAGCCTGCTCGTCGCGCCCTACGGGATTCGCAAGGGCATCATCGAGCGGATCGCCAAGGAGATCGAGCACAAGGAGGCCGGGCAACCGGCCGGAATCCGGATCAAAATCAACTCGCTGGTGGACGAGCAGGTGATCGACGCGCTGTACCGGGCCTCCCAGGCGGGGGTCCGCGCCGACATCGTGGTGCGCGGGATCTGCGCGCTCAAGCCGGGAATCGACGGGCTGTCGGAGAACATCCGGGTGCGCTCCATTCTCGGGCGGTTCCTGGAGCATTCCCGCGTGCTGCATTTCGTCGGCGCGGGCGAGCACTGGATCGGCAGCGCGGACCTGATGCACCGCAACCTGGACCGCCGGGTGGAGGTGCAGGTGCGGATCACCGACCCGGCGCTGACCGCCGAACTGGACGCGATGTTCGACTCCGCCCTCGACCCGGCCACCCGCTGCTGGGTGCTCGGACCGGACGGGGAGTGGCAGGCGTCCCCTGAGGACGGATCCTCGGTTCGGGATCATCAGGCGCAGTTGCTGGCCACCCATCGGGCGCTGGGCTGACCGGCATGACCACCATCCTCGCCGCCGGTGCGGTGCTGTGGCGCCGGGGGGCCCCAGGCGGGCTGGAGATCGCGCTGGTGCACCGCCCCCGCTATGACGACTGGAGCCTCCCCAAGGGCAAGCTGGAGCCCGGAGAGACGCTCTGGGCGGGCGCTGCCCGGGAAGTGGCCGAGGAGACCGGGTTCGCCTCGGCGCTCGGCCGCTATCTGGGCCAGGTCGACTACCGGGTGCTGCGCCCGCTGCTGGCCCGCAAGACCGTGCACTATGTCGCCGCGCGCGCCCGTTCCGGACAGTTCCGGCCCAACCGCGAGGTGGACGAGTTGGCCTGGGTGCCGCCCGAGGCGGCCGGCGGGCTGCTGAGCTACGCCCGGGATGCCGCCGTGGTCCGGGAGTTCACCGCGCTGCCGGCCGACACGACGACGATGTTGCTGGTACGGCACGCCAAGGCGGGCAGCCGGGCGCAGTGGCCGGGTCCGGACGAGCTGCGCCCGCTGAGCGCACGGGGCTGGGCACAGGTGAAGGCGGTGCGCGAGTTCGCCGGGCTGTTTGCCGCCGACCGGGTGCATTCCCCGGCCCTGCTGCGGTGTGTCCAGACCGTGCAGCAGGCGGCCGAGGACATCGGCACCGAGATGGTCGAGGAACCGCTGCTGTCCGAACAGGGTTACCGGGCCGACCCGGCGGCGGGCGTGGCGCGGCTGCGGGAGATCGCGCTGGCCGGCGGCACCCCGATGGTGTGCAGTCAGGGTGGCGTGATTCCGGACCTGTTGTCGCGGTTGGCTGCGGAATCCGGGCTGGACCTGGCCGAGCCGGCCAGCCGCAAGGGCAGCGTGTGGCTGCTTTCCTTCCGGCCGGCCCCCGATGGCCGGCTCGTCGCGGCCACCTACATCGCCGAGCCCTGAACCGGGTTTTTGAGAACAGCTACGCGATGGCGGTACACACCGCTGGGTGAAAGGAAGAGCCCGGCCCACACGTTCGGTGGGCCGGGCTCCTTCGTGGTGGAGCGTTACTTCTTGGTGGTCTTCCGCGCCGCCGGACGGGCCGTCCGGGCCGGCGTGGCCTTCGTGGTGGTCTTCTTGGCCGCCGTGGACTTCGCGGCGGTGGACTTCGCGGCGGTGGACCGCGTCGTGGCCTTCGGCGCAGCCTTGGCCGCCGTGGACTTGGCGGCGGTGCTGCGCGTGCTGGTCCGTGTGGTCGTCGCCGGCTTGGCCGCCGCGGCCCGCGAACGGGTCGTGGTGGCGGCCGCGGCACGGGTCGTGGTGGCGCGGCCGGCGGTCGCCGTGCTGCGCGTGGTGCTCGCCGTGCTGCGCGAGGCCGGACGGGAAGCAGCCACCTTGGGCAGCTTCTTCGCTCCGCTGACAACGTCCTTGAACGTCGTGCCGGCACGGAAGGCGGGCACCGTCGTCTTCTTCACCTTCACGGTTTCACCCGTGCGCGGGTTGCGCGCGGTCCGGGCGGCCCGGGCGCGCTTCTCGAACACGCCGAACCCGGTGATGTTGACCTTCTCGCCCTTGTTGACCGTACGGACGATGACGTCGACGAGGCCGTCGACCGCGGCGCCCGCTGCCTTCTTGTCGCCGAGGCGCTCGGACAGCGCCTCGATCAGTTGGGCCTTGTTCACCCTTCAGTCCTCCATGAGAACATACTGCCGTCTCGGCCCATCTGGCCGACTTCTCGACACCGTATGCCTTTCTCGCCACAATTTCCACGCGACTCGCCCAAATTCGTCCCTTGGGCGTCCAAATCCGTTGCCGTAAGGGCTATCCGGAGGGGTCCGCTCAGGCCGTCCCGGCCGGCGTCGTGACGGGCATCCACTGCGGCCGGTTGCGTTCGAACTCGGCGATGGAATCGGCGTGCCGCAGGGTCAACGCGATGTCGTCCAGGCCTTCTAGCAGGCGCCATCGGGTGTAGTCGTCCACCCGCAACGGTGCGGTGAACTCGTTGGCGCGCACGGTCTTCTCCCGCAGGTCGACCGTCACTTCGGTGCCCGGCCGGGCTTCGAGCAACTTCCACAGCTGCTCGACGTCAGCTTGGTCACACTCGGCGGCCAGCAGGCCCTGCTTGCCCGCATTGCCCCGGAAGATGTCGGCGAACCGGGACGAGATCACGACCCGGAACCCGAAGTCGGCCAGGGCCCAGACGGCGTGCTCGCGGGAGGACCCGGTGCCGAAGTCCGGCCCGGCCACCAGGACGCTGCCCGCCCGGTAGGGCTCCAGGTTGAGCACGAACCGCTCGTCGGAGCGCCAGGCGGCGAACAGGCCGTCGGCGAACCCGGTCCGGGTGATGCGCTTGAGGTAGACCGCTGGGATGATCTGGTCGGTGTCCACGTTGGACCGGCGCAGGGGCACCCCGACGCCGGTGTGGGTGGTGAACGGCTCCATCGTGAAAGCTCCTCAGCTCAGGTCGTCGGGGGAGGACAGCGTGCCGCGCACCGCGGTCGCCGCCGCGACCAGCGGAGACACCAGGTGGGTGCGACCGCCCTTACCCTGCCTGCCTTCGAAGTTGCGGTTCGATGTGGACGCGGACCGCTCACCGGGCCGGAGCTGGTCCGGGTTCATGCCCAGGCACATCGAGCAGCCGGCGGAGCGCCATTCCGCGCCGGCCGCCAGGAACACCCGGTCCAGGCCCTCCGCCTCGGCGGCCGCCCGGACCCGCATGGATCCGGGCACCACCAGCATGCGCACGCCGGGCGCCACCTTGCGCCCGCGCAACACCTCCGCGGCGGCCCGCAGGTCCTCGATCCGGCCGTTGGTGCAGGAGCCGAGGAAGACGGTGTCGACCGAAATGTCCCGTAGCGGGGTGCCCGGCGCCAGATCCATGTACGACAGTGCCTTCTCGGCGGCCTGCCGGGCGTTCTCGTCGGCGATCCGCGCCGGGTCGGGGACGCTGGCGGACAGCGGCAGCCCCTGGCCGGGGTTGGTGCCCCAGGTGACGTACGGGCTCAGCGCGGCGGCGTCGATGTGCACCTCGGCGTCGAACGCGGCGTCCGGATCGGTGCAGAGCTCTCGCCAGTAGGCGACCGCGGTGTCCCAGTCGGCGCCGCGCGGGGCGTGCGCGCGGTCCCGGAGGTAGGCGAAGGTGGTCTCGTCCGGGGCGATCATGCCGGCCCGGGCCCCGGCCTCGATCGACATGTTGCAGATGGTCATGCGGGCTTCCATGGACAGCGCCCGGATCGCCTCGCCCCGGTACTCGAGCACGTGGCCCTGGCCGCCGCCGGTGCCGATCCGGGCGATGACCGCCAGGATGACGTCCTTGGCGGTCACGCCCGGGCGCAGCCGACCGTCCACATTGATCGCCATGGTGCGGAACGGGCGCAGCGGCAGGGTCTGGGTGGCCAGCACGTGCTCCACCTCGGAGGTGCCGATCCCGAAGGCGAGGGCGCCGAAGGCGCCGTGCGTGGACGTGTGGCTGTCGCCGCAGACCACCGTCATCCCCGGCTGGGTGAGGCCGAGCTGCGGGCCGACCACGTGCACGATTCCCTGCTCGTCGTCGCCCATCGGATGCAGCCGGACGCCGAACTCGGCACAGTTCTTGCGAAGCGTCTCGACCTGGGTCCTGGACACCGGGTCGGCGATGGGCGCGTCGATGTCCAGGGTCGGCACGTTGTGGTCCTCGGTGGCGATCGTGAGATCCGGCCGGCGTACCGGGCGGCCGGACAGCCGCAGGCCGTCGAAGGCCTGCGGGCTGGTCACCTCGTGGACCAGATGCAGATCGATGTAGAGCAGGTCGGGCTCAGCGCCGCTCCCCCGTCGCACGACGTGTGCGTCCCACACCTTCTCGGCGAGCGTTCGTCCCATGGTTCTCACTTCTCACGTACTGGACATCCCAGATATCGGGATTATGATATCGAGTCGTGGGACAGCATAGCGGTATCGGGGTTCTGGACAAGGCGATGGCCGTACTTCAAGCGGTGGCAAAGGAACCGTGCGGGCTGGCGGAGCTGTGCGTGAAGACCGGGCTGCCCCGGGCGACCGCGCACCGGCTCGCGGTCGGGCTCGAGGTGCATCGCCTGCTGCGCAGGGGATCCGACGGCCGGTGGCGACCCGGCGCGGCGCTGGCCGAACTGGCAGGCGGGGCCACCGATCCGCTGCTCGACGCCGCCGGCTCGGTGCTGCCCCGGCTACGCGACCGGACCGGGGAGAGCGTGCAGCTCTACCGCCGCGACGGCCTGTACCGGATCTGCATCAGCGCCGCCGAGCCGCCCAGTGGCCTGCGCGACACCGTTCCGATCGGCGCCCGGCTGCCGATGACCGCCGGCTCCGGCGCGAAGGTCCTTGCCGCGTGGGCCGATGCGAGCATCCAACGCACCGTGCTGGCCGACGCGGTGTTCGGCGAACGGGCCCTGCTCGAGGTGCGGCGCCGGGGTTGGGCGCAGAGCGTCGCCGAGCGGGAACCGGGCGTCGCCAGCGTTTCCGCGCCGGTACGGGACTCCTCCGGCACCGTCATCGCCGCGGTGTCGGTGTCCGGCCCGATCGACCGCATGGGCCGCCGGCCCGGCGCACGCTGGGCCGCCGACCTGCTGGCCGCCGCGGACGCGCTGCAGAACCGGCTCTAGCGGGCAACATAACGCCCGAACGCCATGACTACCCGAACGTGCGACATGGCTGCGCGAACGTGCGACGGGTCGGGCCTGAGGTAGGTAGCGCGGCCGCGGGATTTGGGCAGCCGTTGCCGATGTCCGGCGCCCACGCCGCCGGTTGACTTCCCGGCATGAGCGAAACCGGTCCTGCCGAAGTCATCTGGGACATGACCTACGCCTGCCCGCTGCGGTGTGTGCACTGCTACTCGGAGTCCGGGCGGCGGCCGGCGCGCCGGCTCGACCGCGCGGAACTGCTGCGGGTGGCCGACGCACTGGTGTCGCTGCGGCCGGCCGGGGTCGCGCTGTCCGGCGGCGAGCCGTTGCTGGTACCCGGCATCGTCGAGGTCGCCGCCCGGATCGGCCGGGCCGGTATCCCGGTCGCCCTCTACACCAGCGGCTGGACGCTGCGGCCGGAGCAGGTCGACGACCTCGCCCGGGTGTTCGCCCGGATCTCGGTCAGTGTGGACGGTGCGACCGCGGCGGTGCACGACCGGGTGCGGGGCCGCGCCGGGTCGTTCGACCGGGCCATGGCCGCGCTGGCGCTGCTCGACGCCGCCGAAACTCCGGTCCCGTTCGGCATCGACTTCGTGGCCGTGCGCAGCAACTTCCACCAGTTGGAGCAGCTGTGCACCGACGTCGCACCCCGGTTTCCCCGGCTGGGACAGCTGTGGCTGGGCGCCGCGGTGCCCTCGGGACTGGCCAGCCGCGCCGGGTTCGCCGAGCACGAGTTGCTCACCGACGAGCAGGCCCGGGCCATGGGCGGCGCCGAACTGCCCGCCCGGCTGCGGTCCCTGGCGCCCGCCACGGTCGGCGTCGGCACCTCGGACAACCTGACCCTGCAGATGCATCCGGACCACGTCGCGAACGGAACGGCGTTTCGCGCCATGCAGATCGAACCGGACGGCGAGGTCCGGGCCATGGCGATCTACGAGGGAACGGTCGGCAACATCCGCACCGAGGACCCGATGGTGCTGTGGAACCGCGCCGTGGCCCGGTGGAGCGACCCGTTCGTCACGGCGACCCTCGGCCCGGTGCGGACGATGCGGGACTGGGCGCATGCCGCGCGCCGCATCGACTACCACTTCGGCTCCGCGCAGGTCCGGGCCCGCATCGACAACCGGCCGCAGTTCGCGCTGCCGCTGCTGGAGGTGGCCCGGTGAGCGCCCGGGACGACCTCGTCCGGCGGCTGAAGGCGACGCTGACCGCCCACGGCGTGGACTGGCCGGTGAGCACCGGGGAGTTCTGGTGCCGCGTGACGCCGCCGGAGCCGCGGATTCCGGTGCAGGGCTGGAAGTTGCATCTGTCGGCCACGCCGCTGTCGGCGCCGCTGGTGCTGGCCAGGGCGGCGGCCGTGCTGATCCGGCACCGATGTCCGTTCAAGTTCGCCGCGACCGCCGACGCGGTGCAGGAACTGGTTTCGCACCGGTATCCGCGCGGCGGCGGCGGAAAGTTCATCACCGCCTACCCGGACCAGACCGAGGACGGGCTGCGGGCCCTCGCCGCGGAACTCGACGAGGCCACCGCGGGACTGCCTGGGCCGGGCATCCTCTCCGACCGGCCGTACCGGCCGGGAAGCCTGGTGCACTACCGGTTCGGCGCGTTCACCGGAGTGCCGCTGCTCGGCAACGACGGCGACCGGCAGGCGATGCTCATCGCTCCGGACGGGACGCTGGTCCCGGACCGGCGGGAAGCCTGGTTCGCCCCGCCCGACTGGGCGCCGCGCGACCCGTTCGCCCGCACCGCTGTGGCGGCGAACCCGGCTCCAGCGCCCAAACCGGTGCTGCTGGACGGCCGTTACGTGGTGCGGGCCGCGATCCGGCACGCGTTCGGCGGCGGCGTGTACCGGGCTACCGACCAGGACACCGGCACGGCCGTGATTATCAAACAGGCCCGTCCGCACGCCGGTGCCAGCCTGGCCGGCCGAGACGTTCGGGATCTGCGCCGGCACGAGGCGGCGATGCTGGCCCGGTTCGCCCCCAGCGGCCGGACTCCCCGCCCGCTCGGACTGTTCGAGCAGCAGGGTGACCTGTTCCTGGCCCAGGAGGAGATTCCCGGCGGCACCCTGCACACCTGGGTCAACCGCAACCTGGAGTTCGGTGACCGGCACTGGGGCCCGCCGGCCGAACCGGTCCGCCGGATCGCCGCCGCCCTGGTCGAACTCGTCGCGCTGGTGCACGCCGAAGGGCTGGTGCTGCGGGACTTCAGCCCCAACAACGTGATGGTCTCCGACGACGGTCGGATCCGGCTGATCGACCTGGAGATGCTCGCCCGGCCCGGGGACCGGGTCGCGCGGGCCTACACGCCGGGCTACGGGGCACCGGAACAGGTTGGCGCGCCTCGGCTCGGCCCCGCGCCGGGACCGGCCGCGGACCGCTACAGCCTCGGCGCCGTGCTGTTCTATCTGGCCACGGGCGTCGATCCGGTGCTGCCGGCGGACCAACCGGCGCGGCGCGACACCCGGCAGCGGATCCGGGACTGGTTGGCGCACCTGGCGGCGGACAACCCCACCGCGACCGCACTCGCTCCCGTCATCGTCGCGCTGCTGGACGACGATCCGGCCCGGCGTCCCGGGCTCGACGCCGTCCGCGCCGCGCTGAGCACGCCGGCCCCGGCGCCGCAGGCCGCCCCGGCGCGCCGGATCGGCTCCGGTGACCTGGCCCGGGCCATCACCGATGCCACCGGCCACCTGGTGGACACCATGGATCTGCAGGCCCCGCACCGGTTGTGGCCGGCAAAGGGGTTTGCCGCGACCACCGACCCACACTCGGTGCAGCACGGCGCGGCCGGCGTGCTGGGCGTGCTGACCCGCGCCTACCAGGTCCGGCCGGACCCATCGCTGCGGGCGGCGGTCGCCGGCGCCGCCGGCTGGATCGCCGGCCGCCTCGGCGGGGAGCCACGCACGTTGCCCGGCCTCTACTTCGGCCGCTCCGGAACGGCCTGGGCCTTGCTGGAGGCCGGACTGGCGCTCGGCGACGAGGAGTTGACCGGTCTGGCCGCGACGCTGGCCCGCCGCATTCCGCTGCGCTGGCCCAATCCCGATGTCTGCCACGGCATTGCCGGCGCCGGGCTGACCCAGCTGCGGTTCTGGCAGGCCACCGGTGCTGGCGAGTTCCTGGACCGCACCCGGCAGGCGGCCGACGCGGTGGTCGCGGCGGCCGAGCACCGGGACGGGTTGGTGTACTGGCCGATCCCCCGGGACTTCACCTCGGGCCTGGCCGGCCTGACGCACTACGGCTTCGCGCACGGCGTCGCCGGCGTGGGCGCGTTCCTGCTCGCCGCCGGCCAGGCCACCGCAACGGCGGACTACCACGACCTGGCGGCCGCGGCGGCGGACACGCTCCGCGACGCGGTGCAGATGATCGACGGCGCCGCCTACTGGCCGTCCGACACGACCAGCACGGCGCCCAGAACCAACTGGTGCAGCGGTTCCTCCGGAGTGGGCACGTTCCTGCTCCGGATGTGGCGGGAGACCGGCGACGACCGGCTGCTCGACCTCGCCGAGCGCGCGGCCGTGGCGATCCACCGGTCCCGCTGGCACTCCGGTCCGGCCCAGTGCCATGGGTTGGCCGGCGACGGAGAGTTCCTGCTGGACCTGGCCGAGTACACCGGACAACCGCGCTACCGGGACCGGGCCGCCGAACTCGCGGTCGCGATCCAGGTGCGCCATGCCATCCGGGACGGCCGGGCGCTCGCACCGGACGAGACCCGGGCCGAAGTGGTGGCCGACTACAACACCGGACTGAGCGGGGTGCTGGCCTTCCTGCTCCGACTGCATGCCGGCGGCTCCCGCCTCTGGCTTCCCGATTTTGCCGAGAGGAGGTGAAAGCCATGGAACTCGACGTGAACGCCTTGCAGGTGCTCGAGGAGATCGAGACCGACGGTGAGGTCGGTCTGTTCCCCTGCACCATCACGTGCACCATCACCTGCACCATCACCAACTGACGCCGGTGGAGCACCGGTCCGCCGTTCCCGCACCGGGAACGGCGGACCGGATCGGAAAGGAGCCCACCAGTGCGAACCCGCAGCCTGCCGGCACCGCGCCGGATCAGCTTCCGGTTCTCCCCGCACGGCACCCGGGCCGCGTGCCTGCGCGAGGCCGGCGGCGTCGGACACCTGATCGAATCCTGGTCCTTTGTGGACGATTCGGTCGCCGCCCACCAGGGCGGCGGCGAGACCGAGCACACCCAGCCGATGCCGACCGAGGCCGGCCCGGTCGTGCTGGTGCGCAACGGAAGCACCGGACACGAGGTCGCGATCCTGGACGGCGGCGAGGAACAGACCGTGGGCCGGTTCGACTGTCCGGGCCTGCGGGCGGTGCCCAGCCCGCGACCGGACACCCTGGCCTGGCTGATCGCCCGGCAGCACCGGGGAACCTCGGTACTGCACCGGATCGGCGCCGCGGACCGGACCCCGGAACCGGTCGCCGAGCTACCCGGGCAGCCCCACGGTGAGAGCTGGCTGGCCGGTGACCGGCTGGCCGCCAACCTGATCGGTGCCGACGGCCGGCGCCTGGTCACGATCGACCCGCGGGACGGCTCGGTGACCACGCACGCCGGACCCGAGGGCCCGGCGGTTCTGCTCGCCAGCACGGCCAACGACCGGCTCCTCGTGGTCGCCCGCACCGCGACCGGGCCCCGGCTCGGCTGGTTCTCGCCCGGCGCGACCGGCGTGGACCTCAGCGCGGAGCTCAACGCCATCCCCGGCACGGTGCTGCCGCTCACCTTCGATCCCACCGGGCGCCGGTTGGCGCTGCGGGTCACCGACGGCGCCCGCTCCCGGCTCGTCATCCACGACACCGATCGCCACAGCAACACGGAGATCGCCGTCCCGCCCGGAGTGATCGGCACCGCCGGCTGGAGCGACACCGGGCTGCGCTTCGTGTTCAGCGGTCCCACCCGGCCGGCCGATGTCGCCACCGCCGGTGCGGTGGCGCCGGACGACTGGCGGGTCGATCTCGGCCCGGCGCCACACCCGGACGCGCACGATGCCCGGCTGCGACGCTTCGCCGGGCCGGACGGCCCGATCGAGGCCGTGTGCTACGGCCCGGAGCCCAGCCTGGCGCGGCATGTGGTGCTGGCCTTGCACGGTGGGCCGGAAGCCGCCTGGCAACTCGGTTTCGACCGGGTCTTCCAGCGGCTGGCGGCGGCCGGGATCGCGGTCGTCGCGCCGAACCAGCGCGGCAGCACCGGCTACGGCAGCGCCCACCGGCAGGCCATCAACGGCGCGTGGGGCGGGCCGGACCTGGCCGACATCCGTCATCTCGGCGTCCGGCTCGGCCGGTCCGGGCGGGCGCCGATGCTGTTCGGCACCAGCTACGGCGCGTTCCTGGCGCTGCTCGCCGCCGCGACCGAGCCGGCGGCCTGGTCCCGCTGCGTGGCGGTCGCACCGTTTCTGAGCGCGCGGCGGTTGCACGCCGAGGCCGGGCCCGCGGTGCGGTCCCTGATCGACCGGCTCGGCGGCCGGATCCAACTCGACGACGAACTGGGGCCGCGAGATCTCTTCCAACTCGGCGAACGCATCCGGACGCCGGTGCTGATCCTGCACGGGGAACACGACGACGTCATCCCGGTCACCCAGTCCCGGGTGCTGGCCGACCGGTTGCGCCGGGCCGCCGCGCCGGTGCGTTACCGGGAGATCCCGACCGGCGGCCACAATCCGCTGCACGAGCCGGGCGGCGAGGTCCTGCTCGATGAGTTGGTCGGCTTTCTGCTGCGGGAGGACCGATGACGCTGGGCGCCGTGCGGCTGATCCGCCTGGCCCCGGTCCAGACCGCGGGTACCGCGGCGGGCGCGGTGCTGGCCGCGCTGGCGGCGCTGCTGCTGCCGGCCGTCTCCTCGGCTGCCGTGGACCGGATCCTGACCGGCG
>NZ_DASTBH010000274.1:0-20155 GCF_035712165.1 Actinophytocola sp. | reverse complement strand
CGCCGAGTTCCTGCTCACCCTGCGCCACCCGTGATCTCGCCCCACCCGTAACGTGGCCGGATGATCGAGTTGCACCTGCGCGGGCGCGTGGCGCCGGGGCGGCGCGAGGACCTGGTCGCGTTTCTCCGGCAGGCGATACCGTTCTACGAGCGGCCGGGCGGCATCCGGGTCCGGCTCATGTGGGACGTCGCAGACCCCGACCGGTTCATCGAGGTCGTCGAGTACGCCGATCAGCAAAGCCATGACGACGATCAGGCCAGGGTCGCCGACGACCCCGAGATGAGCGACTACCTGCGGCGCTGGCGCGAACTGCTGGCCGAGCCGCCCCAGGTCGAAACCTACCGCCACGACCCGCGACCACACCGCTAGCCGGGCCGTCGGGCAGGCCCGTAGCCGGTTGGAGTCGTGGTGCTCAGGTTTCCTCCGGGTGCATTTCGATGGCGCCGCAGGGGCATTCGGCGGCGCAGATTCCGCAGCCTTTGCAGTAGTCGTAGTCGATGGCGTAGCGCTGGCCGGGGCCGAGCTTGATCACGGCGTTGTCGGGGCAGACGCCCAGGCAGTTGTCGCACTCGAAGCAGTTGCCGCAGGACAGGCAGCGCCGGGCTTCGAACAGGGCGGTGGATTCGTCCAGGCCGCCGACGGCTTCGTCGAAGGTGGTGGTGCGGCGGGCGAGGTCGAGGGTGGGCCGGACGGTGGCCGGTGCATCGGAGTAGTACCAGGTGTTGAGCCGATCCTGGGAGGCGAGGGCGGGCTTGGGCGCGGGGGTGTACTGGGCGCCGCGTAGCCAGGCGTCGATGTTCTTCGCGGCTTTCTTGCCGTGTCCGACGGCGACGGTGACGGTGCGCTCGGAGGGGATCATGTCGCCGCCGGCGAAGACTCCGGGGTGGCCGGTCATCATGCCGGCGGTGACCTTGACGGTGCCGGCGTCGGCGCCGTCGCGTTCGATGTCCGCGACTCCGGCCAGCAGGGACAGGTCGGCTTGCTGGCCGAGGGCGAGCACCACGGTGTCGGCGCCGAGTTCTTCGAACTCTCCGGTGGGCTGGGGGAACCCGGACTCGTCCAGGCGCATCTTCTCCACGGTGACGGTGCCCGCGTCGGCCCGCGCGATGGTGGACAGCCAGCGCATCCGCACCCCTTCGGCAAGCGCCTCCTCGACCTCGATGTCGTGTGCGGGCATGCGTTCGCGGGTGCGGCGGTAGACGACCACGGCGTCGGTGGCGCCGAGCCGGCGGGCGGTGCGGGCGGCGTCCATGGCGGTGTTGCCGCCGCCGTAGACGACCACCCGGCGGCCGAGCATGGGCCGCTCGTCGTCTTCCATGCCGCGCAGCAGCGTGACGGCGTCGAGGATGCGGGCGCTGTCCCCGGCCGGGATGTCGGCTCGGCGGCCGATGTGCGCGCCGACGGCGAGGAACACGGCGTCGAAGGCCCCGTCGCGCAGGGTGGACTCCACGTCGGTGACGGTGCGGCCGGTCTCCAGGGTGACGCCCATGGCCAGGATCCGGTTGATCTCGGCGTCGAGAACGTCGCGGGGGAGCCGGTAGGCCGGGATGCCGTAGCGCATCATGCCGCCGGGCCGGGTGCCGGAGTCGCGGATGGTCACGGCGTGGCCGAGCAGGGTGAGGTGGTAGGCGGCGGCGAGGCCGGACGGGCCGGCGCCGACGACCAGTACCCGCTTGCCGGACGGCGGTGCGGTCACCTCAACTGTCCACTTGCGCCGGATGGCCTCGTCGCCGAGGAACCGCTCGACCGAGTTGATGCCGACCGACTCGTCGAGCTGTCCGCGGTTGCACGCGGTCTCGCACGGCCGGTAGCAGACCCGGCCCATGATGGCGGGGAAGGGGTTGTCCAGCATGAGCTGCCGCCACGCTTGTTCGTAGTGGCCTTCTTCGGCGTGGAACAGCCAGCGCTGCACGTTCTCCCCGGCCGGGCAGGCGTTGTTGCACGGTGGCAGCAGGTCGAGATAGACGGGTCGCTCGGTGCGCCAGGAACCGGTCTTGTTGGCCAGGCTGGAACCTACGTCCAGGGTGATCGCGAACGGCTTGTCCTTCATGGCTGGGTCTCCTGGTCGAGCAGGCCGAACCGGCGGATGTTGCGATCGGCCATGGCCTGGATGCGGTCGATGACCTCGCGCCGCGGAGTCTCGCCGAACAGGTGTGCGTAGCGGCCCTGCAGCCGCAGGTACTCCTCGACCGGCACCGGCTTGCGGATCGTGGACACGGCGACGACCTCGCCGCGTTCGGCCTCGAGCACCGGGAACAGCCCGGACTCCTTGGCCAGCCGAGCGAGCCGGATGGTGTCGCCGGCCGAGGCCGCCCAACCGAGCGGGCAGGGCACCAGCACATGCAGGTAGCGCGCCCCGTGGAACTCCATGGCGCGCCGCACCTTGTACTCCAGATCGCGCAGGTCGGCCACGGTCGCCGTGGCCACGTAAGGGATCTCGTGCGCCATCGCGATCAGCGGGGCGTTCTTTCCCTGCCCGAACACATTGCCAGGCTCCGGCCCGACCGCCTGGGTGGTCGCGGTGCGGGCCGCGCCGGGCGTGGCGCCGGAGCGCTGGACGCCGGTGTTCATGTAGGCCTGGTTGTCGTAGCAGATGTAGAGCACGTCGTCGTTGCGCTCGAACATGCCGGACAGGCAGGCGAACCCGATGTCCACGGTGCCGCCGTCGCCGCCCTGGCCGACCACCCGGACGTCGGTGCGGCCCTTGGCCTTCAGCGCGGCGGCGACGCCGGTGGCCACCGCAGGCGCGTTGCCGAACAGCGAGTGCAGCCAGGCCAGCCGCCAGGACGTCTCCGGATAGGGCGTGGAGAACACCTCCAGGCACCCGGTGGCGTTCACCGCGATGAGCTGGTTGCCGGTGGCGCGCATCGCGGCGTCCAGGGCGTAGCGCGCGCCGAGGGCCTCGCCGCAGCCCTGGCAGGCGCGGTGCCCACAGGTGATGCTGTTGGCCCGGTTCGGGTCGGCCTGCACACTGCGCGCCTCGGGATCGAGCAGTCGGTTGCCGACCGCGAAGCTCCCGGTCTGATAGAACTTGATCATCTGTGCGGGCATGGCGTCCTCACCTGATCCGGGCCGCGATCGCGCCGACGTCGCGCAGCAGGTTCTCCGCGATCGGCCCGGATCGCCGGGTCTGCCTGGTGCGGTGGAGCTCCCGCTCCACCAGGTCGGTGTTGAGGTCCAAGAAGGACAGTGGCGGGAGCCGGTCGGCGGTGGCGTCGGTGATCATGCGGCGCAGCGAGGCCCGAGTGATCACCCGGCCGCCGAGTCCGGCGATCACCGTGTAGCCGTGCATCGGCAGTCCGGACAGGGCCATCCGCACGTTGGCCGAGACGATGCCGCCGATGCCCACCGCGAACGCGCGTTCCAGCACCACGACCCGCTTGGCGTCGCGCAGATGATCGCGGACGTCATCGAGCGGGAAGGGCCGGAACGAGGTGATGCCGAGCACCCCGATCCGCTCGCCCTCGGCGCGCAGCTCGTCGACGGTGTCCTTGAGGGTGCCCAGCACCGAGCCGAGCGCCACCACGATGGTCTCGGCATCGTCCGTTCGGTAGGGCCGGACCAGTCCGCCGGAGTCGCGGCCGAACAGTCCGGCGAACTCGGCAGAGACCTCGGGGATGAGGTCCAGGGCCTGGATCTGCTTGGCGTGGGCCAGGTAGCGGACCTCGGTGAACGCCTCCGGTCCGACCATCGCGCCGATCGAGACCGGATCGGCCGGGTCGAGCACCTGCCGCGGCTCGTATTTCGGCAGGAACAGGTCGACCTGCTCCTGGCTGGGCACGTCGATGCGCTCGACGGCGTGGGTCAGCACAAACCCGTCCATGCACACCATCACCGGAAGCGACAACTCCTCGGCGATCCGGAACGCCTGGATGTGCAGGTCCAGCGCCTCCTGGTTGGTCTCGGCGTAGAGCTGGATCCAGCCGCTGTCCCGGACCGACATCGAGTCGCTGTGGTCGTTCCAGATGTTGATCGGCGCACCGATCGCCCGGTTCGCGACGGTCATCACGATCGGCAGGCCGAGCCCGGATGCGTTGTACACCGCCTCGGTCATGTAGAGCAGGCCCTGGCTGGCCGTCGCGGTGTAGGCCCGGGCGCCGGTCGCGGACGCGCCGATGGCCACCGACATGGCGGCGAACTCCGACTCGACGTTGACGTACTCGCACGGCGACAGCGCACCGGACTTCACCAGCACGCTGAGCTGCTCGACGATGTGCGTCTGCGGGGAGATGGGGTAGGCGCAGATCACCTCGGGCCGGCACAACGCGACCGCCTCGGCCACTCCCCGCGATCCCTCTAGTTGCCTAAGCATGGCTGGCGCCCCTGAGAAGGTTGCTAAGCATGAGCGATCTCTCCGATCTCGTCGCGGACGAAGGTGAACGCCTCCTCGGCGGCCGCGACGTTGCGCTCGGCGAGCGAGCCGGAGAACCGTTCGCGGATGGCCGCGGTCACCGATCCGATCGACACGACCCCGCTGGCCGCGGCGAAACCCCCGAGCAGCACGGCGTTGGGTACCGGTCGGCCCAGAATCCGTTGAGCCAGTGCGGTTGCCGGCACCACGAGCAGCCGCTCGGGACGCAGCCCCGAGGTCACCTCGCCGATACCCAGCTCGGCCACCGGTTGCCCGGAGTTGATCAGGAGGTAGCCGTCCGGCCGAAGACCCTCGAACACCGCCACCTGGTGCAGCAGCGTCGGATCCTGAACGATCAGGGCATCCGGCGCGACGATCGGCTCCCGGGTGCGGATCTCCTTCTCGGCGATGCGGCAGTAGGCGACCACCGGCGCGCCGGTGCGCTCCGAACCGAAGCTGGGGAACGCCTGGGCGTGCCGGCCCTCCAGAAACGCCGCGACCGAAAGCAGTTCCGCGGCGGTCACCACACCCTGCCCGCCTCGGCCATGTATTCGCACCTCGAACATGAACCCATCAAACGACGGCCCCCGGCGGCGCTCCAGGTACCAAAGGTCCCACATGTGCGGCCCTTGGACCCTTCGGCCGGAACCCGGCGTTGACGAGGCTGAAACCATGAAGATCGGTGTGCTGAAGGAGCGGGCGCCGGGCGAGCGGCGCGTGGCGCTGGTGCCCGGCGTGGTCGCCACGTTGTCGGCGACCGGCGCCGAGGTGCTCGTCGAGACCGGCGCCGGAGCGCCGGCGAACTTTCCGGACAGCGCGTATGACGCCCAGGGTGCGAGGTTGGTCTCCCGGGCGGAGATATGCCGGGAGGCCGACGCGATCGTCTGCGTCGGCCCGCCCGACGGCCTGGAACCGCGCCGTGGACAACTGCTGGTCGGCCTGCTCCGGCCGCACGAGCGGGCCGAGCAGCTACGCGCGTGGGCCCAGGCGGGGGCAACCGTGGTCAGCCTGGACCTGTTGCCGCGCACGCTGTCCCGCGCGCAGACGATGGACGCGCTGACCTCGCAGGCCACCGTGGTCGGCTACAAGGCGGTCCTGGTCGCGGCCAACGCCTATGGCGGCTACTTCCCGATGCTGGTCACCGCCGCCGGCACGGTGCGCCCGGCAAGCGTGCTCGTGCTGGGCGCCGGCGTAGCCGGGTTGCAGGGAATGGGCACGGCCCGGCGACTCGGCGCCGTCGTTACCGGCTATGACGTCCGCCCCGATGCCCGGGACGAGGTGCGGTCGGTCGGCGCCCGGTTCCTCGACCTGCCCGGTGGTCCGAACGGCGGCGGGGCCGGCGGGTACGCCCGGGAGCTGACCGACGAAGAGCGCGAGACCCAACAGCAGGCGCTGCGCACCGCGATCGGCGACGCCGACGTGGTGATCACCACCGCCGGGCTGCCGGGTCACAAACCGCCGGTCCTGGTGACCGAGGAAGCGATCAAGAAGATGCGCCCGGGCTCGGTCGTGGTGGACACGGCAGCCGGCCCGCTCGGTGGCAACGTCGCACTGTCCAAACCGGACACGGCGACTGTCGTCGACGGGGTGACGATCATCGGCGCCGGCAACCTCGCCGCCGCGCAGTCCGCCGCCGCGTCGACCGCCTACGCCCGAAACATCCAGGCCACCCTCGCCCAGCTGTGTCCCGGCGGGCAGCCGCGGATCGACCTGACCGACGAGATCCAGGACGCCATCGTGGTCGCGCACGAAGGAGAACTCCGCCATGAGTGCTGAGCTGCTGACCGACCTGACGATCTTCGTGCTCGCCCTGCTGGTCGGCTACGAGGTGATCAGCAAGGTGCCGCCCACCCTGCACACGCCGCTGATGTCCGGCGCCAACTCGGTGCACGGCATCGTGCTCATCGGCGCGATGATGGTCACGGCGGAGGCCCGCACCCCGGCCGGCTACGCGCTCTCGTTCGTGGCGGTGGCCTTCGCCGCGATGAACGTGGTCGGCGGCTACCTGGTCACCGACCGGATGCTGCACATGTTCCGGACCCGGTCATGACCGCCGTGGAGTCGGTGGTCCGGCTGATCTATGTGGGCGCCGCCGCGTGTTTCGTGCTCGGCCTGCACGAGATGAACTCACCCGCCACCGCCCGGCGGGGCAACCTGCTCTCCGCCGGCGCAATGGCGGCCGCCGTGCTGGCCACGGTGGTCCTGCTCGCCACGCGCGGTGGCATGACCGCGACCGGATGGACCGTGCTGGCCGCCGGGGTGCTGGCCGGCGCGGGGCCTGGCATGTACGCCGCCCGCACCGTGGCGATGACCGCGATGCCGCAACTGGTGAGCCTGTTCAACGCCGTGGGCGGCGGCGCGGCGGCACTGCTCGCCGCGGTCGACCTGATCGAGCACCGGGCGGCCGGGGTGTCGGCGACGACCGCGGTGGCGGGTTCGCTCGACATCCTGATCGGCACCGTGACGTTCACCGGATCCCTTGTCGCGGCCGGGAAGTTGCAGGGATGGGTGCCCGGCCGGCCGCTGCTGTTCCCCGGTGCGCGCGCGGTCATCGCCGGGCTGGCGGCCGTGCTCGTCGCCGGGGCGGTGTGGCTCGCCGCCGACCCGGCCAGCGTCGCCGCGCTCGCCGTCGTGCTCGGTGTGGCCGCGGTGTTCGGCGTCATGATGGTGCTGCCCATCGGGGGCGCGGACATGCCGGTCGTGGTGTCGCTGCTCAACGCGTGCACCGGGATCGCGGTGGCCATGGCCGGGTTCGCCATCGGCAACGTGCTGCTGATCATCGCCGGAGCACTGGTCGGCGCGTCCGGCGGCATCCTCACCAAGCTGATGGCCGACGCGATGAACCGCTCGGTCTTCGCGGTCATGGCCGGCGGATTCGGCACCGGCGACACGGGTCCGGCCGGGGGCGCGGCATCTGGCGCGGTCCACCAGACCACCGCCGAGGACGCCGCGATCCAGCTCGCCTACGCCGGCAAGGTGATCATCGTGCCCGGCTACGGTCTGGCGGCCGCCCAGGCGCAGCACGAGATCAGCGAGCTCGCGCGCTTCCTCGAGGACCGCGGCGTCGAGGTCAGCTTCGCCATCCACCCGGTCGCCGGACGCATGCCCGGCCACATGAACGTGCTGCTGGCCGACGCGAACGTGCCCTACCCGCAGTTGAAGGACATGGACGAGATCAACCCGGAGTTCGCCCGGGCCGACGTGGCGCTCGTGGTGGGCGCCAACGACGTCACCAACCCCGCCGCCCGCCGCCCCGGCAACGCCGTGTCCGGCATGCCGATCCTCGACGTCGACCGGGCCAGAAGCATCATCGTCATCAAACGCTCGATGGGCCACGGCTACGCCGGAATCGACAACGAGCTCTACACCAACCCCAAGACCGCCATGCTTTTCGCCGACGCCAAGAACGCCGCCGTATCGCTCCTGGTGGCGCTCAAGACCCTGGCGGGCCGGCGGTAGGTGCGGTCGGGTCCGCTGGACCGGGCAGTTGCAGATCGTCGATCGAGTGCCGGATGGCGCCGATCCGATCGTCTGTCCAGCTGACGGTGGGGTCGGGTTCGAGAAAGGCGGAGGCGATGCTGGCCAGGCCCAGTGCGGGCAGTGACCAGTCGCGGGTTTCGGTTGCTCCGAAAGGTTTTGCCGTGGTCTGGTGGGTGGCCAGTTCAGGGGTGGACAGCGCCATGAGGATCAGGCCCCGGGCGGTGGCGCTGGCCAGGGTGGCGATGGTGTCGTAGCCGGCGGCCAGCTCGGGGCGCAGGCGGTAACCGAACAGCTCGGCGACCTTTTGCCAGGCGGCGGCGACCCGGGTGATGAAGCCCTGTTCGGATTCGGCCAAGGTGCGCTGGATCTGGTCGCGCAGCTGGCCGTCGGCGAGGCTGTCGAAGGTCGCGTGCAGGGCGAGGTAGGTGCGCCACTGTGGGGAGCCGTAGAGCGTCTGGAAGTCGTACAGCGCGGCCTGGCGGAACAGCTCGAGCACGACGCTGTGGCGTCCCTCGCCTGTGGCCAGCCGGTCGGTGTGCTCGGCCACGACCTTCCTGATCAGTGCGAGTATCGCCGCGTTGTCGGCGGGGGAGGGAATTGCCGCCCTGGCCAGCTCGGCGACCAGGTCGGTGAAGAACAGGTCCTTGTAGGGCCAGCGGCGGTAGACCGCGCTGCGGGCGACGCCGGCCTCGCGGATGACGTCCTCGAAGCTGAGATGGTCCAGACTCACGGTCAGCCCGGTGCGGTTGACCATGGCCTGCGCCGCGTCGAGCATCCGCCGCTCGGTCTCCTCCTCGGAGAGCCGCCTGCTTCTGCGCCCCAGGCCGGTAGGAGCCGGTGTGCCGTCCCGCATCGCGGCACTCCCTTATTAGGACTTTGGACTCTGTGTCCCAAGTTTCATGTCTGACATAAGTGTAGTGGGGATCCCGCGAGAGGAGGCGAACCATGTGGCCCTATTCCGCCGAGCGCCTGCGTGCCATGTACGTCGGCGGCCGAGGTGACACCACCGCACGCCGGTTCGCCCGGTTCTGGGCGCGGGTGCACGCCATGGGGCTGCTGCCCCGCCGTTGGGTGACGCTCGAGGTGCCCGGCCGCCGCTCCGGGCGCCTGGCCCGGTTCCCCCTGGGCATGGCCGACTGGAACGGCCAGTGGTACCTGGTGTCGATGCTCGGTGAGCGGTGCGACTGGGTCCGCAACGTCCGCGCCGCCGACGGCCTGGTGGTGCTGCGTCGCCGCCAGGCCCTGGCATGCCGGCTGATCGAGGTGCCGGTCACCGACCGGGCCCCGATCCTCAAGCGCTACCTGGCGAAGGTGCCCGGCGCGCGCCCGCACCTGCCGGTCGACCAGCACGCGGCCCTGGCCGAGTTCGACGCCATCGCCGCCAGCTACCCCGTCTTCCAGGTTCTCTCCAACCACCACGACCAAGGACGGCCGACATGACCAGCACGACCGCTTCCACCATCCCGACCACCGGTGACCGTCCGGCGCGCAAGCGGCGCTGGGGTCGACGAATCCTCATCGGCCTCACCGCCGTCGTCGTGCTCCTCGTGGCTTCGGTGGTGCTCTACGTCAAGCTCGCACCCGTTCCCGCCCCGCTGGCGCTGCCGGCGACACCGGCGAACACGCCGGCCGGCGCGCTCGAGGGAACCTGGGACGTGGCCGAGGGATCCGAAGTCGGGTTCCGCATTCAGCAGACCGTCCTGTTCGTCACCGGCGACGTCGTCCAACGCACCCGCGCGGTCACCGGCGCCCTGACCGTCACCGGCAACCAGATCACCGCCGCCGACTTCCGCGTCGACCTCACCACGATCACCAGCAATGGCCAGGTCACCCCCCAACTCGCGCTGAGTCTGGACACCGAACACCATCCGCAGGCCACCATCACCCTCACCCAGCCGATCACCCTGGACCCGGCTTTCACCGTCGGCGGCACCGCCACCGCCACTGCGGCGGGCCGGCTCACCCTGCGCGGGATCTCCCGGCCGGTCACCGTCACCATCGCTGCCCGTCGGGACGGCGACGATTTGTCGGCCGCCGGCTCGTTCCCGGCCACCTTCGCCGAGTGGAACATCCCCAGCCCCACCGGCTACGGCCCGCTCGGCGACCTGGCCGACCACGGCACTGCCGAGTTCCTCCTCATCCTGCGCCACCGGTGAATCCCGCTGCTGTGCCTGACCTTCGGCGCGGCACCCGGGACGTTCGGCCGTGGCGATCCGCTGTTGGCCGCGCTGGACTGAAGCCACAGTCCAACCAGGACCGAGGAGGGATCATGACGACACCGGACACGCGGCCTGGGATCCCCACCCGCGGACCGCAGCTGACCGCTACCCAGGTGTGGCGGCAGCTCCAGCGGTCGTCGTTCGCAGTGATCAGCTATCGCACGCCGGCCGGTGACCCGCGGTCGAGCGGGGTGCTGTACGCGGCCGAAGGGCGGCGGCTGTACGTGGTTGTCGCCACGGACAGCTGGAAGGCTAGGCACATCGCGGTCGACGGGCGGGTCGCGGTGACCGTGCCGGTGCGTCGGGGCGGCCTGCTGTCGCTGCTGATGCCCATTCCGCCGGCCACGATCAGCTTCCACGGCAGGGCGACCGTGCGTCCGGCGGGCGAACCGGAGATCGGCGCATTGCCCGGCCGGGTGGCGCGCCTGCTGCCCACCGAGCGCCGCGCATCGTCGACGATCATCGAGATCGCGCCGGAGGGCCGGTTCGCCACCTACGGGATCGGCGTGTCCCTGCAACGGATGCGTCACCCGGCCGCCGCCCGGGCCACGGTCCCGGTGGCCGACCGGTAGCGTGGCGCGAATGTTGGAGCTGCATCTGCGGGGGCGAGTGGCGCCGGGCCGGCACGGTGATCTGGTCGCGTTTCTGCGTGAGGCGATCCCGTTTTACGAGCAGCCGGGCGGGATTCGGTCCGGCTGATGTGGGACGCCGCCGACCCGGACCGGTTCATCGAGGTCGTGGCATACGACGACCAGGACACCCACGACCGCGACCAGGCCAGAGTGGACAATGACCCCACCATGCGGGACCACCTGCGGCGGTGGCGGGACCTTCTGGCCGAACCCCCGCAGGTCGAGACCTACCAGCATGATCAGACCGCCGCACCGGTCCCCGATCGGTGACCATGGGCGGTGCCGGGCCGGGACGTTGGTCGGTGGCGGCCGTCGCGGTGCGGGGTCCATCGTGGACGAGTCAAGTCCCGTTGGGTTCCGGGGAGGTTGCCATGACCGGTTACCCGCATGATGGTCCTGTTCGCCCGCCGGCAGATCACAGTTGGATCCTGGTGGGATGGGTGCTGCCCCTGGTGGTCGCGATCGGGTTGACCCTCGCGACGGCCGGGTTCGGCGCCATCTTCATCCCGGTGGCGATCGTGATCGGCGTGCTGGCCACGGTGCTGCACCGCGGGCGGCGCACGGAGTAGACCGCTCGCCGCCCAACCCGGGTCAGCAGATGCGGGGCAGCTGCTCGCCCACGAGCATGTCGACGATCCGCGACGAGCCGACCAGGGTGCGGGCGGTGACCCAGCCGGCCGGGTCGGCACCGACCCGGCCTATCTCTTGGGCCTGCTGGCCTTCGGGTGTGGCGCGCATCGCGGTGAGCACTGCGTCGGCCCGGTCCGGGGCGACGAGTGCGACCAGGCAGCCTTCGTTGGCCACGTGCAACGGATCGAGACCGAGCAGGTCGCACAGCGACGCGACCGGCGCCGGCACGGGCAGCTCGGATTCAGTGATCTCGATGGCCACCGACGCGGCGGCGGCGAGTTCGTTGAGCGCGCTGGCCAGACCGCCGCGGGTGGGATCGCGCAGCGCATGCACGGCCGGGCCACCGGCCGCGATCATGGCCGCCACCAGGCGGTGCAGCGGCTGGCTGTCCGAGCTCAGGTCACCGGCGAAACCCAGATCCTCCCGGGCGGCCAGGATCGCCGTGCCGTGCCGGCCGATCGGGCCGGACAGCAGCACCACATCCCCCGGGCGACCGGAGGCCGCGCTCACCTCGGCACCCGGCAACCGCACCCCGATGCCCGTGGTGGTCAGGTAGATCCCATCCGCCGCGCCGCGCCCGACCACCTTGGTGTCGCCGGCAACGACCGGCACACCCACGGCCGCCGCGGCGGCGGCCACCGAGTCGGTGATCCGGCGCAGGTCGGCCAGCGGCAGGCCCTCCTCGAGGAGGTAGGACAGGGTCAGCGCGACCGGCCGGGCGCCGCGCATTGCGATGTCGTTGACCGTGCCGTGCACGGCCAGGGAACCGATGTCCCCACCAGGAAAGAACCGAGGCGTGACCACGAAGCTGTCCGTGCTGACCACCACTTCCGGCCGGTCCAGGTCGAGCACCGCGGCATCTTCCAGCGGGCCGTGCATTCCCAGTGCGGGCGTGATGACCTCGCCGAGCAACTCGGCCATGAGCTGGCCACCGGAGCCGTGCCCGAGCAGCACCACCTCGGTCTCGGTACGGGGCACCGGGCAGCTGAAGGCGGTCGACGACTCGCTCGCAGGCTCGCTCATGTCGTCTCCTCGCAGGCTCGGATCCGCCGCGAGCGGACGCCCTGTGATATTGATTCGCTCGCAGGCTCGCTCATGATTCCTCCACGGTGGACGGCCGGCGGCCGGCGTTGTGATAGGCCGCGCAGGTGCCCTCGCTGGACACCATCGGTGCGCCCAACGGTGTACGCGGCGTGCAGCGCACCCGGTAGGCGGTGCAGTCGGTGGGGACCTTGGTACCGCGCAGGATCGCCCCGGCGATGCACTCCGGGTTCTCCCGCACCGCGATCGTGCCGGTGGCGAACCGGGTCTCGGCATCGAAGTCGGTGAACGCCCCGGCCAGGCGCAACCCGCTGGCCGGGATCGGTCCGATCCCGCGCCAGGCCCGGCCGGTCACCTCGAACACTTCGGCCACCGCCGCCTGCGCGGCCGGGTTGCCCGATCGCCGGACGGCGCGAGCGTACTGGTTTTCCACCGCCGCGCGGCCCGTCTCGAGCTGCCGCACGGCCATCAGGATCCCCTCCAGCAGGTCCAGCGGCTCGAACCCGGTGACCACGATCGGCACCCGGTACCGGGCGGCGATCGGCTCGTACTCGGTGAAACCCATCACCGCGCACACGTGCCCGGCGGCCAGGAATGCCCGCACCTCGTTGTCCGGCGCGTCCAGGATCGCGGTGATCGCAGGTGGCACCAGCACATGGCTGACCAGCATGCTGAAGTTCGCCAGCCCGGCCCGGGACGCGCGCAGCACGGCCATCGCGTTGGCCGGCGCGGTGGTCTCGAACCCCACCGCGAAGAACACCACCTGCCGGTCCGGGTGCTCCGCAGCGATCCGCACCGCCTCCAACGGCGAGTACACCACCCGGACGTCACCACCGCGGGCCTTCACCCCCAGCAGATCCCCGGTCGTGCCCGGCACCCGCAGCATGTCCCCGTAGCTTGTGAAGATCACCCCGGGCCGTCCGGCGATCGCCACCGCCTTGTCGACCATCTCCAGCGGCGTGACACACACCGGGCAGCCGGGACCGTGCACCATCCGGATCCCCGCCGGCAGCAGTTCGTCGATGCCTTGTCGCACCAGGGTGTGCGTCTGCCCACCGCAGACTTCCATGATCGCCCACGGCTGGGTCGCGACCGCCCGCAACTCACCCAGCAACCGCCGAGCCAGCTCCGGATCGCGGTACTCCGCCAGGTACTTCACGACGCGCTCGCCGCCGGCCCCAGCTCGGTCTCCAACGCGCCGGGCATGGCCCGCAGCACCGCCAGCGTCCGCGCCGCCTCGTCCTCGTCGACCACTGTGATCGCGAACCCCACATGCACGATCACGTAGTCACCCACCCCGGCCTCCGGCGTGTAGGCCAGGCACACCGTGCGCCGTACCCCACCGAAATCCACCGTTCCCGTGCGCAGATCCGGCCGATCCGCCGGCACCTCCACATCGAGGATCCGCCCAGGCACACCAAGACACATACCCACACGCTGGCACGCCATCCGGCGACCGCGGCAGAGACCAAGGTCCCGAGTGGATCAGATCGGCCTGGACCACCCGGTCAGCTTCAGCGCTGCGCCACCGGGACTGACCGGTCGAGCACCGCGAGCTGCTCCCGCAGACCTGTCGTGAAGACGTCGAGATCGGGATAAGCGTCCCGGTCGGCGGTCACGGCGATGGCGAACTGGTCGGTGTAGGACAGTGCGCCGACGCCGAGGGCGACGTTCGCGATCAGCGGCAGGATCGGGAACACCTCGAGCAGGCGTGCCCCGGCCAGGGAGACCGGTCGCGGTGGGCCGGTCAGGTCGGCCGTGGTCACGTTCACCGGGTAGCGGTCCAGAACGGACAGCAGGGCGCGCCGGGCGATCCGGCCGCCGAACGCGCTGCCCAGCGGAGGATGGCTCATCGCCTTGCGGACGGTGGTTTCCGCGGCGATGCGGTACAGCCGCAGGCCTGGGTCGGCGATCCCGACCGGCAGCGGAACCACCATCTGCCCGATCAGGTTTCCCCGCGCCTGAGCGCGGTCCGGTTCCGGGCGCAGCGAGACCGGCACGTAGACCGGCAGGTTCAGTCCGTCGACCCGTTCTCCCCGGCCGCGCAGCAGCGCGGCCAGGCCACCAGCGGTGACCGCCAGCAGCACGTCGTTGACGGTGCCGCCGTGCGCATGCGCTATCCGCTTGACCGCCTTGAGATCGGCCCGGACCAGAGCCAGCGACCGGTCCGGTCCGGCGAAGCGGTTCAGGCTGGTCGCGGGCGCCGCGGCCCCGGTGGGCACCGGTGGCAGTGCGGCGTGCAGCCGCCGCGCGGCGCGCGCCGGGTGAGCGAGCGTCGCGCGCAGCTTGTCCCTGTGCCGCTGGAGGTTGTCGACGAACAGTTCCCAAGCCGCCGGTTGCGGTGCCGGCGCCCACGGCGGGACCGGTGCCACGGTAGCGGTGTCGAGCAGGGCGCCGATGGTGGCGATTCCCGCGACACCGTCGGCGAGGACGTGGTGCAGCCTGATGAACAGGCCGACCCGGCGCCCGGGCAGGCCCGGCAGGAAGCACAGCTGCCACAACGGCTGCGAGCGGTCCAACCGGTGGCGGCACAGCCGTTCGACCGCCGACAGCAGCGTGCCCTCGTCGCCCGGCGCCGTGAGTGGGACAACCCGCACATGCTGGGCGATGTCGAAGGACGGGGCATCGGTCCACAACGGACCGCCCAGCCCGCGCCGCGGCACAGCAAGCACCTGCCGCAACCGTGGGGCCAGGTGCAGGCGGGCCTGGACGGCTGCCCGCACCGCCTCGATCCGGAACCGGCCGCCGGGCTCGAACAGGGCCGCGCCGTCGAGCACGGCAAGCGCACCGATCTCCTGGGGCCAGGCCGCATCCGGCCACAGCATGAGCAGATCCTCGGCGCCGAGTCGCTCCATCACCGGCACCCCCTTTCCCCGCCAGCGTGTGGCGTCACCGGCAGGCAAGCCAGGGACGTTCGACCCGCCGATCCGAGCCGATCGACTCCTTTCTCCGCGCCCGGAGCAGAGCAGCGTCGGTGCTGGACCCACCAGGAGGAGCCATGTCTGAGACCGATCCACTCGAGATCACCGCCAGGGTCAACGCGATCCTCAACCGCCGTCCCGCCGTCGGTCTGGCGATCGGCGTCGTGCGCAACGGATCTCTGGAGTACTTCCACGCCCACGGGGTCGCCGACGTCGACTCACGCGCGCCCATCACCGAGGACACCGTCTTCCGGATCGCCTCGATCACCAAGACCGTCACCGCGATCGCCGTTCTGCAACTGTGGGAGCAGGGCCTGATCGACCTCGACGCCCCTGCCGCCGACTACCTGCGCGCCTACCGGCTGGTCCCTGCAAAAGCCTTCTTCCGGCCCGCGACCGTGCGCCACCTGCTCACCCACACGTCCGGCATCCCCGAGGTCGTCCATCCCAGCGACCTGCTCCGCCGGCTGTTCGGGGAGACCGTGCCGGCCGGAGCACCGGTGCCGGCACTGACCGAGTACTACCGGGGCCGGCTGCGCATCCAGTCCGAGCCGGGTACCCGGTTCGTCTACACCGACCACGGCTTCGCCACTCTCGGTCAGATCGTCGAGGACATCAGCCGGGAACCGCTCGACCGGTACTTCCGCGAGCACATCTTCCAACCTCTGGGCATGACCGACACCGACCTCGTCCGCTCCACCCGCATCAAGGACCGCCTGGCCACCGGCTACACCCTCGGCCCCCACGGTCCCAGGCGGGTCGCCGACTACGAGATGGTGCCCGCGGCCGCATCCTCCGTCTACTCCACCCCCAGCGACATGGCCCGCTACCTGGCCGCACTGCTCGGCGGCGGCGCCAACGAGTTCGGCCAGGTGCTCAAACCGGCCACGCTGGCCACCATGTTCGAACCCCACTACCAACCCGACCCACGCATTCCCGGCATCGGACTGGGTTTCTGGCGCGGCACCACCGGCGGCCACGCGATCGTCGAACACGGCGGCATCCTGCCCGGCTTCAACTCACAGATCTTCGTCGCACCCGATGCCGGACTCGCCGTCATGGCCTTCACCAACGGAGCCAGGGCGGCCATGCTCTGGCTCCCCGGCGAAACCGCCGGCCTGCTCAACCACCTGCTCGGCGTTCCGAGCGAGGCGATCCGCACCGACATCCCGCACCGCCCCGAGATCTGGCCCGAGCTGTGTGGCCGGTACCAGCTACCCGCTCGCCTCACCGACGCCCGCGCCCGCGAAATGGTCGGCGCCGGCGTCGAGGTCTTCACCCGCGGCGACCAACTCCGGCTCCGCGTCCTGACTCCCATCCCCACCCTCTACCGCGGCCTCGCCCTGCACCCCGACGACCCCACCGACCCCTACGCCTACCGCATCGACCTCACCCGCTACGGCATCGGCACCGCCCGCATCCTCTTCACCCCCAACAAGGTTCACCTCGACCTGCTACCACTGACCCTCCACAAGCGACCACCCGCCACCACCCCCCGACTCTGGGCCCTCGCCACCCTCGCCACTCTGGCCACCCGCTGGCACCGACGCCACCGCCCCTGCCGCACAACCGACGTGCCGGTTTGACGGTGGAGGACTGCCAGGACGGGGTGGCGGCTGATGTGCATCTCGCAGGTTCAAATCCTGCTGCGCCCACTCGACTCTGGACAACCCTGCTCGGCAGCTTCGCTGCCTCGCCGGCCCCCCAAACCCCCCACGGTGCCAGCTCCTGCTGACCCGGCGCTGGGCGCGATGGCAGGGGGACCCCGGGTTGGTCCACTCGGCTCTGGACGAACCCTGCTCGCCGGCCCCGCCACCCGTTTCGTGCTGGGGTGGGGCACGTTTTTAGGGTTTCGTGCTGTAGGGTGCTGAGGGTGGAGTGTTTGGTGTGTGGGCGGGGGTTGCCGGCGCGTAGTGGGACTGGGCGGATTCGTCGGTATTGTGGTTCGACGTGTCGTAGTCGGGCGCGGCGGATGCGGGCGCGTGTCAAGGATGGGTTGACAGAGGGGTCGCGTCAAGCGATTGTTGACAGCGTGCTGAGTGATCCGTTGGTTGCGGTGAGCGGGGCGTTGCGGATGGTCCGCGGCGCGGAGGCCGAGCTGCGGGCGGCGGTCGAGTCGGCCAGAAGCGCAGGGCACACCTGGCAGGAGATCGGCGACCTGCTCGGCACCAGCCGGCAGGCGGCCTTCCAGCGGTTCGGCCGCGCCCTCGATCCGCGCACCGGAACACCGCTGGGCGAGCCCGCGCTGCCCGACGCGGCGCGGCGGGCCGAGGATCTGGTGATCGCGGTCATCGAGTGCCGGTGGAACGACGTTCGCCGGGACTTCGACGAGCGGATGCTCGAGGCGGTCGACGAGGACCTGATCGAGCTGGCCTGGACCCAGACCGCCAGCCAGGTCGGCCGCTACGAGCGCATGGGCGAGCCGGTGGTTGTGGCCACGACGGACTACACGACCGTCGACGTGCCCCTGTACTTCGAGGCGGGCGAACGGAACGTGCAGGTGACCTACCGCGCCGGCGGCCAGGTGGCCGGGTTGTGGATCCGGCCGGTCGATCGATGAAGGGGGAACACATGTCCAGACACCTGGTGACGGTCTGCGTGACCGTCCTCGTCGCACTCCTGGGTGCGCCCGCGGCGTGGGCCGCGGCCCCGACCGCCGAGCGGCAACTGGACTGGGTGGTGTCGGCGTCGGGCCGAGTTCCGGTCAGTGAAGAGGAAATCCGCGAACACGTGTCGAGCGAGCTGCTGGCCGCGGCCGGCGGCCCGGCCGGGATCAACGCCGCGCTGGCTCGGCTTGGCCGGCTCACGCTCGCCGAAATCCTTACGGTGCAACCGGATCACGTCGTGGCGCGGGTGAGCGGTCCGGCCGGCGACTACCTCCTCGAGGTGCATGTCGACGCCGCCGGTCTGCTCGACGGGATCCACGTCACCTTCCACGATCCGCCGCCCACGTCCTGGCCGGCGGTGGACGAGCGGCTGGCCGGGCTCGGCGCCCGGGTGTCGTTCACCGCGTCGCGGGTGGGCCGGGACGGGCGCTGCCGCGCCGTGCACGAGATCGACGGAAACGTGCAGCGGCCGCTCGGGTCGGCGTTCAAGCTGTACGTGCTCGGGGCGCTGGGGACCGCCGTGGCCACCCGCCGGACGGCGTGGACCGAGGAGTTGGCGATCCGGGACGACTGGAAGAGCCTGCCCTCCGGGGTCCTGCAGGATGAGCCGGCGGGCACCCGGCTGACCCTCGCCGAGTACGCCGACAAGATGATCTCGATCAGCGACAACACCGCCACCGACCACCTGATCCACCGGCTCGGGCGCGAAACGGTGCAGCTGCAGCTGTTCCTGTTCGGCAACCGGCGGCCGGCGGCCAACATCCCGTTCCTGACCACGAAAGCGTTCTTCGAGCTCAAGGCCGCCGAGTATCCGGCCCGGGCGGAGGCCTACCTCGCGCTGCCCCGCTGGGCCAGGCCCGCGGCCGTGACGCGGCTGGAACGCCTGCCGCTGACCGGACTCGCCGGCTGGACGGCTCCGGAGAAGATCGACGAGATCGAATGGTTCGGCTCCCCGGCCGACATCTGCCGGGCGTTCTCCGGGCTGCGGCGCCAGAACCAGCCGGAGATCGACCACGCCCTGTCCCTCAACGACGGCGGCCTGGGACTGGACCGGTCCCGCTTCCCCACGGTGTGGTTCAAGGGCGGCAGCGAACCCGGCGTGCTCACGCTCAACTACCTCACCGGCACCAGCACCGGCGACACCTTCGTCACCAGTCTGATGATCTCCGACCCCAACGCTGCGCTCGACGCCGACCGCACCGTCGGCCGGAGCCTGGCCATCATCAAGGGCGCCTTTCAGCTCATGAACCCGTAACCGGGGCTGATCCGGTGCGGGCCCGGATGTAGGTGGGCCAGTCGCTGGTGAGTTGGTGGGCGAAGGCTTCGTGGATGGCGTGCCGTTCCTTGTTGGTCAGGCGTTCGGCGGGGGCGTCGGGGTAGCGGACGGTCAGGCCGTGCCGGGAGGAGTCGGTCAGAAGGCTGTGCGCGCGTTTGCTAATTGTCATCGTCAATGCCGGTATCGGGAGGGTGGGAATTGTGGACACGGCGTTCTGCCAGTCGATGCCGAGTTTGAGAAAGCTGCTGTCCTTGCTCTCCAGCCACCGGGAGATGTCGCTGATCCAGACCACTCGCTGGCCCGGGTGCTCGCGGACGTAGAGGTCGGCGAAACCCAGTAGCTGTCCGACATCCTTGGGTAGGTCGGCCCGCGGCACGCAGGGCGGCGCGATGGCGTGTGCGGCCTGCGCCATGGTGTCGAACATCGAGGGCCAGTCCGACGCGAAGACCAACCAATACCGCGGATGTTCCGGCGGGGTGTCCAATACGAATGCTCCTTCGGCGACCGTCATCTTCCCCCCGGTCGCCGTTTTATCTCCCGGTCCGGATCGTGGTCAACCGCCGTCCGCGCGGGACAGCTAGCCCGAGCGCAGCAGCCGCGGGAAAACGACGGTTACCGGTCGGCGCGGAGCAGGCCGTAGAGCACCAGATCCGTGGCCGCGCCGGACCGCAGCACGCCTTCGAAGCGGAACGACGCGCCCTCGAGGGCCTGGCGGGTGCGGCTGTCGTCGGCGCTCGCGGTGGCCTCGATGCGGTCGATCGGCGTGGTCGCGAACAGATGGTCGGTCAGGAGCCGGTAGGCGGCGGTGGTGTCGCCGGAGGAGTACGGGGTGATCCGGATCTTCCAGGCGGCACAGCCGCCATGCTCGACGGCGTGCCAACTCGCCGCACCGAGCAACGCATGCGTCACCGGGTCGAGCAGGCTGGCGCGGTGCACCGCGGGCGGGATGGCCGCCGCGGTCCGGTGTTCGGGGTCGGCCCTCGGGTCGTCCGCCCAGGC
>NZ_DASTBH010000273.1:0-28950 GCF_035712165.1 Actinophytocola sp. | reverse complement strand
AACTCACCCTTGCCGGCGTCCTCGGCTTCGATCACCGCGGCGGCGAGCGCCGCCGCGGCCGGGCTGGTGCTCGGCATCGCGTTCCCCTCCGTGACAAACGACTGACAACTACCGGGACAACGACTACTACTGGGGCAGCGGAGAGTTCGGGTCGGCCACCGCCGCGCGCAGGATCCGCTCGTAGGCGCGCGCCCAGCCCCACACGGTGTCCGCGTCGAAGAGGTTGGAGTCGAACTTCAGGCTGCTGACGGTCTCGCCGGAGGGCAGCACGTCCAGTGCCCACACGATTCCGTCCGGGATACCGCAGCTGACCTCCTGGGACAGCAGCCGCCTGCGGAGCTCGGTGACCGCGAGCCCACCGACCGTCTCGCTGCTCGCCTCCTGCGGGAACTGCAGGAGTTCGAACGCGGGCAGGTCCCGCTCGGGCTCGGCCGCCGAGGCCAGCAGTGCGGGAGCCTCCATGGCGATCAGCGGGAACGGCAGTTCGTTGCTGAAGGCGCCGAGGCAGGTCGTGCGGGTGCGGTCGAGGACATCGGCGAACGTGCGACAGTCCGCAAGCTTGGTGCGCAGCGGCACGAAGTTGAGGAACGGTCCCACCGCGTGGTGGAAGTCGCCGAGTCCCCGGCCAGCGCTGAACGACGCCGCCACGATGTCATCGGTACCGGCGAGCTCGCGCAGCAGGAGGTTGTAGGCGCTGAGGAACACCATGAACGGCGACGCGCGGTGCGCCTTCGCCAACCGGGCTGTCGCGGCGGTCAGCTCGGCATCGAGCAGGAACCGGTGTGCCGCGTAGGCCGCGACTTTCCCGGCGAACGGCCGGTCGGCGGGGATCAGTGTCATCTCGGCGCCGGCCAGGTGCTCGCGCCAGTACTTCGCGGCCTTCAGAACCGCCGGGTCCGCGAGACTTTCCCGCTGTGCGGCGGCGAACTCGTGGTACTGCCGGGCCGGCGGCAGCGCGGGCACGTCATGCCCGGACCGCACCGCGTACAGGCTGGCGACGTCGTGCATGAGCACGCCCATCGACCAGCCGTCGGCGACGATGTGGTGCACCAGCAGCACAAGCACGGCGTCATCGGGGGCGAACACGGCGAGCGTGGCCCGCAGGAACGGCAGCTCCGTCACCGGGTAGCGGCCGCCCTCCAACTCGTTGAGCAGTTCCTCGCCGCGCCGGTCGCGATCGGCCTCCGGCGTTCCGCTCAGGTCGTGCACGGTGAGCGACACCGGCCCCGGCGCCGGGTCCGGCGGCAGCGCGACGGACGTGCCGCGGGCCACCGGAGTACGCAGGATCTCGTGCCTGGCGACGACGTCGTCCAGCGCGCCGGACAGCACGGCCGGGTCGAGCGGACCGCGCAGCCGCCAGGCCGAGGCCAGCACGTAGGCCGGCCCGAACGGGCCCATCTCGTCGCCCTTGTCCAGCGCGTTGATGAACTCCTGTTGCAGCGACAGTGTTTGCGAGGTGTCCGGTCCGGTCACGACCCGCTCCGGTGCCGCTCGGCAAGCTCGACGAGGTTGGGGATGATGTCGGCCGGGCCCGGCTTGGCCATCCAGGCCCGCTGCATCGCCCGCGCGTTGTCCTTGTAGGACTCGTCCGTGAGCAGCTTCTGGATCTGCTCGCGAATCTCGGCGGCGGACTGCTCCAGGTGGTTGATGGTCACGCCGACGCCGCGGTCGGCCAGCAGCTTCGCGCCGAGCCACGAGTCGGTGTGCCGGTCGGCGTTGGAGACGGTGACGTTCTCGCCCTCACCGCTGAAGACGATCCGGTGCGGCTCCTGCGTGTCGATGATGATCTGCGGGATGCCCGCCGCCTCGGCCGCCCGGAACGTGCCGGCCGCGCCGTGGTTGATGAGCAGATCGCAGGTCGGCAGCAGCTGCGTGAGCGGCAGGAACTCGATGATCCGCACGTTGTCCGGCACCCGCGGGGTCGACGCGAGCTGGTTCTCGTTCAGGGTCGCCACGACCTCGATGTCCAGCCCGTCGACGGCCTCCATCACCGGCGGCACCCGGGTGTCGCCGCCGAACTGCCACAGCCGAACGGACATGCCGAACGACACGGCCACCCGCGGGCGCGTCGGCGGCTTGTGCAGGAACTCCGGCAGCACACCGCCGCGCTGGTACGGAATCCCCCGCACCGGCAGCGTCGAGATGTTGCGGGACAGCCTGATCTCCGGTGGCAGCGGGTCGATGGTGAGGTCGGCGCGCATCAGCTCGTCGTCGACGGTGATGCCATACCGGTCGGCCACCTGGCGCAGCCTCTTGACGAGTGGGTTGCCGCCAAGGGCCTCGACAGCAGGGGAGTTCCGCTCGGCGAAGATCTCGCTCGCCCACCCGCTGAGGTCGGGGCCGAGCAGGATCCTGGCATGCGCGGCGCCGCAGGCACGCGCGACGAGCGCGCCGATCGGGAACCACGACTCCCACAGCACCAGGTCCGGCTTCCAGTCCCGGGCGAACTCGATCATCCCGTCGACGTCCGGGCGCGGCTCCTCCGGCAGGTACATCTGGCAGTTGAAGTTGAAGTACTGGTAGAAGACGTCCCACTGGTCGGCCTCGAAGGGATCCAGGCGCAGTGCCTCCACGTACGCCGCGCGCTCCGCCTCGTTGGGAATCCAGGAGAGCTCGGCGAAGTTCTGCACGGAATGCTGGATCGTGTCGCCGAAGGTCACGGCGGTCAGTCCCGCTTCGGTCATGTCGGAGACGCCCAGCGGGGCGAGCGCGACACGGACCTCGTGCCCGGCGTTCTGCAGCGCCTGGGCGTAGGGAACGAGCTGCAACGAGTGACTCGGGTGGGGGACGGTCGCGAATAGAACTCGCATGCGTGGCTCCTCCTACAACGGACTGTCGTGCGGTTAGTCCAGCACCGCCGGCACCGCCATGACATCTCCCACCTTGCGCACCAAACCCCCCGCCGAGACGCTTCGCAAGATCAAAGATGCGCGGCTGTTCCGGCGCGAACGAGGATGGCGATATGACGAGCGATCCGGCACGGGACGCGTCCGGGCGGAACCCCAAGCCGATCACCAGCCCGCGCAACCACTGGCAGGCGTTCATCGCCGTGCGGCTGCGCGGTATCACCGGCAGGTGAGGTTCCGCCGGACCGGGAGACGCCGATGCCGCTGCCGGTCACGCCGACCGGCAGCGGCACGGACAAGCGGATCTCAGCTGAGCAGGTCGCGCCCCGCCTGGCCCAGTTCCTCGAACGAGGCCAGGTCGGGCACCTGCCAGCCGTCCAGGTCGTACTCGGCCAGGCACTGGTCGACGAGCGCCTTGTAGCCGTCCAGCTGGCCGTCGCCCAGCTGCCCGAGCAGCAGCTCCACCCGGGTGTTCTCGTGGTTGCCCGCGTAGTTGCGCTCGTAGAGCTCGTGCCGGCCGCCGAACTCGCTGCCGACCGCGTCCCACAGCAGCTTCATCACCTTCACCCGCTCGACCGCGTCGATGCCGTGCGAGCCGCGCAGGTACTGGTCGAGGTAACGCCGTATGTCGGGGTTCTGGAAGTCCTTCACGCTGGAGTTCAGATAGATCAGTCCACTCGCGACGTCCTGCAGGACGATCTCGCGCATCCGGGCGTAGCCGAGTTGGGAGAACCACCGGTACGCCAACCCGTAACGCGGGTTGGGAAGTACCGAGCCCTTGCGCCACGGCACCGGGTTGCGGGCCGCGGCGTCGGACAGCCCCCAGAACAGGTTCCGCCAGGCGAGCACCTCACCCAGCCGCGACTGCACGCCGCGGAAGTCGCTGGTCCCGGTGATCTCCAGGGCCTTGGCGAGCAGGCCGGCGAGGAACTCGAACTTCACCGCGAGCCGGGTGCAGCCGTGGAAGGTGAACCGCTCGATGAACCCGGAGTGCCCGGTGAACATGCCGACCTTGACGACGTCCCCGTAGATGAACACGTTCTCCCACGGGATGAGCACCTTGTCCAGCACCAGGATGGTGTCGTTCTCGTCGAGCCGGGACGACAGCGGGTAGTCGAACGGGCTGCCGGTCAGCGCGGCGGCCGCCGTGTAGGACTGGCGGCAGATCAGCTTCATCCCCCGCGCGTTCATCGGCACGGTCGCCACGAGCGCGAACTTCTTGTCCTTGATGGGAAGCCCGTAATGGGCGATGAAGTTGTAGTGGGTCAGCGCGGACCCGGTGGCCACGACCTTCGCCCCGGAGACGATGAGCCCGTCGTCGGTTTCCCGTTCCACATGGACGAACACGTCGGCGACCTCGTCCGGCGGCCGGTCCCGGTCCACCGGCGGGTGCACGATGGCGTGGTTCCAGTACAGCACCTTCTCCTGCGACTCGCGGTACCAGCGCCGCGCGTTGTCGGCGAACGGGTTGTAGAAGTCGGCGTTGGCGCCGAGCGTGCCGAGGAACGACGCCTTGTAGTCGGGCGAGCGGCCCATCCAGCCGTAGCTCATCCTGGCCCACGCGGCGATGGCCTGCTGGTCGGCGACGAGGTCCTCGGCGCTGTGCGGTGTGGTGTAGAAGCGATGGGTGTAGCCGCCGGGGCCGCCGGCGTCGGTCGCGGTGGTCAGCACGTCGCGATGCTCGGGGTCGTGCAGCGCGTCGTAGAGGCGGGCGGTCATCCGCACCGGGTTGCGGAACGCCGGGTGTTCGGTGACGTCCTTGACGCGCTCGCCGTAGAGGAAGATCTCGCGGTCGTCGCGCAGGCTTTCGACGTACTCGACGCCGGTGAGCGGCCGGGTCTGTTCGGGCACTGGGTCTCCGCCCTCTCGTGGTGGCATCGGTCAGCCCGTCACGTCGAAGGCCAGTTTCGCGAGCTCGCGGTTGGCGATGCTGGCCAGGAAGACGCTCACCCCGGCATGGCTGTGCAGGGTCGACATGTCCCGCCAGACCCGCTCGATCCGGGCTCCGGAACGCACCGCGCTGGATCCCGCCGTCGGGAACAGGTGATCGGCGACCGCGGTCCAGCACAGCTGGACCGACTCGCGGCAGACCATGGACAGCCGCAGGTCCACCTCGCGGGTGAACGCTCCCGGGTGCTCGGCGGTCACGGTCCATTGCCGCACGGCGTCCGACAGCGCCGCCTCGGCCGCCGCGATCTTGCCCGCGGCCTCGCCGTAGCGGAACTGGTAGTCCGGGTCCTCGACCCGCGAGGTGAACGGCGGGAAGATCGTCGTGCGTTCGCGCATCAGCTCGGCGTAGGCGTCCAGCGCGCCGGTGGCCATGCCGACCGACAGCGCGGCGAGCGGGAACTGCGCCGCGCTCAGCACCCCGCCGCCGTACATGGCGTTGCCGTGCAGCTCCCGGCCGACCGTGCCGTCGACCACCGACGTCAGGCCCATGTGCGTGCCGACCAGCCCGAAGTGGGCGGGGATGTGCGCCTTCTCGATCGCGACGCTGTGCGAGCCGCTGCCCTTCAGGCCGAGCTGCGCGCCCCAGTCGTCCAGCCGCCGCCACTGCTCCCTGGGCACCACGAACATCATCGGCGCGGGCGGCCCGCCGTCCGGGCCGGCCACCAGCGTGTGACCGATGAAGTGGGTGGCGTACGGCGAGCCCGAACTGTAGGGGTGGACGCCGTCGATGATCCAGCCGCCGTCCTCGGCCGGCTCGGCGAAGCCGATCATCGCGACGGTGGCCGGACAGATGAAGTCGCCGCCCGCGAACAGCTCGTCCTGCGCTGCCTCGGGAAACAGCGTGGCGGCCAGGACGGCGTGCGACGCGCCGAAGGTGTACATCCAGGCGGTCGACGGGCAACCGCGGGCGATCGCGGACACCACCCGCAGGTAGGTGCCGAGGTCGAACTCGTAGCCGCCGTAGCGGCGCGGCACCAGCAGCCGGTACAGGCCGGCGCTGAGGAACTCGTTGTGCGTGTCCAGCGCGTAGTACCCGCGCTGCTCGGTCTCCGCCTGCCGGTCCACGAGGGTCGCCGCGATCCGCTCGGCGCGGGCGACGACCTCGTCCGGCGTCAGGCCCGGCTCCGGCGGGTGGGCGATGCTGGTCGGGGGCAGGCTCCGTGCGGTTGTCATGTCCTGGTCGTCCCTTCTGGAGCGGGTGCTTGTGCCGGGTAGGGGCTGATCGTGACGGGGACGCCGTTGAACACCGCGTTGCCGGACGGGACGTCCAGCACCAGCTCGTCGGTCAGCGTGTTCGCGTTGACACCGGGTTCTTCCGCCGCGATGCGCTGCGGGCTGCCGGCGTGGCCCCAGCCGTGCGGAAGGCTCACCACCCCCGGCATGATCACGTCGGTCGGTTCGACGTCGACCACCAGCTCACCCTTGGCCGACCGCACGACCGCGCGCTCCCCCAGCCCGTGCCGGGCGGCGTCCGCCGGGTTGATGTGCAGCGTGCACCGGTTGCTGCCGCCCCGCAGCGAGGCGATGTTGTGCAGCCAGCTGTTGCTCGAACGCAGCTGGCGCCGGCCGATCAGCAGCATCTCCCCGGCCGGGGCCGCGGGCTCCCGGGGCAGCCGGGCGAGGTCCCCGGTCAGGGCGGGCGGCGTGAGCTCGACCCGGCCGGACGGGGTGCACAGCAGCTCCTTCAGCCGCGGCTCGAGCGGGCCGAGGTCGATGCCGTGCGGGTTCTCCTTCAGCCGCGCCAGGGAAAGGCCGTACCCGCCGAGTTTGAGCATGACGTCGAGGATCAGCTCGGGGCCGCTGTCGCCGTCGAGCTCGGCGCGCAGCTCGGCGACGTCCCGGCCCTCGAACGGCGAACCCGGTATCTGGGTGCCCACCTCGAGGAACTGGCCGATGATCGACTCGTCGAGCCCGGCCGGGTCCGCCGCGGCGCCCGCGCCGGCCGCGATCAGCGTCAACCGCGCCAGAATCTCGGCCTCGGTGCGCTGGTCGGGCTCCAGCGGCAGGATCGGCGGGGAGAACCTGGCGTAGTTGCGCACCGTCACGATCGACAGCAGGAAGTCGTAGTGCGCCACCTGCATCATCCGCGGCGGCGGCAGGATCACGTGCGCGTGCCTGGTCGTCTCGTTGAGATACGGATCCACGCACACCATGAAGTCCAGCTCGCCGAAGGCCCGGTCCAGCCTGGGGCCGTTGGGCGTCGAGAGCACCTGGTTGGAGGCGATCGACACCAGCGCGCGGATCTTCCCCTCCCCCGGCGTCTCGATCTCGTCGGCGAGGGTGGCGGCCGGCAGTTCGCCGAGCACCTCGGGCAGGCCACGGACCCGGCTGTGCCAGTTGCCCGTCTGGAACGGCTGCCCGGTGCGGAACACCTCGAGCGCGGCGGGTTTGGCGAACATCATTCCGCCCGCGCTGTCCAGGTTGCCGGTCAGCACGTTGATCACCTCGCCCAGCCACTGCGTCAGCGTGCCGAACCGCACCGTGGACCCGCCCATGCGGGAGTACACGGCCGACGTCGGCGCCGCCGCCAGTTCCCGGGCCAGCCGGACGATGTCGGCGGCGGGCACGCCGCAGAACCGCTCGGCCAGCTCCGGGGGGAACTCCTCGGCGATGCCGCGCAGCTCGTCGAGACCGTTGACGTCGACCGCGATCCTGGTCAGGTTCTCGGTGAGCAGCGTGTGGACGATGCCGAGCAGCAGGTAGGGGTCGGAGCCGGGCCGGACCGGCAGGTGCCGGTCGGCGAACTCCGCGGTCCTGGTGCGCCGGGGGTCGATCACCACCACCGTGCCGCCGCGCCTGCGCAGTGCCCGCAGCCGGCCGGGAAGATCGGGCGCGGCCCACAGGGATCCGTGTGTCTCCAACGGGTTGGCGCCGATGATCAGCAGGTAGTCGGTTCGGTCGACGTCGGGCACCCCGATCGCGAACGGGTCGCCGTACATGTGACCCACCGCGACGTGCTTCGGCATGTGGTCGATGGTTCCGGAGGAGTAGACGTTGCGGGTGCCCAGCGACTGGATCAGCGGCATCCGGTACAGGAACCCGGCCATGGTGTGATAGGTCGGGTTTCCGAAGTAGACGGCGACCGCGTCCTTGCCGTGCTCCTCGGTGATCCGCGTCAGACCCTGTTCCACGGCGAGGAAAGCCTCGTCCCAGGTCACCTCGGTCCACTGGTCGCCGGATCGGATCATGGGCGCCCGCAGGCGGTCCGGATCCTCGTCGACGCGGCCGAAGCTCGCGCCCTTCGGGCAGATGTAGCCCTTGGAGAACGGGTCGTCCTGGTCGCCACGCACCGACGTGACACGGTTGTCCGCGTCGAGGCTGATGGTCAGGCTGCAGACGGCCTGACAGAGCGGGCAGGTCCGGTGTGCGGTAGTCATCACGCCGCTCGGGGCATCTCGGTGACGTCGGCGAACACCGGCTCGACGTCAGCGGGTGGCTGCCAGACGTGCGGCCGCAGGCTTTCCTTCGATGGGCCGAACAACGACTTCCACAGGATGCGCAGCATGATGCCGGGGCGCATCAGCGACTCCGGCGTCGCCACCAGCGCGGCGACCTTGAAGTAGGCGGCGGCCACCTTGCCGTCCCGGGTCGCGGCGATCTGCGTCCGCTTCAGGAACTTCTGCGCCATGCGCACCTGCCGGGTCCGGTCGCCCTTCACCCCGGGGAAGGTCAGGTCGATCGTGTTGGTCATCTCCCAGGCCTGGTCGATCGCGTCCCTCGCCAGGTCCTTGAAGTAGTCGAGCGGGATCGGGGTGGCGCCGCTGTGCAGGTGCTGGCGCATCGTGATCGCGCACAGCGCGGCGACGGTCATGCCCTGCGCGTAGACCGGGTTGAAGCAGGTGACCGCGTCCCCGGTGACCAGCAGCCCCTCCGGGAACCGGTCCAGCTTCTGGTAGTGCCGGCGCAGGGTCGTCGGGAACCGGAACGCCACCGGCGCGTCGACCGGGTCGGCGTAGCGCAGGACGTCGTAGACATCCTTGGCGCCCAACGACTTGATCCACTGGTACAGCTCGGTCTGGTCGGTCGTCGGGTGGTCGCCGAGCAGGCCGTAGGTGGTCAGTTCGAGCAGGCCGCCGTCGACCTTGAAGAAGACGTTGCCCCGCTGCAGGCCGGGGTGCGCGATCTGGTTGATGGCCGTGTCCTTGCCGAACGGGTCACAGCCGGGACGCAGCTTGTAGTGCTGGGTCACGTACACCAGGTCGATCTTCTTGCGCTCCTCCTCGGGCTTGGCGTACCCGAGCTGCTCCAGCCAGACCGGGGTGCGCGAGCCGCGGCCGGTCGCGTCGACCACCAGGTCGGCCTCGATGACCTCCTCGGTCCTGCTGCCGTGCGCCTGCACCCGGGCGCCGGTGACCCGGCTCTTGTCCGCGGTCGTCTCGAGCCCCAGGATGTCGGTCTGCTCAACGAAAACGACGTTGGGGATGGCCTGCACGCGCTCGCGGATGTGCCACTCCAGCACCGGCCGGAGCACGCCGAGGGCGGGCAGGCCGGCGGTCTCCTGCTTGAGCCGGTAGCCCTGGGTGTACCACCGGCAGGTGCCGGCCAGGTCGCCGATCGGCGCGCCGTTGTCGACCAGTTCCTGAGTGATACCGGGGAAAAGCTCCTCCATGACGTGCACGCCCTTGGCCTGCAGGCCGTTGGCCTGCTGGCTCTGCGGGCAGTACCGGCGCACGCCCTTCGTCCCGACGAGCACGTCGCGGTCCACGATGCGCACCTCGTCGTAGGCGTCCGAGAGCACTCTTGCCGCGAACAACCCGGCGATGCTTCCACCGAGCACCACCGCGCGCGATCCAGCCTCGTGGCTCATCACGGTCTCCTCCTTGATACCTGAGTCAGTCCTGGCCGGGTACACATCCAACGGAAGGGAACTCGCCAGACCGCCGTCCACGCCGAGGTCAGCGTCACATTCGCCGCCGCCGCACGGCATCTTCCGCGTTGCGCTTCACGTTTAGACGACGTGCACCTCGGGGATGTAGCGGATCCACCGGCCGCCCGTGGCGCTGAAGGCCGCCTCGTTCGCCATGATCTCCTCGGCGTGGTTCCACGCGAACAGCAGCGCGTAGTCCGGGTACGGGTCGGCGAACGCCGCCGGCGGCCGCACCGGCAGGTTCGAACCCGGCACCAGGTGGCCCTGCTTGGCCGGGGTGGAGTCACACACGAACGGGACCAGGTCCGTGCCGATCCCGCAGTAGTTCGTCACCGTCGTGCACTTGGCCGGGGCGCCGTAGCCGACGACCGACCGGCCCTGCGCCTTGATTTCGCCCAGCAGCGCGAGCAGGTCCCGGCGGATGCGGGTGACGTTGCCGGCGAAGCGGGCATGCGTCTGCGGGTCGGTCAGCTTCCTGGCGTGCTCGTCGGCGAGCAGCCGCGCCACGGCGGGGGCCGGGCTGCGGGCGCCGACCCGGGCGAGCGTGTAACGGATCCCGCCGCCGTGCATGGGGGTGTGCTCGGCGTCGACCAGTTCGAACCCGTACCGGCTCGCCATCTGCCGAACCGACGTGACGCTGAAGTAGAAGACGTGCTCGTCGTAGATCTGGTCGAACGCCATCTGGTCGACGAGCGTGCCGAGGTAGGGCTCCTCGAACACGAAGACGCCCCTGGGCTTGAGCAGCTTGTCCAGGCCGCGCAGCACCGAGCCGACGTGCGAGATGTGGCAGACGGTGTTCGCCCCGAACACCACGTCGGCCGGACCGTGGTCGTCGTGGACCGCGGCCGCGGTGGCCTCGTCGAAGAACTCCGTCAGCACCCGGACGCCCTTCGACGCGGCGATGGCCGCCACCGTGGTCGAGGGTTCGACGCCGAGATGGCGCACCCCTGCCTCGGCGATCGTGCCGAGCATGACGCCGTCGTTGCAGCCGATCTCGACGATGAACGGGTCGTCGCCGGCGAGTTCGGTGCGCAGGAACCGTTGCGCGTTGCGCTGGAAGTGCTGGCGGTGGCTGGCCGAGCCGGACGCGCGGTAGCGGTAGTCCGCGTGGTAGCGGAACTCCTGCGGCACCTCGTCGATGAGCTGGACCATGGTGCAGGTCTCGCACGCGCCCACGGCGAGGCGGAACAGGAACACCCCGTCCGCCTCCTCGGGCGGCAGGAACCCGTTGGCGGTCGGTTGGCTGCCGAGGTCGAGGAACTCCCGCACCCTGCCACCGCAGACCCGGCAGTCGTGATCGTTGGTTGTCATCGTGTGCCCCCGAATCTGTCAGGCGACGCCGCTGTCGGGCAGGTCCAGCCACCACGGGTTGGCCCTGGCCCAGTCGATCGTCCGGGTGAGACCGTCGCGCAGCGACGTCGTGGGTTGCCAGCCGAGCGCCTCGCGTGCCTTGGTGTTGTCCGGTATGCGCCTGGCCAGGTCCTCATAGGACCGGCCGAGCGTGGTGCGTGCGTCGACGTCGGTGACCGGCACCGTGCCGCCGGTGAGCTCCCGGACCAGTTCGACGATCTCGCCGACCGTGGCCTCGGCCATCGACCCGATGTTGTACGCCTGGCCGACCGCGTCCGGGTTGCCCTCGGCCAGCAGGGTGGCTTCGATGGCGTCCTCGACGTAGGTGCAGCACCTGGTCTGCCGGCCGCCGTCGTAGACCACCAGCGGCCGGTTGTTGAGCGCCCGGTGGACCGAGCGGCTCACCACGAAACCGGGCCGCTGCCGGGGGCCGTAGGCGTTGAAGTACCGCACGATCGTGGCCGGCAGGCCGCGCTGGCGGACGAAGGCGAACGTGAGGTGCTCGGTCAGCGCCTTGCTCGAGGAGTAGCTCCAGCGGTCGGCGGCGGTGGAACCGAGCACCCGGTCGTCGTCCTCGCGCCACGGCACCGCGGGGTTCTTGCCGAACACCTCACTGGTGCTGGCCACCACGACCCGGGCGCCGGCCCGCTCGGCGAGTTCGAGCACGTTGCGGGTGCCGGTGAAGTTGATGTCGATGACGTCCAGGGGCCGGGTCAGGTACTGGTCGACGCCGACCACCGCGGCCAGGTGGAACACCACGCCCACGCCCGGCCGGATCGCCTCGGCCAGCGACGCGCGGTCCAGGATGTCTCCCGCCACGTACCGGACGCCGTCGAACCGCTGGTGTCCCGGCGGGTGCACGCTGTCGAAGACCGTGACCTCCTCGCCCCTGGCGAGCAGCCGCGCCACCAGGTGGCCGCCGATGAACCCGCAGCCACCGGTCACCACAGCGGTCATCGACCGACTCCGCGGTAGCGGTAGCCGAGCGCGCGCAGCTCCGCGATCTTGTCCCGCGAGTAGTACGCGCGCCCGTCCAGCACCAGGCACGACTCCTGCACCGGCAGTGCCTCGAAGGCGATGTCGCGGAACTCGTCGTGCAGCGCGAAGATCGCCAGGCAGTCGGCGTTCTTGGTCGCGTCGGACAGGCTCTTCGAGGGGGTGATGCCGAACAGTTCGTCGGCCTCGTCGGTGTCGACCCTCGGGTCGTAGAGGGTCACCTCGGCACACGCCTTCTCCAGCACCGCCACCGCCTGCCGGGTGGGGGTGTGCCGCAGGTCCCCGGTGTTGTTCTTGAACGCCAGGCCGATGACGGCCACCTTCGAACAGGCCGGGTCCTTGCCGAGCCGGATGAGCTCCTCGATGATGAGGCCCGCCGTGTAGTCCGGCATCTCCGCGTTGACGCGGCGGCCCGCGGGGGCGGTGTGGATGTCCAGGCCGCGCTCCCGGGCCGAGCGCCAGACCATCCACGGGTCCTTGGTCAGGCACGAACCACCGACCCCGATGCTGGGCAGCAGGATGTTCACGTTGCCGGTGCCCTTGGGGACCATGTTGGCCGCCGAGATGACGTCCAGCGCGTCCACGCCGAACAGGGCGCAGTACTTCGCGAGCTCGTTGCCCAGCGCGATGTTGAGGTCGATCCACCAGTTGTCCGCCAGCTTGGTGATCTCGGCGGCTTCCAGGGACTCCTGCACGACCACCTGGACGCCCAGCGCGGCGCGCCAGAACTCGGCGGCCGCGGCGGTGCTGTCGGCTCCCAGGCCGCCCGCGACGATCGGCAGGCTGCGCAGCTCGCGCAGCGCGGTGCCTTCCGCGAGCCGCTCCGGCGTGAACGCCAGCCCGAAGTCCACGCCGCCCACCAGGCCCCCCTTCTCCAGCAGGGGCAGCACCAGCTCGCGGGTCGTACCCGGCGGGACGGTGCTCTTCACGACGTAGAGCTGGCCGGCGCGCACGTGCCCGCCGAGCTCGGCGCAGGCGCCGCGCAGCTGCTCGTCGGCGAGCGAGCCGTCGTCCCGGACCGGGGTGCCGACGGTCACCAGCACCACGTCGGCCGCCCGCACCGCCGCGTAGTCGGTGCTCACCCGCAGCCGCCCGGCGGCGACCCCGGCCGACACCAGCTCGGCGAGCCCGGGTTCGACGAACCGGCAGTAGCCCTGGCTCAGCTCACCGACCAGCCGGGTGTTGGTGTCGACGCCGATCACGTCGTGTCCCCGTTCGGCCAGCACCGCCGCGATGCACGAGCCGATGTAACCGAGACCGACAATGGCTACCTGATAGTTTTTCCGGCCGGAAAGAAACCTCATGTCGCTCCCATCAGAAGCGGTTCGACCCAGATCCGGTACGGCCCATCATTCGGCTCGAGCAGCGGCCGTTGCATCTCCTGACGTGCCGTGGCCGATGCCTGTCCAGCCATTGATCACGGTGCCGACGTTCCGCACGATGGAGGAAGAAGACAAAACAGAAATCGATAGTGTTGGACCGTGGGATCCATTGTGGGCTCCGAGGACGTGCCGGTTCGGCGGCTTTCGTCGCGGCTGGTGTACGAGAATGCGTGGCTGTCCGTCCGCGAGGACCGGGTGCAGCGCATGGACGGGTCGCAGGGGATCTACTCCGTGATCGACCGGCCGGACGCGGCGCTGGTCATCGCGGCCGAGCGGGACGGGTTCCACCTCGTCGACCAGTACCGCTACCCGGTCGCCGGGCGGTACTGGGAGTTCCCGCAGGGCTGCTTCCCCGGCAGGCGCGGCGGCGACCCGGTTGAACTGGCGCACCGGGAGCTCACCGAGGAGACCGGGCTGCGGGCCGGTTCGATGACGCGCCTGGGCAGCCTGTTCTGCTGGCAGGGCGCGAGCGGTCAGGCCATCGACGTCTTCCTGGCCGGCGACCTGGTGCCAGGGCCGCCGGACCGGGAGGTGGAGGAACAGGACATGCGGCACCGGTGGTTCACCAGGGCCGAGTTCGAGCTCATGATCTCCGACGGCCGGATCCGGGACAACTCCACGGTCGCCGGGTACACCCTGCTGCTCCAGCACGAACGCGCGGCGGGGTGAGCCGGCACACCGTCTGTCGCGTGTGGAGCGAACACGATGCGGATGCTGTTCACCACGGTCCCCCTGCCGGGGCACTTCTTTCCGCTGGTGCCACTGGCCTGGGCGTGCCGCGCCATGGGGCACGAGGTGCTGGTCGCCACCTCTGCGGACTTCGTGCCGGAGGTGCTGCGGTCCGGCCTCGCCGCCACCGCGATCGGACCGGTGGCGAGCGTCGCCGGTCTCACCGCGGGTGGCGACCCGGACGGGCTCGCCGGGCGGCGGCGCGGCAACGGCCGGGTGTTCGCCCGGATCGCGGCCGGCGGCCTGCCCGGCGCACTGTCCCTTGTGGACTTCTGGCGGCCGGACCTGGTGGTGAGCGAGCGTGCCGAGCTGGCCGGGCCGATCGCGGCGGCCACCTACGCCCGGCCGGCGGCCGAGCTGCACTGGGGAGTGGCGCCGCTGGTGGAGTATCGGGCGGCGGCGGCCGAACTGCTCGCCCCCGACCTCTCCGCGCTCGGCCTGTCCGCGCTGCCGGAACCGGCGCTCACGCTCAACCCGTGGCCGCCGAGCCTGCGCCCGCCCTATGCGGCGGGCCACCGGCGGATGCGCAACGTGCCCTACGACGGTGACTCGCGGGTGCCCGGCTGGGCGTTGCGCCCGCGCGAGGTGAAGCGGGTGTGCCTGACGCTTGGCACCGTGCTGCCCCGGCTCGGCGAGGACGGCGGCTACGAGACCGTGCTTCCGATCGCCGAACGCCTTGCCGCGCTGGACATCGAGATGGTGATCGCGGTCGACGAGAAGATCGCGGTGAAGTGGCCGGCGCTGCCGGCCGCGGTCCGGCACGCTGGCCGGCTCCCGCTCTCGCACGTGCTGCCCGCCTGCGACGTGGCGATCCACCACGGCGGGCAGGGCAGCGCTCTGACCGCGATCGGCGCGGGCAAGCCGCAGTTGGTGCTGCCCATGCTGGACGACCAGTTCGACAACGCGGACGCGGTGGTCTCCGCAGGCGCCGGGCTGTGCCTGCGCCCGGAGGAGATGACCCCGCACGGCGTGGCCGAGCACTGCCTCGAGTTGCTGCACCGCCCCGGGTTCGCCCGGGCCGCCACCGGTCTCGCGGTCGAGATGGCGGCCCAGCCCGCACTGGCCGGCCTGGTCGGCGAACTGGCCGCCGTCGCCGGCAACCCGTGACCCGCGCCGTCCGGCGGGCAGGTCAGGCCGTGTTGCGCCGCACGTCGTCCAGGATGACCAGCTGACCGACCGGTGCGTCCTCGATGTCCTCTTCGGACAGATGGTCGAGCGCGATCCGCCGCGCCACCCAGTCCACGACGCTGGTGACCTCGGGCAGGTCCGGGTCGTCGGTGCTGCCCAGCGGTTCGAACCGCATGTTCCTGAGCTTCGCCACGACCACCTCGGCCGGCACGCCGTACTGCAGGGCGAGCGAGAGCATGGTCGAGAACGCGTCCATCAGGCCGCGGGTCGTGGAGCCTTCCTTGCCCCACGTGGCGATCACCTCGGCCAGCCGGCCGTCGGCGAACTGGTTGGTGGTCATCGAAACGGCCGCACCGCCGACCTCGACGGTGTGCGTGACGCCGCGCCGGCGCCGGGGAAGGGGCTCGCGGGCGGACCTGTGCTTCATGCCGTTGCCTCCGGTGTACGACGTGTCCCCTGTTGGCCTGACGACAAAACGCCGGGGCGTGGGACCGATCGACTCGGCCCGCCCCGGCGTTGTCCTGCCGGTGAGCCGTTGTCAGCAGCGGATCGCGAACACCGAGATGTAGCGGGTGTTGGACAGGTGCAGGATGCGGTTCGGCGCCAGTTCGCGCAGGATGTTCTCGAACTGGGTCTCGTAGAGCAGTTGCGAGCGGTAGGCGTGCGAGCGGATCCGGCCGTTGGTCAGCCGCAGGGCGAGCGCGTTCACCAGGAAGTTCGCGCTGCGCATGGCGTGCCGGACCGTGCCGTGCGAGTCCCTCTGGAACTCGTGGAAGTTGTCCATCGTCAGCACGGTGCCGATCAGGACGCCGCCCGGGTTCACGTAGTCCGTCAGCCGGGTGATGACCTCGCGGACATCGCCCATGTGGTGGATGGCGTTGATGCACATCACCACGTCGGCGGTGCCGATCCCGAGGTCGGTCCAGAAGTCGCCGTGCACGGTGCGCAGCCGCGGATCGGTGATCTTCCGCTTGACGATCTCGAGCGCGTCCGCGGAGATGTCGACGACCACGATCTCCTCGGCGTCGGAGTTCTTGACCGCGTTCTCGGTGTGCACCCCGGTGCCGCAGGCGAACTCGATGAGCCGGTCGGCGCCCTGGCCGTACTCGGAGATCAGGTTGGCGACGCGGTCCTTCTTCACCTTCAGGTCCGGGCCGACCCGCGGCGCCTGCTCGTACCGGGAGCGGTCCCAGGCCTTGGCCGCCCAGTGCGGACCCGCCTTGGGCGCGTACCCCTTGATCAGTTTGTGGCTCACCTTTACCACAGCCTCAGCGAACATACGCCCTCCAAAGAATTTTCGAATTCCCTCGGTGCCGCCCTGGGGCAGCGAGGTGCTCGAAACGGTGACTCGTGGAAATCCCCGTGGGACTCTCCGAAACATCTTGCCCAGAGGATGCCGGCCGGGACATCTCCGTGGATGCGGGTGCGAAACGGTCCGTGGTCATGCCGGTACGGTCGGGGTCAGCGGCAGCGAGCCGACGAGGCCGCCGTCCACCCCGAGGTCCTGGCCGGTGATGTACCTTGCCCGGTCCGACAGCAGGAAGGCGACCGCCTCGGCGACCTCCTCCGCCGTGCCGACCCGGCCGACGGGCACCTGCTGGCCGCACATGTCGATGGCCTCGTCGGTGGGGGCGAGCTCGTCCAGCATGTCCGTGTGGATGAAGCCCGGGCTCACGGAGTTGACCCGGATGCCCTGGCTCGCCAGGTCACCGGCCAGCAGGCGGGCCAGGCTCGCCACGGCCGCCTTCGTCGAGCCGTACATCGTTCCCAGGCCCAGCGCGAGGCCCATGCCGCGGTGCACCAGGCAGGTGCTGTTCAGCACCACGGCGCCGCCCTTGTCGAACAGCGGCAACGTCTTCTGGATCGTGAAGAACGTGCCCTTGAAGTTGACGCCGACGTACCGGTCGAAGTCGGCCTCGCTGACGTCGGCGCGGGGGGACACGGGGTTGAAGGAGGCCATCCCGGCGTTGGCGAAGACGCCGTCGAGCCTGCCGAACTGGCCGCGGATCCGGGTGGCGAGCTCGTCCAGATCGTCCACACGGGACACGTCGGCGCCCACCGCGAGCACCCGGTCGCCGGTGGGGTCCAGTTCCTTCGCCGCCGCGTCGATCTTCTCGACCCGGCGACCTGCGAGCACGACGTTGGCGCCCGCGTCGACCAGTTGCCGCGCGGTGGCAAGACCGATGCCGCTGCCGCCGCCGGTAATGAGGACGGTCCTGCCGTCGAATTCCGACATGCGCCCCAGCTTCACATCCGCACCCGGTCGCGGCATCTCCGGAATTGCGGCGTCCCGGTCGTCCGCACGCACGGAGATGTCCCCGCCCGGGGCCGGGCGGCAAGATGAGTCGGGTCAGGCGGGGGTGCCCTCGCTTCCCAAGGTCGATGGGAACGCCGAATGCACGACAAGTACGGCCCAAGCCGGCTGCGGGCGCGCCACGACAAGATCCATGCCACCGACGAGGCCGTGACCGAGCTCGCGTCCTTCAAGGCAAAGCCGATCAACTTCAAGATCGGTTTCTGGGACCCGGAGGTGAACGGGACCCGCTATCTGAAGGCATTGCTGTACAACCTCGCCGCCGACCTCAGCGACGAGAACTGGAAACGCCTGCGGCGCATCGGCAACCGTGACATCGGCAACCCGATCACGATCACCTACGACGGTGAGCCGGTGTGCATGGACTACCTGCTCTCGGTGCTGGAGCTGGACTTCATCGCACGCCACGTCGAGCTCGACGGCTCCCGGGCCCTGGAGATCGGGGCCGGCTACGGGCGCACGTGCCACACCGTGCTGTCCAACCACGACGTGCGCGAGTACCACATCATCGATCTGCCGAGCTCGCTGAAACTGTCCTCCGGGTACCTGCGTTCGGTACTGCCGCAGGAACAGTTCTCCCGGATCCACTTCACGTCCATCCACGACGTGGACACCCGCTACGCCGACACCCGGTTCGACGTCAGCCTCAACATCAACTCCTTCGCGGAGATGAACGAGGAGACCATCGACGCCTACCTGGCGTTGATCGACGTACACAGCGACTACTTCTACATCCGCGACCCGGTCGGCAAGTACCTCGACCCCAGCCTCGACGGGCACGCCGAGGGCCGGGAGATCGTCGAGATGGCGCTGAGCACCGGCAAGCTGCGCGACGTCATCGACATCCACGACAACCGCGCCATCGCGGCCCGCACCCCGGCGTTCGTCGACGCGTACCGTCCCGGCCCCCGGTGGACCTGCGTGGCCGACGGGTGGTTCCGGCCGTGGAGCTACTACTGGCAGGCCCTCTACGGCAAGGACCAGGCCGAGCAACTCACCCTCGGCGCGCAGGCGGACGACGAGCCCCGGCCATGATCCCGCTGTTCAACGTCGCGATGTCGGAGCGCGACGCGCTCGAGCGGGTCGCGGGTGTCCTGTCCAGCCGCAGGCTCGAGCACGGACCGGTCGTCGCCGAGTTCGAACGCGCACTCGGCGCGGCGATCGGCAACCCCCGGGTGCTGGCGCTCAACAGCGGCTCCTCCGGGCTGCACCTGGCGCTCGACCTGGTGACCCGCGGGCTCGACGGGGGCGAGGTGCTCTGCACGCCGCTGACGTTCGAGGGCACCAACTGGCCGGTGCTGGCCAACGGGTTGCGGCCGCGCTGGGTCGACATCGACCCCACGACGCTGAACATGGACCCGGCCGACCTGGCGCGCAAGATCTCCCCGGCGACCCGGGCGATCCTCCTGGTGCACTGGACCGGCTACCCGGTCGACCTGGACCGGATCCGCGCGGTGGTGGACGAGGCGGAGGCCAGGTACGGCTTCCGGCCCGCGGTCATCGAGGACTGCGCGCAGGCCTGGGGCGCGACCTACCGCGGCGTGCCGCTCGGCAACCACGGCAACCTCTGCGTGTTCAGCTTCGGCGCGCTCAAGACGCTCACCTGCGGCAGCGGCGGCCTGCTCGTGCTGCCCGACGACGACCTGCACGAGCGGGCGAGGTCGCGCCGCTTCTACGGCATCAGCCGCAACTCCGACCGCGCCCGCGGCGACTACGACGTGACCGAGTGGGGCTACCGGTTCTACCTCAACGACATCGGCGCGGCGATCGGGCTGGCCAACCTCTCCTCGGTCGGGGAGTTGCTGGCCCGGCACCGGGACAACGCCGCGCACTACGACAAGGAGCTCACCGGGGTCGAGCTGACCGAGCGGGCCGACGACCGCGAGCCGTCGTTCTGGGTGTATCCGGTCAAGGTGGACGACCGGGACTCGTTCATCCGCAAGCTCGCCGGCGCGGGCATCGCGACAAGCCTGATCTCCCGGCGCAACGACGCGCACAGCTGCGTCGCCGCGTCGCGGACCTCCCTGCCCGGCCTGGACAGCGTCTACGACCGCGTGGTGTACCTCCCGGTCGGCTGGTGGCTGTCCGAACAGGACCGCGCCCACGTCGTGGACACGATCAGCGCCGGTTGGTGATCCGCCCCCCGGGCCGGAAAGCAATGTGCTTTCCGACCCGGACCGGGGTGGTTACTTGAAGCCGCCGTAGGGAACGGTGATGACCTCGACGTTGTGGCCGTCCAGGTCGAGGAAGTACACGCCGCGGCCGCCGTCGTTGTGGTTGATCTGGTTCGGCTCCTTGTGGAACGAGTCGGCGTAGTACTCCAGGCCCTGCTCCTTGATCCGGCCGAAGATCTCGTCGAACTCCGCCTCGGTGACCAGGTAGCAGTAGTGCTGCTGGGCGACCATGGTCGGGTCGGGCAGCTTCTGGTTGCGGAACTCGATGCCGAGGAAGTCGAGCGTGACGTTGTTGTCCGCGGCCACGATGTAGAACGGGCCCAGCACGTACGGCTCGGGCAGGCCGAGCAGTTCGGCCGTCCAGTACGCGGACTTCTTGTTGTCCTGGCACCAGATGATGGTGTGGTTGAGCTCAACAGCCATGTCAGGCGGCCCTTTCCTCGGTATCGGTTGCGGTGTCCAACTTCGACAGATATCGCTGGCCGGTGTCCGGCAGGACGGTGACCACGGTGGCGCCCTCCCAGCGCGGCTGGGTGGCGATCGTGTGCGCGGCGTGCAGGGCCGCGCCCGCGGAGGTCCCGACGAACAGGCCGGTGCGCATGGCCAGGTCCCGGGCGGCCGAGAACGCCTGGGCGTCGCTCACCCGGACCACGTCGTCGATGAGCCCCAGGTCGAGCACCTCGCAGATGATTCCGCCGGAGACGCCCGCGATCTCGTGCGGGCCGGCGATGCCCAGCGAGATCATCGGGGACTCGGCCGCCTCGACCGCGACCACGTACACGTTGCGGCGCTCCCGGAGATAGCGGCCGATCCCGGTCAGCGTGCCCCCGGTGCCCACGACGCACACCAGCACGTCCACCTCGCCGCCGCAGGCCTCGAAGATCTCCGGGCCGGTCGTGACGTAGTGCGCCGCCGGGTTCGCGAAGTTTCGCTCCTGGGCGGTCTGCACCGCACCCGGGATCTCCTCGCGCAGCTGCTCGGCGCGCGCGATCAAGCCGGCCAACCCGCCATCGTGCGGGGTCAGGTCGATCTCGGCGCCGAACCCGCGCAGCATCCGCTTGCGCTCCTCGGTCGCGTTGTCCGGCATCACCACCACGCACCGGTAACCGCGGGCGGCACACAGGGCGGCGAGCGCGATGCCGGTGTTGCCCGAGGTCGCCTCGATCACCGTGCCACCGGGGCGCAGCTCGCCGGACAGTTCCGCCCGCCGGATCATGTTCAGCGCGACCCGGTCCTTGACGCTGCCCAACGGGTTGAACATCTCCAGCTTCGCCAGCAGCCGCGCGCCGGGCGCCAGGTCCGGATAGGACAGCCGGAACAGCGGCGTGTTCCCGATGAGCTCGTCGATCGAGGACACGATCCGCCCCGGGCTTCCGTTCACCAATCTTCCCAACCCCTTCGTCAGCTCGCTGCCCGCTCGGTGCCGTGCTCGGCGATCTCCAGCCCGCCGGTGAACCAGGACTCCAGCAGGGTCAGCCGCTCCCGGCAGACCGCCTGGTTCTGGCCGGACACCACGAAACCGGCGAGGAAGTCCGACGAGAACTGTGACCCGCCCATCACCTCGCCGGGCCGCACGAACACGTTCGCGGCCCGCACCCACGGGAACGGCGGTGGTCCCGGGACCCGCAGCACCGTGCCGGGCCGCTTGTTGAACACCAGCTGTCCGGCCATCCGCGCCGGCCAGATCCGTTGCCGGGTGCGGATGTCCGGCACCGGCAGGCCGACCTGGGCCCGCACCCAGCACTCGGTCGGGTCGAAGCCGGCGACGGTCCGCACCATGCCGCGGATGTTGCCGCCCCCGGTCCGGCAGGCGATCTCGTTCAGCACGAGTTCGCCCTCCGGCGTCTCGAACACCTCGGCATGGAAGGTGTGGTCCGGCGGCCCGGGCAGTGCCGCCAGCGTCCGGTCGATCAGTTCGACCAGCCGGTGCGCCCGCGGGTCGTCGAGGTCCAGGGTGACCGAGTGCCGGCCGCCGCGCTCGGCGGCGTACCCGGCCATCGCGAACAGGTACTGCGAGGGCCAGCCGTACACGACCCGGCCGCCGAGCACCAGTCCGTCCACGAAGAACATCGAGCCGGGCACGAACGCCTCGACCATCAGGTTGGGCTGACCGCGGCCGGCCTGGTCCAGCTCGTCCTTGAGATAACTGTCCAAATCGGACGGCGAGTCGATGATCCGCACCCCGACCGAGCCGCAGGCGTCCCGGGGCTTGACCACAACGGGATATCCGACCCGGTCGGCGAACGCGACGATGTCCACCGCGCACTCGACCGCGGCGTACTCCGCCACCGGCACCCCCGCGGCCGACAGCAGCTCCTTCATCAGCACCTTGTTGCGGAACGGCAGCACGCTCGCGTAGGTCTGCCCGGGCAGGCCGAAGATCTCGCGCAGCTGGGCGGCCCGCTCCAGGTCCTGCTCCTGGCAGGCGATCACATGGCGCACCCGGTGTTTCCTGACCAGCTCCATCGCCCGCGCCTCGAGCCGGCCGCCGGTCTCGTAGCCGGCGACGGCCTCGAGGTGCCGGTAGCCGTGACCGGAGCTCGGCAGCTCCTCGCCGACCAGCCGCTGGTGCTCCTGCGAGGCGAGCAGCAGCACGTCGCCGTCGTAGTCGGCCAGCCACCGGTCGTAGGGCGTCCCGGCCAGCGAATGGCGGTGGTGCAGAACCAGGACACTCAATGGTCCACCTCGCCGGTCAGGCCCGCCTGGGCGCGCACGGCGGCGCGGTGCTCGTCCGGGCGCAGCCGGTCACAGCTGACCGAGTCGACCACCCAGCCGCCGTCCCGGCGCACCAGCGCGACCAGGTACGGATGCCCGGGCAGGGCCGGCAGTGCCCCGATCGCGGCGGCGGCGACGGCGGACTGCTCCGGATCGGCCGCCACGCCGGCCCGGACCCCGACGCGTTCGGCGTCCGGCAGGAGGGGTTCGGCCAGCAGGCTCGGGGTCAGCTCGATGCGCTCGGCGACGCCGCCCCGGGTGTAGTACCGGACGTCCGCCTCGTTGGTCAGTTCGGCCACCGTCGGCCAGCCCGGCTCGTTGCGCTGCCGGATCCGCACCGGGTAACCCCATTGGTGGGCGTACCAGTACAGATCGGAGACCCGGCTCACCGGGCCGCCGGGGACGGTGGGCACACCGGCCCGCCGCAGGACCTCCCGGGTGGCCAGCGGGTCGGCGAAGGGCAGCGCGTCCCGCCGGCACTGCCCGGGCAGCCCCAGGTGGTCCCGCAGGGCGCCGGCCCGGACCAGGTCGGCGGCGGCGACCGCGACCAGGTGGGTGATCCGGGTCCGTTTGGCCAGCGCCAGCACCGCCCGCTCCACCTCGAACGAGGTCGCGTAGTCCGGGAGGGGCCGGACCGAGGCATAGCCGCGGGCGTCCACGCCGGTGGCCTCCTGGGCGGTGAGCAGCACCAGGTCCGCGCCGCTGTCGTCGAGCCAGTCCTGGTACCGCTGCGGGCCCCCGGGCAGCCGGTCCAGGATGACGATGGTCACGACTCCTCCAGCCGGACCCGGAAGTGCTTCTCGGCCAGGTCCTCGCAGAGCTTTACCGCGGCCTCCGTGTTCGGTCCGCGCACCGCGATGAGACCGACCAGGTCCCAGTTGTTCTCCACCGGCCGGACCACGTCCCCGGGCTTGGCGGTGAGCTCGGCGGCCAGCAGGTCGGGATGGGTCCGCACCTCGTCGAACCCGTCGATCGCCGCGATACGCCCTGGCGGCGCCTGCAGCAGCTTGGTGCACCCGGCGCCGATCGGGGCCGGACGCTCCGCCAGCGGCTCGACCAGCCCGAACGGCCACCCGATGGCGTTGCGCATCAGGTTGACGCCGTAGCCGGCCTCGACCAGCCGGTTGATGTGTGAGCCGCCGATCCGGTTGTGCGACTCGATGATCCCGACCCCGCGCTCGCTCACCCGGACCTCGGTGTGGCTCGGCCCGTCCCGCAGCCCGATCGCGTCCAGGAAGCGCACGGTGGCCGCGACGATCTCGGCCTCCTCGGTGGCGCTGATCCGGGCCGGCAGGGCGTGTCCCAGCTCGGCGAAGTGGGCCTCGTCGAGCACCTTCTCGGTCACCGCGGCGATGATGTGCCGCCCGGCGAAGCTGAACCCCTCGACGGTGTACTCAATGCCGGGCAGGAACTCCTCCATGAAGAACTCGCCGATGGTGAACAGCGCCCGGGGCCCGCGGTCCACGCCGGTCTCGCGCAGCCGGTGGATCTGGCCCCACACCCGCTCGGCGTCCGCCGGCCCGCGCACCCGCATCACCCCGAACGAGCCGCCGAGATCCAGCGGCTTGACGATGAACGGGTAGCCGTACCGGTCGCCGAAGGCGGTGAGGCTGTCCCGGTCGGTCACCGGCTCCGCGCCGACCTGGAGCACGCCGTCCACTCCGGCCAGGTGTCGCCGCATGGCCAGCTTGTCGCGCAGCAGCCGGTACACCTCGTTTCCGGTGCCGGGCAGGCCGTACCGGTCGTTGATCCGGCTGGTCGCGTCCTGGCCGGGGTCGGTCAGCGACACGGTCGCGGCGAACCCCCAGACCTGCCGGGCCGCCTCGGCCAGCGGCCCGACCACCGACCAGTCGGTGTAGTCGACGACCAGCACCGCGTCCGCCAGCTCGACCTGGGCAAGGTCGAGCTTGGACGGGTGCTGGACCAGGATCACGTCCAGTCCGAACGACTTCGCGATCTGGACCGCCTCGGTCGGATGGCCCACCAGCAGCAGGGTTCGGTCCGGGTTCATCGCGATGCTCCGTCCGGGGAGGTGACCGCGCGCAGCCGGCCACGCAGCTGATCGGCCCGCAGCTGTGCCTCGGCCGCCGTGGCCGCCGCGAACACGACGTGCCCGTGCCGGGTGCCGGAGCTGACCGTCTCCGGGACCAGGTCACCTTGGCGGAACGGGAACTTCAGCTCACGCACGTAGGGCAGTGCCTCGATCTCGTCCAGCCCGTCGACCGACTCCAGGCGGCCGGGCTGGAGTTGGAAGAAGGCGACGCAGCCGACCCGGCTGGCGATCGCCGGCTCGACCGGCTTGCCGGCCAGCGCCTGGAACACCCCCGCCTCGATGTCGAACCCGGTGGCCACCTCGACCAGCAACGGGATCCGGTCCCCGCCCAGCCGGGCCTGCGACTCGACGATCTTCGGACCGGCCGGGGTGAGGATCACCTCGGTGTGCGCCGGGCCGAACCGGTAGCCGGCCACGTCGAGCAGCGCGGTGACCAGATCGGTGATCGCCCGCCGGTCGGCGGCCGTCAGCGGGGCGGGATGCAGGTGCCCGGTCTCGACGAACAGCGGCAGCGGCGTCACCTGTTTGGCGGTGATTCCGACGACGTGGTGGGTGCCGCCGGCGGACAGCGTCTCGACGCTGAACTCGTTGCCCCGCAGGAACTCCTCGACCAACACCGGACCGTGGTAGCCGTCGGCCGCGAGCATGTCGGCCCAGGCGGCCAGATCGGCGCCGTCCCGGACCAGCCGCACGCCCCGGCTGCCGGCCAGCCGGGTCGGCTTGACCACGACCGGAAGGTCGAACCCGGCGAGCGCGTCGGCCACCCCGTCCGGCGTGCCGAGCTCGACGGTCCGCACGGTGCTCAGGCCGCGCTCGGCCAGCACCCGCCGCATCGCCGCCTTGTCGTTGACCACCCGCAGGCTCGCCGCCGGGTTGGGCGCCAGCCCCAGCGCCTCGGCCTGCTCGGCGACCGGGATCTGGGTGTCCTCCCAGCCGAGGTGCAGCACGTGCTCGACGCCGTAGCGGATCGCGGTCTCGGTGACGCACCACCGCAGCCCCGGCTCGTCCTTGAAGTCGGTCCAGATCACCTCGGCGGACCGCGCGACCACTTCGGACCGGTTGTCCCCCACCAGGTTCGGATCCCAGATGGCGTAGACCTCGAAGCCCGCCTGGACCGCCTTGCGGACCAGATGCGCGTACGGCATCACCATCAGGATCCGGCTACGACCCGTCATACCCCAACCACTGCCTTCCTGGTCGCCTGCCGGCTGGTCTTCAACACCGACAGGCAGAGCGCGACGGACGCCATCCCCGCGACGCCGTAGAGCGCGCTCATCCCCCACGGCCCGATCGCCCCGCCCAGCACCAGGGTGACCGAACAGATCACCAGCGCGAGCCGGAACTGCATGTAGTACGCGGCCATGTACCGGGTCCTGGCCTCCGCCGGCACGATGTCGGCGAGCAGCGTCTGCCTGGTCGGCACGTTGGCGATCTCGCCGAGGGTGAACACCACGGTCGCCGCCAGCAGCAGCCACGGGTCGTTGGACACGGCCAGCACCATGTACCCGGCCGTGATCGCCGCGATCCCGCCGCCGAGCCGCGCCCGGTCCGACAACCGGCCGAACATCCGGGTGGCCACCAGCATCAGGCAGACCACCAGCAGCGTGTTCAGCCCCCGGATGAGGCCGAGCATGCTGACCCCGTCGATCTCGATCCCGGCGACCGTCCGCTCGCCGAACTCCTGCGACAGCCGAACCCCGACGTAGTAGGAGATCTGCAGCTCGATCGAGGCCACCAGCAGCGACCCGACGAACAGCCGGGCGAACGTGCTGTCCCGCAGCACCGTGAGATAGCCGCGCAGCAGCGACCCCAGCCACGGCTCGTTTCGTTGCCCGCCAACCGGGTTCGGCGTCGTCTCGGTGACCGCCACCCAGGTGACCAGCGCGACCAGCCCGGCCAGCAGGGCCGCCCCGTAGATCAGCTCGGCGAAGTAGCCCGCGTAGAGGAAGCCGCCCAGCAGCGCGCCGAGCAGGATCGCCAGGTTGGTGGCCCAGTAGTTGATCGCGTAGACGGTCGGCCGGTTGTCCGATGTGGACACGTCGACGATCATCGCGTCGTTCGCCGGCCGGCCGAGGCTGAGCATGCACACGGTCACCAGGTAGCCGGCGTAGGTGAGCCCACCCGAATGCCACACCGAGTTCGCCAGGGTCAGCACGATGAAGCCCGCGAACGCCCCGATCTCGCCGACGAGCAGGACCGGGCGCCGACCGTGCACATCGGACAGGTGGCCGCCCAGGAACGCACACCCGATCGCGCTGGCCGCGGTGATCGCGGCCAGCGCGCCGGCCACCGCGACGCCGTACAGCTTGGTGAAGTGGATCACCATCAGGGGCACGAGGGCGGCATCGAGGAACTTCTGCACGAAACCAACCCCGATGCGAAGCTTGAGGTTGCGATGCAGCCCGGTAACCGGCATGTGATCAGCGTCCGAACATTGCCCGGGGGGCGCATCTCCCATTGTGCGGGGCCCGCCCCGCGCGGAGAACGCATCGCGGGAGAAGACACTTCTGTCCCGGGTGCGGGAGGCTTGATCAACGGTCGCCGGGGACCGACCGAGGAGTCACACCATGAGTCAGGGCCTGTTCCGTACGCTCGCCGAGGATCTGCGCACCGTGGTGGCGCGGGACCCGTCCGTGTACACACGGCGGGAGGCCCTGCTGCATCCGGCGCTGCCCGCGCTGTGGGTGCACCGCGTCGCGCACCGGCTCTACCGCGGCGGCTGGCGGTGCACGGCCCGGCTGGCGATGCTGCTGGCCCGCGCGTTCACCGGCACCGAGATCCACCCCGGCGCGGTGCTCGGCCGCCGGGTGTTCATCGACCACGGCGCCGCCGTGGTCATCGGTGAGACCGCCGTGATCGGCGACGACGTCACGCTCTACCACCAGGTCACGCTCGGCGCGATCGGCTTCTGGCGGGACAACCTGCGTCCGGCCGGCGAGCGCCGCCATCCGCTGGTCGGCGACGGTGTGATCATCGGCGCCAACGCCACGGTGATCGGTCCGGTGGCGATCGGCGCCGGCGCGGTGATCGGCGCGCAGGCCCTGGTCGTGCGGGACGTGCCCCCGGGCGCCCGGATCCTGGCCGCCGGAGGCGTCCAGTATCCGGCCAGCGCCAGCCCCCGCCGCGTCCGCTGGCGCGCCAGCTAGGCCCGCCTCTCCAGAATTTTCCTTACCTCGAGAGACCCGTGGCGGCGTCCGAGCCGGGCGTTTCGGCGGGCGGGATGTTGAAGTTGCGGTGGAACACGTTGTCCGGGTCGTAGGTCCGCTTCACCTGGCGCAGGCGCTCGTAGTTCGCCGCGGTGAACGCGGTCGGGGTGCGGGCCGGGTCCTTGCAGAAGTTGAGGAACGTCCCGCCGGTCGCGTACGGCCGGATCGGGTCGGCGGACTCGGGCGCGCCGTCGACCGTGACCGCGAACGGCACGTCGCGGTGCCCGGCCGGGCCCGTGCCGGGGCCCACCTCGGCCATCGCGCCGGCCCAGCGGTGCAGTTCGACCTCGTCGGCGGGCACCGCCACCCGGTCGGTCACCAGGTCGGTGAGCGTGGCCACCAGCGAGTCGGACACCTCGCGGAAGATCTCGAAGTTGGCCGGGTACAGGCTGGGCAGGTCGATCTCGGGGAAGCTCAGCCGGGCGAAGCTCTCCGACTCCGGCTCCCCCGCCGCCGCCCGAAGCGGCGCCAGCGCGCCGGCCGCCGCGTCCGGGTCGCCGGTGTAGACGGCATGTACCGCGAGCCGCGGCCCGTCCGGACTCCGGGTCAGCACCACCGTGACGCTCAGTTCGTCGGGCTGGGTCCAGTCCCGGTAGGCGGCGAGCACGTCGGCCGCCCGCTGGAACGGGTAGGTCATGCTCCCGGCGACCACCGTGCTGACCGGGTACAGGCGGAACTCCAGCGAGGTGACCACGCCGAAGTTGCCGCCCCCGCCGCGGATCGCCCAGAACAGGTCCGGGTGCGCCTCCGGCGTCACGGTGAGTTGCTTGCCGTCCGCGGTGACCAACTCGGCCCGCAGCAGGCTGTCCGCGGCCAGCCCGAACCTGCGGGCCAGCCAGCCGAACCCGCCGCCGAGCGTGTAACCGGCCACGCCGACCTCGGCCGAGGTGCCGCACAGCGGGGCCAGGCCGAACGGCGTGCCGGCATCGAGCACCGAACCCCAGCGCACCCCGGCGCCCGCCGTCGCCACCCGGCGGTCCGGGTCGACCAGCAGGGTGGCCAGCCGGTGGGTCTTGACCAACAGGCCGCCGTCGGAGCCGATCACCGTGCCGTGCCCGGTGGACTGCACCGCGACCGGGACGTCGTGCCGGTTCGCCCAGGCGAGCGCGGCGCGGATGTCGTCGGCGCCGGTCGCCTCGGCCACCAGCATCGGATCGGGCCGGAAGCCCTTGATCGCGGCACGCTCCCGGTCGTAGTCGTCGCTGCCGGGAGCGTGCACCGGTCCGGCGAACGTCTGGCT
>NZ_DASTBH010000272.1:0-8295 GCF_035712165.1 Actinophytocola sp. | reverse complement strand
GGCGGCGACCGCGCCCGCGGCCACCGTGCCGGCCGAGGCGCCGAACTGCCGCGCCTCACCCCACAGCAGCAGCGTGAACGGCGTCGAGCCCCCGCTGATCAGGAAGCCCACGATGAAGTCGTTCCACACCAGCACGAACTCCAGCACCAGCACGGCGATCAGCGCCGGGCGGTAGCGGGTGCGTCGCCAGATCGCGTCCAGGGACGGCCGTTCGTCCTGCGGGCGCACCCCGGCGGCCTCGAAAGCCGTACGCAGCACCAGGATCGCGAACGGCAGGCCGGCCGCGGCGTGGATCAACGCCAGCGGGGTACGCGAACCGGACAGCCCCAGCCCGGACACCGCCGCGCCCAGCGGCCCGGCGTACATCTGCACCGGCGCCACCGCCAGGACCACCAGCAGGACCGTCAGGGCATTGCTCAACCAGCGCGGCAACCCGCCCCAGACCAGCAGGTAGGCCGCCGGGGCGGCGGCGGCCACCACCAGCGCGGTGGCCAGCCCGGTGAGGAACAGGTTGCCGACCAGCGCCGGCCACAGCCACGACTCGGCGAGCGCCACGAACGACCCGAACCCGAGCCCCTCCGGGCGCCACCAGCCGGCGGCGCCCGCCGCGGCCGGGTCGTGCAGCGCGGTGGCGAGCAGGATCACCACCGGCAGCAACCAGACCAGGCCCACGCCGAGGCCGATCAGCCAACTCCAGGTGCGGTGCCTGGCTGGCGCCGCGGGCTCCCGCACCGGGTCCGGGTTCGTCGCGCCGGTCGGGCGCGCGGCCCGCTGCCCGGCCAGCGCCATCGCCGCCACGACCACGAACAGCAGCACCGCGAGCGCGGCCGGGCCACCGGTGTCGGCGGACCGGGAGACCATCCGCCACCAGTGCAACCCGACCACGTCGGCGTCGGCCTGCACCGACCCCGGTGGGACGATCAGCACCAGGTCGAACACCCGGATCGCCGCGATCGACACGGTGAGCACCACGATCGTGACGATCGGGCCCGGCCGGCGCCCGCCGGGGTTGGCGGCCAGCCCGGCACGGAAGAGCACCACGATGAAACCCAGCCAGGTCCAGGCGAACGCCGAGGCCAGCACCACCCAGATCAGCTCGGGCCCGAGCCAGACCACCTCGCCGAACAGTGCGACGGCCAGCCCGCGCTCCGGGTTCGGGTCGAAGATGATCCGGAACACCGCACCGGACACCATGGCGGACACACCGAACGGCAGGATCAGCACGTACAGCAGAACCCGCCACAGCCCGCTGACCGTCCGGCTGAGCAACGCCAGCCCGTAGCCGGCCGCGACCAACGCCAGCGCGATCCCGACCCACAGCAGGCTGTGCCAGCCCGCGGTGAGCGCCTCCGGGTCGGTGAGGATGGCGGCGAAGTTGCCGATCAGCGGCGGGTCGCCGCGCAGCGCCCAGACCACGGTCCAGATCATCGGAACCAGCAGGAACACCAGAAGCAGCAGGGCGGGCAGGCCGAGCAGGTGGCGTCCGGCGCCGGGCCGGCGCCCCGGTTGCGGCCCTCGGCACGCGGACAGTTCCCGGCCCGCGACCTCCAGCCGCAGACCGGTGCGTGTCTCGACGTCCACCCGGTCAACCCACCTTGGTCTCGATGTCGGCCATCGCGTCGAGTGCGGCCCGCACCGCCTCGTCGCGCCGCCCGCCCGCGCCGAGCCGGCGCAGGAACTCGACCAGCACGAGCTGCAGGCCGTCCCGGCCGCCCACCGGGCCGAGTTGGTCACCCAGGTCGAACCGCGCCCTGCCGGCCGCCATGGAGCGGCGCAGTTCGGTGTCCAGCCCGGAAAGCACCGGCCCGTACAGGCTCGCGCTGGTCTCGGGGTTGGCGGCGAGGAACCCGCCGGTGTCCCGGATCCACGGCTCCGGGGCTTGCGGCGTGGCGAGATAGCGGATCAGCTCGCGCGCGCCCGGACCGGCGGGGCGGGTGAGCACCAGCAGGTCGCCGGCCAGCACCAAGGGGCCGTCGGGGTTCGACACGGCCGGGAAGGTGAAGGTGCCGACCTCCTCCAGCGCCACCCCGAACCGGCGGATCACCGACTCGGCGAAGTCCGGTGCGACCACCATCGCCGCGCGGTGATAGCGGAACACCTCGAGGACCGCGTCCGGGAACTGCTGCACCAGGGCGCGGTTCGGGCCGCCGGCGAACACCCCGGGCCGGCCGCACATCTGGCCGAACAGGTCGAAGGCCGACCGGACCGCCGCGCCGCGCCACATCGCGGGGTCCCGGCGCGGGCGGGCCAGCTCGTCGTAGGTGTCGGGATGGTTGCGCAGCAGGATGTTCTCGAAGAACCCGGTCAGCATCCAGCCGTCCGCGCCGCCGAGGGCCAGCGGCGCCACGCCACCCTGCCGGATGATCGACTCGTTGAGCGCGAGCCAGTCCGCCCAGGTTCGCGGTGCGGTCAGACCGAGGTCGGCGAACAGCCTGCGCCGGTACCAGACCACGGACTTGTGCGCGAGCTTGAACGGCAGCGCGTACCGCTGGCCCGACTGGTCACCGAGGATCTGGTCGTACTCGGGATGCCAGGGGATGTCGGCCGGCAACGGCTCCAGGTTGTCGCGGTTGTCGCCGACCAGTCCCAGCCGGGGCAGCGCGAGCACGTTCGGCCGGCCGGTCGTGCGGGCCCCGAGCGCGGCGTCGATGTCGTCGCCGAACGGGATGAGCTCGAAGTCCGCCTCCCGCCAGCCGCGCAGCACCGACCGGAACGCGGCCAGCTCGGCGGCACTCCAGCTCACGGCTACCCGGACGCTGTCGCCCAGCCCCACGGTGCGGGCCACCCCGGCACAACCGCTGGCCGCCCCGGCGGCGGCGAGCGACACCCCCAGCACGGTCCGCCGACGCACCTCCGCCATGACGTCCCACCTTAGGTGAAGACGGGCGACCAAAGGGCGGTGTCCAGCGCTATCCGGTCGATTCGGTCACGATTGATCCCATGGCCTCCTACACCGTCAACAAACGGGCCGTCGAACATGCCCGCAAGCTCATCGACTCCCGTCAGTACGTGCTGAAGAGCCAGTGGGGTGAGGTCCAACCCAGCGCGGACGACGGCAACCGCTACCTCGAGTCGCACTCCTGGGACGAGTACGCCGCCTGGCACCTGGGGCTGACCGAGGGCGCCTCCGATGAGACCAAGGCCCGTTACGGGTTCGTCTTCGGCGACTTCCGGCGGTTGCATCGCGCCGGTCTCATCGCCTGCCATTACCGCGCCGCCGAATGGGGTCACAAAGAGATCGAGCTGGCCGCACACGAGCTTCTCCAACACCTGGACGACACCTCGGCCTGACGGTCCACAGGGGACGGACGTCAGCCCTGGCTGATCGTGTTGCCCTGTCCGGTGTTCGACGTCTTCGGTTCCCCGGCGGACCAGGTGACCTTGTTGAACGAGCCGTTGACCGAGATCTCGGTCGCCGTCGCGATCCTGATCTCGTTGCGCGCGCCGTTGACGTTCACCGCGGCGCACTCTCCGGTGAACGTGTACTTGTTCGCCGAGCCGTTGATCGCGACGGTCCGCCCGTCGCAGGGGATCGTCTTGCTCTGCCCGGACTCGGTGAGGGTCACCGTGCCGGTGGTGGGCGTGCTTTGCGTGGGGGCGCCGGAGGCGTTGAGGTCGAGCACCACCGACTCCGAGGCGATCCGCAGGGTGCCCGGGCCACACGTGAGGGTGGCCGTCCCGCTCGGCGCGAGCGCGGGGCCGACGTCCTGCATCGGCCACGACGAGACCCCCGCGACGGGTTGCTTCAGCGTGACCTTGCCGGTCGCCCGTTGCTGGCGGAACAGGTAGGTGTCACCCGACTTCGTGTACTGACCCTCGGCCGTGCCGTCGACGACCGCCGTCACCGACCGGCCCGCCGCCGTCAGGGTCACCGGGGCGTTGTTGCCGGTGAGGGTCCAGGTGCCGGACGAGCCCAGCGCCAGCGTGAAGCCACCGCCGCTGGTGGCCACCACCGGCACGCCGTTGACCTGGGCGCCCGACTTGCCGGTGATGGTGGTGACCTGCCAGTCGCCCACCGGGCAGTCGCTCGCCGCCGGGGCCTGCGCCTCGCTGGACGGCTGGGTGCTCGCCGTGCCGGTGCCGGCAGTCTCCGCGCCCGACCGTGCGTTGGTCTCCCCGGTGCACGCGCTGAGCAGGCACGTCATTCCCAGCAGTGCGGCGGCGACAGTGATCCTCGAGCCCACGATCTTCGACCTTCCGACGTTCCGACCTGACGGCGGGAAGATAGTCGGAAACGACCATCCGTGGAGGGCTTACCGGACGGTAACCGAAATCCGCGGGTCAAGGCGGACCGTGTTTCCCCTGGGCCGGAACGGGTACGACACTGCCGTCGGACCGGTCGGCTACGGGCGCTTCGGCATCATCAGCCACAGGACGAGGTAGAGGATGAACTGGGGACCGGGAAGCAGGCACGACAAGACGAAGATCAGACGCATCTTCCCGGCGCTCCACCCCACGCGGTCGGCGAGCCCGGCACACACGCCCGCGATCATCTTCCGGCTCTGCGGCCTGGCCAGTGTGGTCGTCTTCATGGTCATGCCGGGGGTCTACCCCCAACGGTAGGTCACTAACCGGCACTGGAGGAGACATGGCAGAGGCCAACCCCGGACAACCGGGCGTCGACACGTTCACCTATGCCGGCGCGACGGTCGAACTGGCCGACCCCGCGTCGATCCTGGCCGCCGCCCGGGTCGGCCCGGTCACGCTGCTGCGCGGGGCGGCCTGGCCGGCCGCGGTGCGGTGGGTCGAGGTGCGGGTGAGCGGCGCGGACGGCCCGGCGCACCTGTTCACCGCCGAGATCGGCATCGCGGACACCGAACGGATCCGCTCGTTGCTCCTGGGCCACGATCCGTTGGGGTTGCTGCTGGCCAAGCGGATCGAGGCCGGCGACCCGGTGATCACGCGAATCGTGGACGGGGTCGGGGCGGTGGCGGTGGCCGCGTACCGGAAGCTGGGTCTGGAGGGAGCGGCGAACCGCGCGCCGGACCGGCTGGTCGACGCCGGCCTGGGGTTGCAGGCCGAGGCCGAGTACGACTCGTCGGGGACGGTGCTGCGGCTGCGGGCCGAGGTCCCGCGTGCAGAGGTCAACCCGGATCATCTGCGCGGCTTCGTCGGCCTGACGCTGCAGGCGGTGCTGGAGATCGCCGGTCCGGACAGCCTGCGCGGCCGGCGCTACACGGTGTCCCGGGAGCATGTGCCGGCTGCGCCGGTCACCACCCGGTCGGTCACGCTGGACCAGGTTGGGGGACTGACCGACGTGGTGAGCCAGCTGCGCCAGATCGCGTTGTCGTTTCGGCACCCGGAGGCGATGGCGCGCTGGGGGGCGCGCCGCCCGCAGGGCATCCTCATGTACGGACCGCCCGGCACCGGCAAGACCATGCTCTGCCGGGCGTTGGCCAACGAGATCGGCGCGGACTTCCGGGAGATCCGCACGCCGGAGATCCTCGACAAGTGGCTCGGCGGGTCCGAGCGCAACATCAAGCAGGTCTTCCGGGACGCCCGCCGCTACCGCGTGCCCACGCTCATCCTGTTCGACGAGTTCGACTCGATCATCAGCTACGCCGGCGCGGGCGGGGACGCGGCCAGCCAGGCGATCAACGCCGTGGCCGGCATCTTCAAACAAGAGATGAACGACCTCATCGAGGCCAACCCCAACGTGCTCGTCGTGGCCACCACGAACTTCCCGCAGCGCGTCGACGCGTCACTGATCCGGTCGGGCCGCTTCGACGTGAAGATCTCGGTGCCGAAGCCGGACCAGGACGGCCGCGCGGAGATCTTCCGCAAGATGATCCGAGGCCTGGTCGCGGCGCACGACCATCCCGGCTTCACCATGTTCGCCGACGACCTCGACCTCACCGCGCTGGCCCAGGCCAGTGCCGGCATGACCGGCGCCGACATCAAGGAGGTGCTGCGCCGGGTGCAGCTGGCCAAGGCCATGCAGGACGCCCGAACCGGCACCCAGGCAGCGCCGATCAACCAGGGCGACCTGATCGCGAGCATCACCGAGCTGGCGGGACCGCGGACCGGGTAACCCGATGGTGTTGTCCGCCGGGCGGTCCGGACGTGGGGCAGCTACCTTTGGCGGCTCGACATCTGGAGGTTCGCGAGTTCGCGGACCGGTCCCGGCGGAAGTGGTTTCGATGGTGCGACGCTGGTTTTCTGTCACGGCCCTGGCGGCGCTCGTCGCCCTGGGTGGGGTCGGCCAGGCCTCGGCCGACACCTCGACCACCCACCCGAAGGTCATCACCGTGGGGTCGACGTTCACCCTCGACCTCGGCGAGTCGGCGACCGTGAGAGGCCGGGGCGTCAGGGTGACCTTCTGGGCCGTCACCAACGACTCCCGGTGCCGGCCGGGACAGGTGTGCATCTGGGAGGGCGACGCGACCGTGCACCTGAGCTTGACCAGGCGGCACCGCACGGTCCCGGTCACGCTGCACACCTCGACGCGGTTCAACACCACGGCCGACGCCCTGGGCCTGCGGGTTCGGCTCCTCGCCCTGAACACCGCGGGTGACGTGCTCACGGCCCGGGTGGACGATCTCCGAGGCGTTCCCCGCCACCGGTGAACCCGGGTCGCCGATTCCTCGTGTGCAGAGGGTCGGTGTTGTTGGGCGGCGGAGGGTGCGGACGTGACGGATCGGCCACGGCTGCAGGTGCTCGACGGTCTGCGGTTCGTGGCGGCGATGTCGGTCCTCGCCTACCACTACACCGCCATCGCCCACGTGTGGCACCGCCCGGCCGCCGAGGTCTTCCCGAGCCAACCGTTCGCCCACGGGTGGCTCGGCGTGCACCTGTTCTTCCTGATCAGCGGCTTCGTGATCTGCATGAGCGGCTGGGGTCGCGGCACCGGCTCGTTCCTGCTGTCCCGCGCGGTGCGCCTGTATCCGGCGTACTGGCTGTCGGTGTTGGTGGTGGCCGCGGGGCTGGCCGTCTTTCCCGGCCTGCCGTGGCGGCCCACCACGCTCGACGTCCTGGTCAACCTCACGATGTTCCAGGACGCGGTCGGGGTGTCGCCGATCGCCGACGTGTACTGGTCGCTGTGGGCGGAGCTGCGGTTCTACCTGCTGTTCTCGCTGCTGGTGTGGTGGGGGCTGACCTACCGCCGGGTGGTCGCCTTCTGCGCGCTGTGGCTCGGCGCGTCGGCCGTGGCGCAGGCGTTCCTGCCCGGCGGCGGTGTCGTCGCGATCGTCCTGACCACCGACCACGCGCCGCTGTTCACCGCGGGCATCGGGTGCTACCTGATGTACCGGTTCCGGCCCACGTTCGCGTCCTGGGCGATCGTCGCCGCCTCCTTCGTGCTGGCGCTGCCACCGGTCCTGCGCCGAAACCAGCTCGAGTCCAAGGCGGGCGAGATCATCCCGAACGGCCCGGTGATCGTGCTGCTGGCGGTGTGGTTCCTGCTGATGGTCGCGGTCGCGCTCGGCTGGCTCGACTGGGTGCGCGGCCGCTGGCTGCTCGCCGGCGGCGCGCTGACCTACCCGCTGTACCTGCTGCACCTCGACCTCGGCGGCGCGCTGCTCTACCTGTTTCAGCGCCAGGTCCCGCCGGCGCTGCTCGTCCCGGTGGTCGCCGGCCTGATGATCCTGATCGCCTGGCTGGTCCACCGCTACCTCGAGCAACCGTCGGCGGCGCGGCTGCGCCGCGCGTTGCGTCGCCTCGGCCCCCGCGCGCCCGTTCAGCAGCGGTTGGGGATGCAGCGCAAGGAGTTCAGGCCGTCGCCGACGGCGTCCATGACGGGGCGCAGGGGGTTGGGGATCGAGTCGGGGTCGAGGGAGAAGACCTCATAGGTTCGTACGGCGGTGACGTGGGCTTCGGCGGGGGTGCCGGCGCCGCCTTGGACGGCTGCGGCGGCGGTCCAGATCCCGGTCGGTTCCGACCAGTCGTCGGTGTAGCCGACGCAGACCTCGCCGCCGGCGAGGACCCCCTCGCCGCCGCTGCCGCCGACGCACCAGGCGTTGCCCTCCAGGTCCTCGTGGCTCTCGGCGTTGGAGATCATCCCGCTCAGTCCCGCGCCGGTGTGGGCCGTTCCGACGCCCAACTCCACCATGGCCAGCACGGTGTACTTGTCTCCGTCCCAGGTGACGCAGGCCGCCCCGCCGACGAAGCTGCCCACGCTCGCGTGCGCTTCCCCGCACGGGCCGCCGGCGCCGATGTTGGCGATGTCGGCGAGTTCCGTAGCGTCGATGTTCCTGACCTCGTTGACCTCCGTCATCAACTCGTCGAGGTCGCTCTGGGACATCGGCGGTCCGTTCCTGTTCAGCGGGCCGACCAGGATGTCGAGCCGGCATCCAGAGC
>NZ_DASTBH010000271.1:0-11686 GCF_035712165.1 Actinophytocola sp. | reverse complement strand
CCAGCACGGGTCGCAGCCGGTCGCTGCGACCGTCCTGGACCCGGGCCATCTCCTGACCCAGCTCGGGGTCGTCCGGGTCCGCACCGTACGCGAGCAGGTGGACACTCTGGCCGTGCCGGGAGCAGGAAAGCTCCATCCCGCGCACGACGATGAGGCCTTCCCGGGCGCCCGCCGCCACGGCCTCGTCCAGTCCGTCGAAGGCGTCGTGATCGGTCAGCGCCACCACGTCCAGCCCGGCCCGGACGGCCGCCCGCACCAGCTCAGCCGGGCTGTCGGTGCCGTCCGAGGCGGTGGAATGGGCGTGCAGGTCGATGCGCATGCGCCCAGTCTGGTGGGGCGGTCAGCCGACCGCCTTCCTGCCCTGCGCGATGTTGCGTGCCTGCATCATGGAGAACCGCGCGGCCCGGGCCGGCGCCGGCCGGCCACCGGGCGGTGGCTGCTGGTCCTCCGGCTTTCCGAAGACCAGCTTGGAGATCGCGTCGAAGACCTGCTCCGGCTTGGGCAGGTACTCGATCTGGTTGAGCGCCTGGATCTGACCGGCGGACTCGACGATCATGGTGCCGTAGCCGAGGATGCGCCCGCCCAGGGTGCGCTTGTAGGTCAGGTCGGTGACCTTGGTGATCGGCATCATCAGCGCCCGGGTGGTGAACAGCCCGGTGGTCATCAGGATGCGCTTGTCGGTGACCACGATCCGCTCGACCCACCAGATCAACACCTTGTAGGTGAACCGGAGCACCACGAACAGCGCCACGTACCACAGCAGGTTCTGCACCACCCAGCCCTCGGGGGGCAGCAGGTAGGAGAACATCATGCAGACGGCGAGGAGCGCGACCGCTTCGAAGGTGTCCCACAGCAGGGACGCCCAGTGCCGGCGCACCCGGATCACTCGACGTTCGGAGTCGAGTAGGTACTCGTCCGGGTCCCGTGGCGCGAACATGCCCTGACGTTACCTGGTCAGCCCTGGAATACCGAGCGTACGAAGGTGATCACGGCCTCCGCGGCGTTCTTCAGGCCGGCCAGGATGTCGTTCACCAGTTGCGCGGACTGCACCGGTTGGCTGATCAAAAAGAACACCACCAAGGCAACACCAACAATAATGAGGACCTTCTTCATTTTCACGGCGGCTGCCCTGTCCCTTCGAAAGTGATCTTGCCCTCATAAAAATTTCTACCGTACTTCGGCGAACAATGGGAGCCCAGTACCGCTCTTGGGTCAGTACCTCGTACGCCTACCGCAGTAGGAGCTACGCTGTGTGTTCGTGACTGACTCCGGCGTTCGGATTATCAGGTGCGTCGGCGCAATTGTTCGTGACTCTGCGGGACGGCTGCTCCTCGTTCAGCGCAACAACGAACCGGGCCGCGGAATGTGGTCACTGCCGGGCGGCCGGGTCGAGGCCGGCGAAAGCGACGCCACCGCGCTGGCGCGCGAACTGCTCGAGGAGACCGGTCTTTCGGTGCGACCGGGCCCCCTCGTCGGCAGCGTGGAACGAGCCGCGCCGAACGGAGTCTACGTGATCTACGACTACGCCTGCGAACTGGCCGGCGGCACGCTGCGCCCCGGCGACGACGCACGCGACGCGGCCTGGGTGGACTCCGCCGGGTTCGCCGCGCTGCAGCGGACCGGCCGGCTCATTCCCGAACTGGCCGAGACCCTGCGCGAGTGGGGCCAGGTTCCCTGAGCGCGCCCGGACCGGGTCAGGACCCCAGCCAGGTCATCCGCTGGCCGTGCCATGCGGTCCGGGCCAGCGCCCGGGCCACCGGCCGCCCCTGCTCCCAGCGCACCAGACCGAGCACGCCGAAGCTCGGCTCTCCCTTGCCCCGTACCAGATCCGTCTGGTCCGGCAGCAGGTGCGCGAGCGCCGAGGCGTACTCCTCATGGCTGACCCAGCTCACCGTCCGGCGCGCCGCGAGGTCGGACAGCGCCGCCAGAAAGGCAAGCTGTCGCTCGGTGGGCAGGTAGAGCAACGCCAGGCTGGTGATCACCACGACCGGAAGCCCGGCCGGGATGCGGGCGGCCGCGGCCGGCAGGTCGTCGATGGCGTCACCGGTGATCAGCTCCGGGCGGTCACCGCGCTGCGCGCCGGCCGCGGCGGCGAAGCGCCGCGACCGGTCCGGCTGGTCCGCCCAGATGCAGGCCTCCAGCCACGCGTACTGGTCCTCGTCGGTCAGGTCGACCGGCGCCCGGTCCAGCCCGATCCGGGCGCCGACCGCGATCTTCTTGGGCAGCGCGGGCAAGGTGGCGCCGGGAGCCAGTTCCAGCGCGCAGTGCAGGCCGACGGCCGCCCGGGCCGGGCCGGCGACCAGTTGCCCGGCCTGCTCGGTCTGGTAGCGGTAGCCGTAGCGGTCCAGGTTCAGCAACAGGCCGGCGCTGCACCCCACCTCGAGCAGTCCGACCGGACCCTTGGTGCGCGACGCGGCCAGTGCGATGGCCGGGTAGAGCAGCGCGGCCCGGCCGACCTCGTTGGTCTGCGTGGTGTGCGTGGCGACCAGGTTCCGGATCGCGTCCGCCCGCTCCAGCACGAACGAGCGGAACAACGGCCAGGTGGCGCCGTCCACGCCGTAGTTTCCGCCCAGGGACGGGTAGTAGTTGGTCAGCTCGTGGAACGGGTTGGCCTGCAACGTCCGGTGTACCGCGGCCAGCAGCAGGGTCGGCGTCGCGAACTCCTCGCTGGCCACGGTGAGCAGCGCGCAGATCTCCGGATCCTCGGCGGTCTTCTCGGCGAGGTGGTGGTAGAGCGGCGACGCCGGGACGGTCTCGACCGTGGCGAACCGCCGCATCCTGCGCTGCACCAGCTCCAGTTGCACGGCGGCCATGGCTCCCCCTCAGTCCTCGCGCGGCACCGGGCGGCCGGGCTGCTCGCCGCCCCGGGCCTCGCCGTAGGACCGCTTGGGCACCATCACCTTGCGGCGGAAGATGAGCACCACGGTGCCGTCCTGCTTGTAGCCGCGGGTTTCGACGTAGACCACGCCCCGGTCGTCCTTGGATTTCGACGGAGTCTTGTCGAGCACCTCGGTCTCGCCGTAGATGGTGTCGCCATGGAAGGTCGGCTTGACATGCCGTAGCGACTCGATCTCGAGGTTGGCTATCGCCTTGCCGGAAACGTCCGGCACCGACATGCCGAGCACCAGCGAGTAGACGTAGTTCCCGACCACCACGTTGCGGCCGAAATCCGTGGTGTTCTCCGCGTAGTGCGCGTCCATGTGCAGCGGATGGTGGTTCATCGTGAGCAGGCAGAACAGGTGGTCGTCGTACTCGGTGACCGTCTTGCCCGGCCAGTGCTTGTACACCGCACCGACCTCGAACTCCTCGTAGTACCGGCCGAACTGCACGTCACGCCTCCGTCTCCGCACGTGAAACGTGCACAGTCTGCCCGTCCGGTACCCGGCCCGCGCAACTGGTCTGTGAGCGATGGCACCGGCCCACTACGGGGAGTGCCACGTTGGGCCACTGATCGAGATGGGGGTACTCTCGACAATTGGTGTCCAGCAAACACCGCGACCAGAGGAGGTGAGGACGCATGGGCGACCCCCATTCCGCCGACAGCACGTGCGGGGGCAGTACCAGGCGCGTCCCCTCCGGAGGTCCCCGAGGTCACTGACCGGCCTCGTGGCTCCAGCCGGGACGCGTCCGACCACGACGTGACCCAGGTGGAGGACCACATGCCGACGATTCCCTCGCTGCCCGGCCTGCGTGGCCGGACCAATCGTGTGACACCCAACCAGGTGGCCGCGCCGCCGGCCACCTCCGTCGTCGACTGCGGTGTGTACCTGGACGGCAGGCGGCTCGCCGAGCGGTGGTCCCACGGCGACGCCATCGCCGAGGTGCGGCGACGCGGTGCGGGGTTCGTCTGGATCGGCCTGTTCGAGCCCGACGACGAGCAGATCCAGGGCATCGCGGAGACCTTCGGGCTGCACGCCCTCGCGGTCGAGGACGCCGTCGTCGCACATCAGCGCCCCAAGCTCGAACGCTACGACGACACACTGTTCATGGTGCTCAAGACCGTGCGCTACGTGGAGCACGACTCGCCGACCACGGCCAACGAGATCGTGGAGACCGGCGAGATCATGGCGTTCCTCGGCCGGAACTTCATCGTCACGGTGCGGCACGGCCAGCACTCCGGGCTGCACGGCCTGCGCGCCGACCTCGAGGCGGACCAGCAGCGGCTCGCCCACGGTCCGGCCGCCGTGCTGCACGCGATCGCCGACCGGGTGGTGGACAGCTACCTCGCGGTCACGGCGGCGATCGAGGAGGACATCGACGAGATCGAGTCGATGGTGTTCGCGCCGAACAGCCCGATCGGCGCCGAGCAGATGTACCTGATGAAGCGCGAGGTGCTGGAGCTGCGCCGGGCGGTGCGGCCGCTGGCCACCCCGCTGCGCCGGCTGGCAGAGGGCTACTCGCCGCTGGTGCCGGTCGAGGTGCGCTCCTACTTCCGGGACGTGGACGACCACCTGACCACGGTGTCGGAACAGGTGGCGAGCTTCGACGAGCTGCTCACCACCCTGGTCGACGCCACCCTTGCCAAGATCACGCTGCAGCAGAGCTCGGACATGCGCAAGATCACCTCATGGGCGGCGATCATCGCGGTGCCCACCATGGTGGTCGGCGTGTACGGCATGAACTTCGACTACATGCCGGAGCTGCGCTGGCATTTCGGCTATCCGCTGGTGATGGTGCTGATCCTGGTCGCCTGCGTGTTCCTCTACCGAACCTTCCGGCGGAACCGATGGCTCTAGCTGGGTAGCCCGCCGGGGCTGTCCAGCGAGCACACGTCACGCCGTCCCCGTTTCCAGGAAGGTTCCCTCGCCATGACCCGCCTGCTCACCAAGCACTGGTTCTGGATCATGACATTCGTCGTCGGCTGGATCGCCATGATCACCGTCCTGATCGCCGAAGGCGAAGGCGCGGCCCCCGGCCTCTGACCCGCGAGTCCCCCGTTGCGGCCCGGCGAGTCGCCACTTCGCCCGTCAGGGACCGCCGTTGGGTTGGCCTGGCGTGGTGAAGACGCCGGGGCCCACGGGGATGGAGTCGTAGGTCTGGCGGACCTCGCGGGTGTTGAGCTGGGCGCCGTTGGGCAGGAGGTTGGTGATCGGCAGGTACGCGGGCCGTTGGTTGCCCAGGCCGAGGATCTGCGCGGTCTGGGTGTCCGGCACCCCGTACTTCACGCCGGTGTCGGAGATCAGGTAGATCGGACCGGTCTCGAACTCCTCCTTGGACGCGGCGCCGCGGACCACGGCCGCGCGGCCGGGCGGCATGAAGAAGTGGTCGATGCGCTGACCGTCGCCGCCGGGAGTGCTGATCCCGACCGTCGGGTATGGCGTGCCGTCCGGGCGCTTGGGCAGCGGCACGTCGCTGCCGACGTGCACGGCCGTGTGCGGCTCGGCGTTGGCGCCCTCACCCTCGATGCTCCAGCCGAGGCAGGCCACCCGGTTGGAGACCGGGTTGAGGATCTCCGGCTGGGCCTCCGGGGAGTCCACGTCGTTGATCTGGTCGACGTTCTTGTCCGGCACGTCGGTGATGGCCGACGGCGAGATCGTGGGGATCTCCGGTGCGCTGAGCGACTCGGTGAACCGGATCAGGTCGGCCGTGCTGCGCTTGATCGGCTCGATGCCCTTGCGCTGCACCACGTAGATGTCCTGGGTGGCCACGCCGGCCCGCTGGACCTGGAACACCGCGCCGACCTTGAGGCCCTCGACGTCGAACCCGTCCGGCGTCTCACCCCGGCCGGCGATCGCGGGCGCCTTGAGCTCGGGCGCCTCGGTGATCGCGTTGAGCAGGCCGGTGGTGATCTTGCGCACGCTGCCGCTGTCCAGGTTGAGCGCCGCCTTCACCGCGCCGTTGTCCATGTTGACCTTGGCGCGCACCGCGTTGGCGTTGCGGATGTTGGCGTTCACCGGGGTCCGGTAGACCAGGTACACCACGTTGTTCGGGGCCTGCACCAGCAGCGCGTGCGTCTTGGCCAGCTCCGGGCCGAAGTCCGCCACGCCGGCAAGCACGGTGGTCTCGACGTTGCCCTGGCTGGCCGGGTCGTTCAGGCTCAGGTCGAGCTTGTACTCGTCGCAGACCGCCCACCGCGCGTCGATCCGCTGGTCGTCCCGGGGCAGCATCGACGGGCCGTTCTGGATACCGCTCATCCGCCCGCGCGGAATGTCCCGCAGTTCCTTCTCGTCGACCATGGTCGGCTGCACGACGTCAACGGCCCCGCCGGACGCCTGCGGCGCGCCGGTGCCCGGGGCGTCGGGATTCTGCCGCGAATGCAGCAGCAGCCGGGCCGATGCGAGGTTGAACACAGGAATCAGCTGACGCGGATTGTTGACCAGAACGTAGACCTGCCCGGACTGTTTGCTGATCACGATGCCGTCTTCGTTCGGCGGCTTCGGAGACGGGCTGAGCAGACCCCAGATCAGGAAGCCGACCACCCCGACAGCGGCCAGACACACGCCGACGATGGTGGCCCGGCTGTGCGTGCGCATCGGGTCGTGCAGCATCACGGCGTCCTTGCGCACCAGCGCCGACTGCATGCGCCTGAGCACGAAGCGATACGCCTGGACCTGTGATTTGGTTGTCGGTGTTGACGGCATTCTCGGCCTGCAGCTCTCCCACTCGCGGTACGGTTCGCAGAATAGCCGTCCGGGCCGACGCGCAGGTGCGTTCTGGGCCAAACCGGGCAGGACCAGGGGAGAGAGAACGAGCGGATGTCGGTGACTACGCCACCACGACCGGGCGGGACGCCGCCGGGCCAGCCACCACGGCAGCCCGGTCCCGGCGCCACGGGCGGACCCGGCGGACCGGGCGGTCCGCCACCGGCCGGCGGCCACCCCGACGGACCCCGGCCGCCGACCCCGCCGCGCCCGGTGATGGCCGCCCGGCGGCGCACCAGCGGCGCGAGCCTGGGCGCGCTGCCGGTGACGAACCTGGTCGTGCTGGAGGTCGGGGTCGCGATCGGCCTGGTGCTGCTCGCGATCGACCTGAACCTCAAGTGGGTGGCGATCGGCGTCGCCGGGCTGGCCCTGGTGGTCGCGTTCCTGCGCTGGAACGGCCGGTGGTTCACCCAGTGGATCGGGCTGACCGTGCGCTACGCGTTCCGGTCGCACAGCCGGGTCAGCCGGGCCACCGACCACGTGTCGGTGCAGTCGCTGGCCGAGGCCGAGGTGTCGACGGTCACCGGGCCGGACGACCCGCGGGTCGGGCTGCTCCGGGTGGTCGTTCCCGACCTGGTCGTCGCGCACGCCGTGGACCACGAGCGGCACCCGCTGGGACTCGCCTGGCATGAGGGCACCTGGACGGCCGTGCTGCTGGTCGACCCGGCTCCCGCGCTGGTCAGCCAGATCGGCGGGGCGCCGAACCTGCCGCTCGGCGCACTGGCGCCCTGCCTGGAGGACCGCGGCGTGGTGCTGGACGCCATCCAGGTCATCTGGCACTGCTATCCGGGTAGTGCGGCGCTGCCGCCCAACTCGCCCGCGCTCGCCTCCTACCTGGAGGTGCTGGGCCCGCTGCCGGCGGCCGCCCGGCGCACCACCTGGGTCGCGGTCCGGCTGGATCCGCGCCGCTGCCCGGCGGCGGTCCGGGAGCGCGGCGGCGGCGTGGTCGGTGCGCACCGAGCGCTGATCGGCGCGCTGTCCCGGGTGCGCAACGCCCTGGAGTCGCGCGGTGTGCCGACCCGTCCGCTGGACCCGGACGAGCTGCTCAAGGCCGGCATCTCGGCGGCCGAGCTGACCGCGGCGGCCGGCTCCACCTCCGGCGACGGCGGCCCGGTGCGGGTCGGGCTGCGGGAGCGGTGGACCGGCGTGACCGCGGCCGGCGTCGGCCATGCCAGCTACGCGGTCACCGGCTGGCCCCGGGGCAAGGCGGCGACCAGCCTCAACGCCCTGACGGGAGTGCGGGCGCTGTCGGCGACCGTGACGATGTCGATCTCCCCGGGCAGCGAGGACAACCAGGTCGGGCTGCGCGGGCTGGTCCGGGTGAGCGCCCGCACCCCGCGCGAGCTGGCCCACGCCGACGAGCGGCTCACCGCCATCGCCGACCGCCTCGGCATCACCCTGACCCCGTTGCGCGGCCTGCAGGTCGCCGGCCTGGCCGCCACCCTTCCCTTGGGAGCACGGGCATGAGGAGGCCGGCTCTCGCGAGCGAAGCGAGCCTGAGGAACACAGCATGAGTAACAAGACGGGGTCGAGCCGGCTGCTCGACACCCAGGGCGGAGATCGTGGGCTGGCCCAGGAGTTCCTGGTGACGCCGGCGATGCTGGACGCGGTGAGCCCGTCCGGCGACCGCGGCGGGATGGTGGTCGGCTCGGGGTTGCAGGGCGAGCCGCTGACCATGTCGGCGCTGCGGCCGGCCCCGACCCGGATCGTCGTGGTGGGCGGGTTGTATCTGGCCCGGCAGGTGGCGCTGCGCGCGATGGCGGTGGGTGCCTGGGTGGTGGTCGCGACCGGCCGCCCGGCGGCCTGGCAGGTGCTGCAGAAGGCCGCGGGCACCGGCCCGGACGGCCGGCCGGCGCCGCTGGTGCAGATCCGCCGGCTCAGTCCGGTCGAACTGCCCCGCCCGTCCGAGGACGGCCCGCTGCTGGTGGTGCACGACGGCGGCCCGACGCCGCAGGAGCTGTTTCCGCCGCGTGCGCCGTGGCAGACCACCGTCTACGTGCTGCCGTACATGCATCCGCAGGCCGGGGCGACCGCCAACGCGGCGGACCTGGTGCTGCTGCAGCGGTTGCCGGTCGGCCAGGCACAGCTCGCGGCCCGGATCTGGCGGCTGCCACCGCCGATGGTGCACCAGCTCACCACGCTGACCGACGAGCAGGTGGTGGCGCTCGGCCGGAACCTGTGGAAGCCGTTCCGCCTGGTGACCACCCAGGCCGAGCAGCAGATTCTGGGGCCCGTCCGTCGCGGAGATTGAAGTGCGCCGGTCCGACACGCCGCATCCAGCCGCTTTTCTTGATCCAGACGGCGTAATCCGTTCCCGAGTGGAGCATCTGTTCAAAGCGCGACGGTGAGAAACTGGCCGACTCTCTTGCGTTACCGCAAGCCGCCGACAAGTGTGGACTCCATCCTCCAACTGCATGCGGCCCGATCGAGGGCTGACGGTCGCGTGCACCCTGCGACAAGGAGATCCAGCTATGGCAGCAACTCGGGATAGATCATTCCGCCGGCTCGCCGGCCTCGGGTTCGCCGCGGCCGCGGCCGTGGCGACCGCCATCGGCGCCGCGACCCCGGCGGCTGCGGAGGCCGACGTGCTCTACGCCGGCTCGGCGGACGCGATCCCGAACCAGTACGTCGTCGTGTTCAAGGACGCCCAGGTCTCCACCCAGAGCGTCGACGGCCAGGTGCAGACGGCCACCGCGAAGTACGGCGGCAAGGTCACCTACACCTACCGCGCCGCGCTGCGCGGCTACGCGGCCACCATGAGCGAGCAGGCTGCGCGGCAGTTGGCCGCCGACCCGGCGGTCGCCTACGTGCAGCAGGACCGGACCGTGCACGCGCTCACCGACCAGCTCAACCCGCCGTCCTGGGGGTTGGACCGGGTCGACCAGCGGGACCTGCCGCTGGACGCCAAGTACTCCTACACCGCCGACGGGTCCGGCGTGACCGCGTACGTGATCGACACCGGCATCCGGACCACGCACAGCACGTTCGGCGGCCGCGCGACGTGGGGCACCAACACCACGGGCGACGGCAACAACACCGACTGCAACGGGCACGGCACCCACGTCGCCGGCACCATCGGCGGCGCGCAGTACGGCCTGGCCAAGAACGTGCGCCTGGTCGCGGTGAAGGTGCTCGACTGCGCCGGCTCCGGCAGCTTCGCCGGCGTGGCGCAGGGCATCGACTACGTGACGGCCCAGCACGCGGCCGGCGCTCCGGCGGTGGCCAACATGAGCCTGGGCGCACAGGGCTCCGACGCCGCCACCGAGAACGCGGTACGCAACTCCATCGCCGACGGCGTCAGCTACGCGATCGCCTCCGGCAACTCCAACTCCAACGCGTGCAACTTCACCCCGGCCCGGGTGACCGAGGCGATCACGGTGAACGCCAGCACCCGCACCGACGCGCGGGCCTCGTTCTCCAACTTCGGCACCTGCACCGACATCTTCGCGCCGGGCGACGGCATCACCTCGTCCTGGAACACCAACGACACCGCGACCAACACGATCAGCGGCACCTCGATGGCCACCCCGCACGTGGCCGGCGCGGCGGCGCTGTACCTGTCGGCCAACCCGTCGGCGACCCCGGCGGCGGTGCAGACCGCGCTGAAGACCAACGGCACCGCGAACAAGATCACGAACCCGGGCACCGGCTCGCCGAACACGCTGCTGTTCACCGGCACCGGAGGCACCCCGCCGCCGCCCGGACCGTGCCCGGCCGTCACCAACGGCACCGATGTGGCGATCCCGGACCTGTCCACCGTGAACAGCCCAGTCACCGTCTCCGGCTGCACCACGGCCTCGGCCAGCAGCACGGTCGAGGTGCACATCGTGCACACCTGGATCGGTGACCTGGTCGTCACGCTGGTCGCGCCGGACGGCACGACCTACACGCTGCACAACCGCACCGGCGGCAGCGCCGACAACATCAACCAGACCTACACCGTCAACCTGTCCGGCGAGGCGCCGAACGGCACGTGGAACCTGCGGGTCCGCGACGCCGCGGCGGCCGACACCGGCCGCATCGACACCTGGACGCTTGATCTGTGACCGGGTGAAATTCTGACCGGATGTGGCCGTTGTCCCGTTCATGCGGACAACGGCCACATTCAGCTATCGGCCAAACGGAGCAACCTGTTCCCAATTCGAACAGTACTGTTCATAAGGCGACCCTCTGAAGCGGTTCGACTCTCTTGCGTTACCGGCGATACCGGTTGAACCTGAATTCGTTCGTTCGCGAACGCCCCACTCAATCTCCATCCACATGCGACCCCACGAGGGCGGGGGTCGCATGTGCCCCCCTGCGAAGGAGCAACTATGGGTGTAGTCGCTCAATCCCGAACATCACGGTTAGGCCGCCTGGCCGGGCTCGGGTTCGTCGCGGCGGCGGCCGCCGTGACGTGTGTGGGTATGGCAGTGCCAGCCGCCGCGGCCCAAGGCCAGGTGCTGTACACCGACTCGGTCGATGCCATCCCGAACAGCTACGTCGTGGTGTTCAAGGACTCGGTGTCCACGCAGAACGTGGACAGCCACGTCCGGACCGCCACGGCGAAGTACGGAGGCCAGGCCAGGTACACCTATCGCGCCGCACTACACGGCTACGCGGCGACCATGACCGAACAGCAGGCCCGCACGGTGGCCGCCGACCCCGCGGTCGCCTTCGTCCAGCAGGACCGGACCGTGCGCATTCTGGACGTGCAGCCCAACCCGCCGTCCTGGGGACTTGACCGGGTCGATCAGCGCGACCTGCCGCTGGACAACAGCTACACCTTCGACACCAGGGCCAGCAACGTCGCCGCCTACGTGATCGACACCGGCATCCGGACAACGCACGAGACCTTCGGTGGCCGGGCGACGTTCCTGACCAACACCACGGGCGATGGCAACAACACCGACTGCAACGGGCACGGCACCCACGTCGCCGGCACCGTTGGCGGGGCTCAATACGGCGTAGCCAAGGCCGTCAGGCTGACCGCGGTCAAGGTGCTCGGCTGCACCGGATCCGGCAGCTTCGCCGGCGTCGCGGCCGGCGTCGACTGGGTGACCGGC
>NZ_DASTBH010000270.1:0-10034 GCF_035712165.1 Actinophytocola sp. | reverse complement strand
TCGCCCGGCCGGATCCGCGCCCGCAGCGGCGCCGGCCGGGGATAGACCCGGACCTCGACCGCGTCGCTCACCGCGGTGGCGACCAGCAGCCCGCCCCCGGCCCGGGCGGTGATCCGGACCCGCACGGCGAACCGGCCCCAGCTGCCGGCGCGCACCCCTCCGGGCGCCGCCTCCAGCCCGGCCGGCGCCAGCGCGCGCACGGCGAACCGGGCGGTCCCGCCGACCGCCGTGGCGCGCACGTCGATCGGCACCCTGTCCTGTTCGAAGCACCGCTGGGTGGGCTGCTCGACGTGCAACTCCACGTGCGTCGGCGGCCGTCCCCACCCCCAGCCGCCGGCAAGCGCGCCGATCAGCGGCGCGGTGAACGCGATCAGCTCCGGCCGGCGGTCCAGCACGGCCAGCGTCAGCGCCAGTGCCGAGGTGGTGGCCAGGGCCAGCGCCAGCGGCGAGGGCCACCAGCGCAGGGCCAGCCGGCGGGTCATCCGGCTTCTCGCAGCCGCGGCGCCGGGAGCCGGCCCAGCAGCTCCTCGACGATCCGCTCGCCGGTCACCCGCCGCACCCACAGCTCCGGCGCCAGGCTGATCCGGTGCGCCCAGGCCGGCCGGGCCAGCATCCGGACGTCATCCACGGTCACGTAGTCGCGGCCGCAGAGCACCGCGCGAGCCCGGGTGAGCTGGACCAGGTCGAGCTCGGCCCGGGGGCTCACCCCGACCTCCACCTGGGCGTGCTCGCGGGAGGCGGCGGCCAGCTCCACGACGTACTCGAGGATCTCGTTCGGGACCGTGACCGACTCCAGGGACTCGCGCATGGCCAGCACCTCGTCCGGGCCGACCACCGGCCGCAGCTCGAGCGGGGTGGAGCCGCGGTCCAGACGGCGGCGCAGCATCTCCAGCGCACCGGGCCGGCTCAGGTAGCCCAGCCGCACCCGCAGCGCGAAGCGGTCCAGCTGGGCCTCGGGCAGCGGGTAGGTCCCCTCGTGCTCGATCGGGTTGTCGGTGGCCAGGACGAAGAACGGGTCGGGCAGCCGGTGGGTGTTGCCGTCCACGCTGACCTGCCCCTCGGCCATCGCCTCGAGCAGCGCCGCCTGGGTCCGCGGCGGGGTCCGGTTGATCTCATCGGCCAGCAGCAGGTTGGTGAACACCGGGCCGGGCCGGAAGTTGAACACCTTCTTGGACTGCTCGTAGACGGTCGCGCCGATCAGGTCGGCCGGCAGCAGGTCGGGGGTGAACTGGATGCGGGTGCACCGCAGGCCGAGCGCGGCCGCGAAGGAGCGGGCGATCAGCGTCTTGCCCACGCCGGGCAGGTCCTCGATGAGCACGTGGCCGCGGGCCATGAGTCCGAGCAGGATCAGCCTGAGCTGGTCCCGCTTACCCACGACGGCCTGCTCGATCTCGTCGAGCACGACCTGCGCGAGTGCCGTCGTTGCCGATGCAAGCATTCTCACGAATGAGATAACGAGCCGGCCACAACGAGGATGCGCATTTCGCGAACCGCAATTCGCTACACGAGAGCGGGCAGCGTCGCGCCGAGTGGCTCGCGCAGCACCACCGCGGCCAGGCCGTCGTAGGGCGTGGCGGAACCATTGCACACCACCACGGTCGCTCCGGCCTGCGCGGCCAGCCCGACCAGCCCGGCGGCCGGCTGCACGGTCAGCGAACTGCCGGCGGCCAGCATGAGGTCGCAGGACCGGGCGACGGCACGGGCCTGGTCGAGCACGTCGACGTCGAGCGCCTGTCCGAAGGAGATAGTCGCGGATTTCAGGATGCCGCCGCAGAGCCGGCAGGGCGGGTCGGGCTCGCCGGCCGCGACCCGGTCCAGCGCCGCGCGCATCGGCCGGCGGTCGTCGCAGGTCAGGCAGACCGTGTCGGAGATGGTGCCGTGCAACTCGACCACCAGGTCGGGGTTCGACCCGGCGCGCTGGTGCAGCCCGTCGATGTTCTGGGTGAGGATCGCCAGCAGGCGCCCGGTGCGCTCGAGGTCGACCAGCGCGCGATGACCGGCGTTGGGCGCGGCGGTCCAGGCGGGATGGGCGGCCCGGGCCTGCCAGGAGTTGCGGCGGACCTCGGGATCGGCGAGGTAGGCCTGGATGTTGGACATCCGCTCGGCGCCCGGGTTCTTCGTCCACAGGCCGTTCGGGCCCCGGAAGTCCGGAATGCCGGACTCGGTGGAGATGCCCGCGCCGGTGAGCACCGCGATCCGGTTCGCCCGCGCGACAAGTTTCCGCGCCCGGTCAAGCAGATCCTCGCTCGCACTCACCCCTCGATGGTACGTAGGTGAGGCTCTTTCACCCTGCGTTCGAAAGGTGCGGATTCCATGACCCTGCTCCGCTGCCTCGTCGCGGCCCTCGCCGCCGCGCCCTTGCTGCTGGCCGGCCCGGTTCCCGCGGCGGCGGCCACCGACGCCGAACTGGCCCTGCGCTGGGCCCCGGTGCACTACCAGGACACCGACTCGTCCGACTACGACGCCGACTTCCTCACCCGGATCGACTACGACGCCGAGTGGAACACCCTGAACAACTGGGAGCACCAGGACGACAACCCGGCCACCCTGGCCGGCTGGACGTACTACTCGGTGGTGGAGACCGAGACCCACTGGTTCCTGCTCTACGGCTTCTACCACCCGCGCGACTGGGAGGACTTTCCCGACCCGTTCGACCTGTTCACCCACGAGAACGACATGGAGGGCGCGCTGCTGACCGTGCGCAGGGACGGCACCGCGTTCGGCCGGCTGGAGGCGATGGTCACCGTGGCACACAACGACTTCTACTCCTACGTGCCGGCCGGGAGCACGTTCACCAGTGGCCGGGAGAGCGTGGACGGAACCCTGCTCACGCAGGCCGTCGGCGGCAGCGCGCATCCCACCACCCGGCAGGAGGCCAAGGGGCACGGGGTGTTCGGCTGGAACGGCGCTGCCTTCCCGGGCAACGACGGAGTGGTGTACCTCCCCGGCGCCGGGCCGGCCGAGGTGCCGTCCGGCGGCAACGACCGATCGGTGGCCTACCAACTGGCTGACGTCTTCGCGGCCGGCGGCCTGTGGGCCCGCCGGTCCGACCCGGTCACCTTCGCCGGGCCCGGCACGTTCCGCGGTGACAACGGCGCGGACAACGCCGCCAACGCGCCGTGGGGCTGGGACGACCAGAACGACGGCGCCGACGTGCCCCGCGGCATGCTCGCGACCGACCCGGCCTACCTGGTGTCGGTGTACTTCGCCAACAAGGGTGCGTTCAGCCTGACCTACACCCGCAACGGCTACCGGTCCTAGCGCGCTCGGCCGAAGGCATCGGATCTGTGGCGGCAGGCCACAATCCAGGGAAGGCGATCTTGGGCTGGTGGCATGGCCTGCCCCGCAGATCCGATCCCGCGCCCCTTTATTGAACACAGCCCAGCCGCCGCCACAGGAACTCGTAGGCCAGGGCCGACCGGAAGGCGAGTTGTTCGTTGTCGGCCGCGGCGCCGTGTCCGCCCTCGATGTTCTCGTAGTACTGGACATCGTGGGCGGACTCGCGCAGTCTGGCGGCCATCTTCCGCGCGTGCGCCGGATGCACCCGATCGTCCCGAGTAGATGTGATCAACAACAGTGGTGGATATTTGTGTCCACTGTGGACATTGTGGTACGGCGAGAAGTGCCGCAGGTACGACCAGTCCGCCGGATCGTCCGGGTCGCCGTACTCGGCCATCCACGAGGCGCCGGCCAGCAGCCGGTGGTAGCGCCGCATGTCCAGCACCGGCACCTGGGCGACGATCGCGCCGAAGAGTTCGGGATGGTGGGTGAGCATGACCCCCATGAGTAGACCGCCGTTGCTGCCACCCTGGATGCCGAGCAGCCGCGGCGTGGTGATCCCACGTTCCACGAGATCCGTTGCCACCGCGACGAAGTCCTCGTAGACCCGGACCCGGTTGGCCTTCATGGCCGAGGTGTGCCAGCGGGTGCCGTACTCCCCGCCGCCGCGAATGTTGGCCACCACATAGGTTCCACCCCGGGCGAGCCAACCCCGCCCGATCGTGCCGCTGTAGGCCGGCGTGAGCGACACCTCGTACCCGCCGTACCCGTAGAGCAGCGTGGGCCCGGGCTCGTCGTCGGGCCGCCCCACCACGAAGTACGGAACCCGCGTGCCGTCCGCCGAGGTGGCGAAGAACTGCCGCACGGTCAGGCCGGTGGCGTCGAAGAAGAGTGGCGCCTGCTTGACGATCTCCGCGGCCTGCCCGATCTCCCCGCGCTGCAACGTGGCGGGCTGCGTGTAGCCGCTGAGGTCGAGGAAGTACTCGTCACTGTGGTCGGGGTCGGTGTCGATCACGTCCGCCGAGGACAGGTCGGGCACATCGGCGAGAGCCGTTCGCCGCCACCCGTGCGGTTCGGGCGTGAGCACCTCCACCCGGCTCGTCACGTCGGTGAGCGTGACCAGAATGAGGTGGTGCCGGGTCCAGACGTGGTACTGCAGCGCCGTGTGCTCATCCGGCTCGAAGAGAATGTCGAGTTCCCGCCGGCCGGCAAGGAAGTCGTCGAACCGCACCGCCAGCAACGCCCCCGCCGGGTAGGTGGTCGACCCCACGGCCCACTCGGTCCGCGTCGTGATCAGCAACCACTCGCGGTGCGCGCTGATCTTGGCATCGTCGGGCACGTCCAGCCGAACCAGCCCGTCATCGGTCCGCAGGTACCGCTCAGCCCGCCAGAAATCCAGGCTCCGGCTCACGAAGTCGCGCTCGAACCCCTCGGTCGGATCGTGGTAGGCGGAGACGGCGACATCATCCGGCTTCCCCTCGAACACGGTGGCCGCCTCGGGCAGCGGCGTCCCCCGCCGCCACTCCTTGACGATGCGCGGGTATCCCGCGTTGGTCAGCGAACCCGGCCCGAAGTCCGTCCCCACATAGATCCGGTTTTCGTCGATCCACCCGACCTGACTCTTCGCCTCGGGAAGCTCGAATCCCTCTGTCACGAACTGTTTGGTATGCAGATCGAACTCCCGCACCACACTGGCGTCCGCCCCGCCGCGGGATAGCTCGATGAGCGCCAACCGGTGCCCCGGCCGCAGCACGGTCGCGCCCTGCCACACCCAGTTCTCACCTTCCCGGGCGGCAAGTTCGTCCAGGTCGAGCACGGTCTCCCAGTCGGGGTGCTCACGCCGGTACTCGTCCAACGTGGTCCGCCGCCACAACCCGCGGGCATGCGCCCCGTCCTGCCAGAAGTTGTACAGATGCTCGCCCCGCCGCCGCACGTACGGGATCCGCTCCTCCGAGTCGAGCACCTCCCGCAGCTGGTCGCGCAACTCGCCAAACCGGTCGCTCCCGGTCAGATCGTCGACCGTCTCCCCATTACGCTCCCGCACCCAGCCAAGGGCCTCGTCGCCAGTAACCTCCTCCAACCAGAGGTAAGGATCGTTGTCGTCAGCATCTGCCTGAGCCTCGGTCACACCCGAAGTCTGCCATTGCCCTTTCCAATCGATCATGTGTTTGATTCTATCGCCCACGCCAGCCCGGATCATGCCGGTGACCTGCACACTTCCAGATGATCCACGGCGACCAACAACGGCAGTGCGGGAGAACGACCTCGGTGCACGGCTGTGGGCAGGCCTGTCCACAGTCGTGCCGCGGAACGCCGGGCCCAGCCCACCCAAGGCGACCACCCCGAGCGTTCCGACGCAGCCGGGGAACGGCAACCAGGCAACCCCGGAACTGGGAGCCGACACAGACACCCGACGGCAGGGCGGAGCCGGACGGAACGCCGCAACCAGCGCTCGCCCAGCCGACCACCCCGGCGTTCCGGAAGAAAGCCGAGCACCGCACCAAGTGGCAACTCGCCGGGCTGGAAGTGGGGACTCGCGGGGGTAAACCGTGCCCCAGGCGAACCGAGATCAGGGTAGACGCCAGGTTTGCGCCCCCGTCGCGTTACAGGTGTAGAGCTGAAGCTGAGTTCCATTGGCGGTATTGCTGTTCGGCACGTCCAGGCACTTGCCCGACGGCGGGTTGACCAGCGCCCCGCCCGGCCGCGGCCACCATTGCTGCGCTCCGGTTCCGTTGCAGGACCACAGATGGATCTTGGTCCCGTCACTGCGGCCGCTGTGATCGACATCCATGCACTTGCCGAGCGCGCGGACGCTGCCGTCCGAGGCGAGCGTCCATACCTGCGCCGCGGTCCCGTTGCAGTCGTGGATCGCGATCTTGGTGCCGTCGGCGGTGCTGCTCTGGTCGACGTCCATGCACTTGCCGGCCAGGCCGGTGATCGTGTTGGTGCGCGCGGGGGACGGGCCGACATCGAAGGACGGTGGTGCGTCGGCGGGCGCGGCGGCCCAGGCCGGGTTGGCGGTCGCGGACAGGGTGAAGGCGAGCCGGCCGCCGCCGGTGACGATCGACTCGGGCAGCCAGGAACGGTTGGACGCGACACCGTTCACGGTCAGGCTCTGCACGTATTTCTGGGTGTCCGAGGCGCCGGGCGCGGTCACGGTCAGCACCGCGCCGGTGCCCCGGGTGATGGTGATCTCCGGGAACTGCGGGCTCGCCAGCACCAACTCGGCCCGTCCGGGCACCTCCGGGTACATGCCGATCGCGGCCCACACGGCCCAGGACGACATCTGACCGAGGTCGTCGTTGCCCACGTACCCGTCCGGCGTCGCCTTGAAGATCGTGGTCAACGCCCGGCGCACCACGTCCTGAGCCTTGTGGGGCGCACCGGCGTACACGTAGGCCCACGGGGTCTCCAGGCTGGGCTCGTTGCCCAGGTAGGCGTAGGGCTGCGCGCCGCCGGCGTTCAGCTGGGTGAAGAACGTGTCCAACCGGGGCAGCACCGCGGCGTTTCCCCCCATGGCGTCGAACAGTCCGCGGTAGTTGAACGGCACCATCCAGGTGTACTGCGCGGCGTTGCCCTCCACGTACTCGTTCTGCTGGGTGGGGCTGAACGACGGGAACGTGGTGTCGGCGTTGCGCGGCTGGAGGTACTTGTTGCGCGACTCGAACAGGTCCCGCCAGTACTGCGCGCGCCGCAGGTACTGCTCGGCGGTCGCGGTGTCGCCGAGCCGGGCGGCGAAGGCGGAGACGGCGAAGTCGGCGCTGGTGTACTCCAGGGTGGTGGCGGCCGAGCCCCACACGCCGCTGGTTCCCGGCGGCACGTAACCCATCGTGTCGTACTGGGCGAACCCGGGCCGTTGCCGGGCGTCGTGGCTGCCGGTGACCATCCGTTGCAGTCCGGCGGCGGCGTCGAAATTGGTGGCGCCGAACGCGTACATGTTCGCCACGATGATCGACAACGGGTCGCCGTTCATCACGCCGGTGCCGCCGTTGGCCACGGTCCACCGGTCGAAGTACCCGCCCTGGATGGACTGGTTGATCGCGGACTGCGCGATGTCGGACGCCTGGGCCGGCGCGATCAGCGCGACCAACTGGACCTGCGAGCGGTACACGTCCCAGCCGGAGTAGTTGGCGTACTGGACATGCCCGGCCGCCGCGTTGTGCAGACGCCCGTCGAAGCCCATGTAGCGCCCGTCGGTGTCGCTGAACACGTTGGGGTGCAGGAGGGAGTGGTACAGGTTCGTGTACAGCACGCGGCGCTGGGTGTCGGTGCCGCCGGAGACCGCGATCCGGCCGAGCAGGCCGTTCCACGCGGTCCGGGTGCCGGTGCGGACCTCGTCGAAACCACGGTTGCCCTGCTCGGCAGCCAGGTTCGCCCGGGCGCCGTCCTCGCTGACGAAGGAGACGCCGACCCGGAACTGCACGGTGCGGTTGGTGCTGGTGTCGAACGACACGAAGGCCGCCGCGGCGAGGACCTGCGCCGAACCGGTGGTGGCCTCGGGAGCCGGAGCCGGCCGGGTGTCCACACCGGACTGGGTGGCGGCGGTCTTGGGCGACGGGGGGACCGTGCCGGGGCTGCTGCCCTCGATGGAGTTCCGGGACGGGTCGACCTTGCCGTCCGCGCCGGCCACCCCGGCGGTGCGGAACGAGCGGTCGAACGCGACGTGGAAGTACAGCCGGTAGCGGTTTCCGGCGCCGCAGAACCCGCCGCTCTCGGTCCAGCCCGACAGTGTGTTGGTGCCGATCGTGATCGAGCCGGTGGCCGCGTTGAACGCCTTGGCGGCGTCCACGGACAGGGATGCCTGGGAGCCGGCCGGGTAGGTCACCCGGGCGATGCCGGACCGGGTGGTGGTGGCGAGTTCGGTGCGCAGGCCGTTGTCGAAGGCGACCGAGTAGTAGCCGGGCGAGGCGGACTCGTTGGCGTGCGAGAACGTGTACTGGCTGACCGGGCTGGCGCCGAGGGTCGGCAGGAACGGCACGTTGCCGAAGTCGCTGCAGCCCGGGCCGGACAGGTGGGTGAGGCTGAAGCCCTTGATCCGGTTGTCGTCGTAGTGGTAGCCGCCGTGCTGGTGGGTGACGGTGTCCGGGCTCCACTGCAGCATGCCGAACGGCGCGTCGGCGCCGGGGAAGGTGTTGCCGGCGCCGCCGCCATGACCGAAGTCGGGGCCGCCGGGTTTGGTCCCCACGAACGGGTTCACGTACTGCGCGGGGTCGTCGATCACGACCTGGGCGGCGGCGGCGCCGGATGCGACCGGCAGCATGACCGTGGCCAGCGCGGTGCCGGCGGCGAGAAGGGTCGCGAACAGTTGTGACCGAGACATCCGGGCTCCCCGCGATAACGAGTGACAACGTTGTCAACGTCCGAGCCTTGCAGGTGGTCCGGCGGTAGGGAAGGTGCGCGCCGCCGACTTCGCCCGGTTGGACCAGCGGTCCGGCCTGTTTTGTCGGCGGCGTTTTCCGTTCCCCCCAAGGGATACGGGGTGTGATGCCGGTATTGACCGTTGTTTGGACACGGTCCAGGCTTACTCCAGGTGCCGAAATGTCCGGGCGGGGCCTCGCCACAGCGTTGTCGTTTAATCAGTGCCCGTCCACCGGTGAGTCAGGCATGCGCGCGATTCGGGGCGCCTATGCCTGCCGGCGCAACTGGTGTTCGGACACGTCTCCTCACCCACCACACCCAGTCCGTTTTGTCGCCGAATAATCCGGTTTTTCTCGGCGTCGAATAACGACGGAGAGGAATGACGTGAGTCCTGCATTCGGTTCCTCACGCAGATTGGTCCACTCGACCAGACGCCGAAATCCGCTTATCACGTTGTCCGCGGCGGTTCTGCTCGCCGGCGCACAGGTGCTGGGCCTCGTCGGGTCGGCGGGCACCGCATCGGCGGCCGTTCCGTTCGCCATCCAGAGTCTGGATGGCAGCGGCAACAACGTGGCCAACCCCACCTGGGGCGCGACCGGCCGGCCGTACGCGCGCGTCGCGGCGGCGCGTTACACCGACGGGCGCAGCCAGGCACCCACCGGGCCGAACTCCCGCAGCGTCAGCAACCGCCTCATCAATGATGTTGCCCAGAACATCTTCTCCGAGCGGCAGTTGGACGCCTGGGGTTGGACGTGGGGCCAGTTCCTCGACCACACCTTCGGTCTGCGGCAGGCCGGCACCGACACCCAGAACATCGCGTTCAATCCGAACGACCCGCTCGAAGAGTTCCGCAACGACTTCGGCGTCATCCAGATGGACCGCTCGGCTCCCGCGCCGGGCACCGGGGTGAACAACCCGCGCCAGCAGATCAACACGGTCAGCTCCTACATCGACGCGTTCTCCGTGTACAGCGGCAGCCCGACGCGGTTGGACTGGCTGCGTGAGGGTTCGGTCGACGGCAACCCGACCAACAACAGTGCCCGCCTGCTGATGCAGAACAACTACCTGCCACGGCGGGACGCCCGCGGCAACGCCGCCACCGCACCGCCCATGGATGTCGACGGCATTCTGCGCGCGAACCCGAACAGCGCGATGGTGGCCGGCGACGTCCGGGCCAACGAGAACCTGTTCCTCACCGCGACGCACACCCTGTTCGCCAGGGAGCACAACCGGATCGTCGCCTCGCTGCCGTCGTCGCTGAGCGAGGAGGACAAGTTCCAGATCGCCCGCCGGGTGGTCATCGCCGAGCAGCAGTTCATCACCTACAACGAGTGGCTGCCCGCGATGGGTGTCCCGATTCCCGCCTACTCCGGTTACAAGAACAACGTTGACTCCAC
>NZ_DASTBH010000269.1:0-11902 GCF_035712165.1 Actinophytocola sp. | reverse complement strand
CCTCGCCATCAGCGCACTGCGCCTGGCCGGACACCACAACATCGCCGCCGGCCTACGCCACATGGCCCGCGACACCACCCGACCCCTACACCTGCTAGGAATCAACCCCTGACCAGCACACAGGACTTTGCCGGGGCCCTGCCACCCTTCCCGGGGGCCGGCCCCGCTCCAGTCTATCGGGGGTGGGGGTGTTGGTGATCAACTTTGGACAGGTTGTGGATGGCTGGGTGGGCTGTGGATGGTTGGCGGGGAACTCGGGGGTTCTGAAGGAGGGACTCGCCGGGCTGGAACGGGCGACTCGCCGGGCTGGAAGTGGGGACTCGCCGGGTGGGTGGGCGGGGTTAGAGGGTGGTGGGGGTGGCGTGGGGGAGGTGGTGGACGTTGGTGTGGGCGGGGGCCAGGCGGGTGTACCAGCCTTTGACGCTCTCGACGCCGATTGCGGAGAGCGACGCTTCGTGGATCAGGAACGAGGCGCGGGGGTTGATGGCGCGTTGGAACTCGATGCCGTCGTGGGTGGAGAGCCAGGGGGCGGCGCTGGGGAGGGCGAGGATGTCGATCTCGGTCTCGGGGACGTGCAGGGAGTCGCCGGGGTGGTAGAGGGCACCATTGTCGACGACGTAGCCGACGTTGGGCGGGACCGGGAACTCGGGGTGGATGACGGCGTGGTCGCCGCCTACGGCTTGGACGGTCGCGCCACCCAGGGAAAGGGTGTCGCCGGGGTGGGCGGGGGTGGGGTTCAGGTCGGCGAGATCGTCGGCGGCGGTGGCCGGGTCGGCAACGAGGGTGGCTCCCGGGTTGGCCGACACCAGGGCGGGGAGGCGGGCCACGTCGATGTGGTCGAAGTGCTGGTGGGTGATCAGGATCGCGTCGAGGTCGCGCAGGTCTTCGAAGCCGGTGGAGTACGTGCCGGGGTCGAACAGCAGCCGGGCCGAGCCCGTGTCGACGAACACGCACGCGTGTCCATAGTGGACGATCCGTAATGCGTTGGTCACGGCTTCAGGCTATCGCGCACCCACGCTACTCAGGAGTAGCGTGGCCGGCATGACCAGCGTGCAGACCAAGCCGGCCGGCGCCGAGCAGGACGCCCGGGGCACGTTCGACTCGCTCGACCCGGCCACCGACGAGGTCGTCGGAACCTACCCGATCCACACCGCGGAGGACGTCGCCGAGGCGGTGGCCCGGGCGCGGGAGGCCGCCGCATGGTGGGCCGGGCTCGGGTTCGCCGAGCGGGCCGAGCGGCTGCGCCGCTGGAAGGGCATGATCACCCGGCGGGTCGGCCAACTCGCCGAGGTGGTGCACGCCGAGACCGGCAAGCCGCACGCGGACGCGGCGCTGGAGATCGTGCTGGCCATCGACCACCTGGAGTGGGCCGCCAAGAACGCCCGCAAGGTGCTCCGCCAGCGCAAGCGCTCGTCGGGCCTGCTGATGGCCAACCAGTCCGCCACCGTCGAGTACCAGCCGCTGGGCGTGGTCGGCGTGATCGGGCCGTGGAACTACCCGGTGTTCACCCCGATGGGTTCGATCATCTACGCGCTCGCGGCCGGCAACGCCGTGGTCTTCAAGCCCAGCGAGTACACCCCCGGGGTCGGCAAGTGGCTGGTGGACACGTTCGCCGACATCGTCAGCGAGCACCCGGTCCTCCAACTCGTCACCGGCTACGGCGAGACCGGCGCGGCGCTGTGCCGCTCCGGCGTGGACAAGCTGGCCTTCACCGGCTCGCCCGGCACCGGCCGCAAGATCATGGCGGCCTGCGCGGAGAACCTCACCCCGGTGCTGATCGAGGCCGGCGGCAAGGACGCGCTGCTGGTCGACGAGGACGCCGACCTGGCGGCGGCGGCCGACGCGGCGGTCTGGGGCGGCATGTCCAACGCCGGGCAGACCTGCGTCGGCGTCGAGCGAGTCTACGTGCACGAAAAGGTCTACGACGACTTCGTGACCAAGGTCGTGGACATCGCCGGCACGGTCCGCTCCGGGTCGGACCCGGAGGCCAAGATCGGTCCGATCACCATGCCGGCCCAGCTGGGGATCATCCGCCGGCACATCGCCGACGCCCTGGCCCGCGGCGGCCGGGCGCTGGTCGGCGGCTCCGACGCGGTGGGCGACCGGTACGTGCAGCCGACCGTGCTGGTCGACGTGCCGGAGGACTCCGAGGCGGTGCGCGAGGAGACATTCGGCCCGACGCTGACCATCGCCAAGGTGCATGACATGGACGAGGCGGTGGCCAAGGCCAACGACACCCGGTACGGCCTGGGCGCCACGGTGTTCGCCAAGCGGCGGGGCATGGAGCTGGCCAGGCGGCTGCGTTCCGGGATGACCTCGGTCAACGCGGTGATCAGCTTCGCGGGTATTCCGAGCCTGCCGTTCGGCGGGATCGGCGAGTCCGGGTTCGGCCGGATCCACGGCCCGGAGGGGCTCAAGGAGTTCGCCCGCCCGAAGGCCATCGCCCGGCAGCGGTTCAAGCCGCCGATGAACCTCACCTCGTTCAACCGGTCGGCCAAGACCGACGCGCAGGTCGCGAAGCTGATCACCATGCTGCACGGCAAACGCCGCTAGGGGACGGGCGTCAGCGTCACGGAGAACTGCGCCGAGCCCTCGACCGGTACGGGGCTCAGCTCGACCGGCGGGTCAGCGGGAGCCGAGGTGGGCACGACCTCCCTGGGCGGCGGCGCGACCTGCGGACGCTGGTACGAGCCGTCCTTGCAGTCGGCGTCGTCCTTGATCGCCTTGAGCGCGGCGGCGAGGTCCTGCTCGGTCGCCTTGCGGTCGAAGTCGGTCAACGCGGCCGCGGCCTCCGCGGCGTCCAGCGCCTGCTGCGCCCCGACGCCGAGGTTGCCGGCCCGCCTGGCGCGCGCGAGCGACTCCTTGGCGTCGTTGTCCAACTCGGTGTTGATGGCCAACTCGTCGACGAGCCGGTTGTACTCCAGGTAGAGCGCAGCGCACTTCTTGTCCTTGGCGGCGCCCGCGCCCTCCTTGGTGCGGCAGGCGGCCAGGGCGTACTTCGCCCTGCTCAGGTCACGCAGGTACTCCAGCAGTGGCCGCCGTGTCCCGGCCACGTCCTCCGGGGATCCGACGCCCCTGTCGAAGGCGTCCTTGGCCCGCTCGTAGGGCCTGCGCTTGGCTGCGTCCTGGACCAGCAGCCGGTCGACCGCGCGGGTCTCCTTGGCGCAGACGCCCGTGCCGGGGTCGTCGACGCGCGGGTAGGGGTCGATGGGAGTGACCGGGTCGGCCACGGCAGCCGCGGTGGTCGCGGCGGCGAGTAGGACGACCAGTGGTGCCACGAACTTGACGATGCGTCTCATGCGAGCTCCCTTTGACTGGGTGCGACGGGACTGTCGCGCCCCGCATTCGTTGGCCGCCGGCGCTCGGATGGCTTGACGCGGCCCCCGGGGTGGGCCATACATGGTCCTATGACCGAACCAACCATCGTGGAACTGCCGGACCGGCCCTACGTGGCGATTCCGGGCACCGTGACCATGCAGACCATCGGAAAGATCGCCGACCGGTTTCCGGAGATGTTCGGCTGGCTGGCCGGCAAGGGAGTAGCCCCGGCGGGGTCGCCCTTCCTGCGCTACAAGGTCATCGACATGGAGGGCGAACTGGAGCTGGAGGCCGGGATTCCGGTCGCGGAGGCCGTGCCCGGGGAGGGCGACATCATCGCCGGGACGCTACCGGGCGGCCGGTTCGCCACCGTCTCCCATCACGGGCATGTGGACGGCCTCGCCGACGTCACCGGGGCGCTGCTGGCGTGGGCGGATGAGCGGGGGCTGGCATGGGACCGGGAGGGCCGGCGCTGGGGTTGCCGGATGGAGGTGTACAACACCAACCCGGCCGAGGTGTCGGACATGAACGAATGGGACACCGATATTCAAATCCGGCTGGCGTAGCTACTCGCCAGTAATTTCGCCGATGCGCCGGTGATCCGGGGTGCATTAAGCATGAATTGCTCCCCAACGAGACCCGGAGGATTCCCATGCGCCGGCTGTCCCTGCTGCTCGCCGCCGGCACGCTCGGCGGGCTGGCCCTCACCGCGGTCGTGGCCGCACCAGCCGGTGCGGTGCCCCCGCCTCCGGGCACCGCGTGCGCGGATGTCCACGTCATCACCGCGCGGGCCTCCACCGAGGCGCCGGGCGAGGGCATCACCGGCGCACTGGTCACCGCGATCGTCAACGCCAGCCGGCAGACCGTGAGCCGGGCATCGGTGAGCTACCCGGCCACGCTGACCAACTACGCCAACAGCTCCGCCCAGGGCGTGAGCGCGCTCAGGACGCAGTTGACCAGCCAGGTCAACCGCTGCCCCAACCAGAAGATCGTGCTGGCCGGCTACTCGCAGGGCGCGCACGTCGTACTCGACGTGCTCGGCGGCGGTGGCGGCGGCTCCCTCGGGTCCACCACCCCGCCGGTCGCCGCTTCGGTCAGCAGCCACGTCACCGCCGTCGCCACGTTCGGCGACCCGCGGCACGTGCTGAACCAACCGTTCGACCTCGGCACCTCCCGGCGCAACGGGCTGTTCCCCCGCACGGCCGCCCAGCTTCAGGTGCTCAGCGGGTTCGCCGGCCGGATCCAGGCCTACTGCGACTCCAACGACACCTTCTGCGACAGCGGACGCAGCACCAACGTGCACCTGACCTACCTCAACCGCTACCAGAACGCGGCGCGGGACTTCGTGCTCAACCGGATCGGCGGCTGACCACACAGCCGCCAAGCATCGGCCCCCGGCCTCCTCCGGGGGCCGATGTGTCTGTCTGCTCAGAGGCGCTGGCGCAGGAACACGTGGCTGTCCTCGGGCAGCAGGAACCGCAGCGTCTCCAGCCGTTCCACCACATCCCGCACCTGGTCGCGGTAGTCGTCGCCGCTGTAGTACAAGGTGCGCAACTGCTCGGCGGTGAAGTCGCGGTGGGTGCCGTAGAGCACGCAGAACTGGTTCAGCGGGTTGTCCAGGTTCGCCGGGGCGTTGATCCCGTCGTTCAGCGCCCCCGGAACCTCGACGTCGGGCAGCCGGATGCCGCCCTCGGCCAGCCCGTTGGCGTCCCGCAACAGGTTCGCGGGCGGGGTCGGGTCGACGATCGCCAGCGGCTTGGCCCGGCGCGGCGGGACGCCCCGGCGCACCCAGTTGTCCAGCGCCTCGTAGGCGGCGTGGAACACCGGCCAGGACGTGACCTCGCTCGGCCCGGGGTTGACGCACTCGCGCGGCGCCGCCGGCCCGTACTCGCGGTCCCGAATCCCGCCCAGGGTGGCCCGGAAGTCGTTCTGGTCGGTGCCGGTGGCGTAGGCGGGCACGTGCGAGGCCCCGGCGATGTGCCAGGTGCGCAACGTGTCGCTGTCCGGGGCGACCCGGCTCGGCACGGCCGCGCCCCGGTACACGTCGTTCTCGGTGAACACCCGGAACACCTTGGTGCCGACCTCGGTGCGCGGCGGCAGCGCCGAGTCCCCGATGGCGAGCAGGAAGCCGTCGTACACGTGCCGGATCGGCTGCACGGTGTTGTAGTACACGCCGAGGAACCGGCCGGACTGGGAGGCGCCGCCCGCGTAGACCTTCGAGATCCGCAGGTCGGCCAGCGGGTTGCGGCGGTCGCGGCCCTTGAGCAGGTCGGCGATCTGGGTGTAGACGTCGAAGGACTGGGTGTCGTCGAGCAGCGTGCCGCCGTTGGTCAGGTCCAGCGCGCCGTACCGGGTGGGGTTCCACTGCCTCAGGCCGAGGTTGGCGGTGGCGCCGGTGGTCGCGCCGTTCACGCCGACCCGCTGCACCGACGCGCCGACCCAGGTCCAGCCGTGCCGGACGAAGTAGTCGCCGCTGGTGCCCCACTCGGTGTCGATGTCGTGTCCGGCGGTGACGTTCTGCCAGTCCACCACGGCGGTTCCGGCCGAGCGACCGGGATGCGCGGGCCGGCGCACCACGATCCGGGTGGTGTACGGCGTGCTGCCGATCGGTTGCGCGGTCTGGCGTTGCTCGTCCGCGGTGGGGTTGGACGGGTAGCGGGTCGCCGTGCCGGAGATGAAGAACTCCTGCTCCACGTGACCGACCCGGCGCAGGTCCAGCGGTGTGCTGTAGAAGATGTAGTCGTGCGACGGGTCGCCCGGCCGGGCCCGTTGCGGGATCGGGCCGGTGATCCGGGCGGGCCCGGCGCCCGGCGATGCGGTGACCTCCGGTTGGGCCGCGTCCGGTTCGGCCGGCGCGGCGGCGGGCAGCGCGATGAACAGGCCGGCCGCCGCGGCGATCGCGACGAGCAGGGTTGGCAGGCGTCGTTGTCTGGTCATGCCCCGTGCCTAGCGCACGCAAGCTCCCGACCACATCGGCTGAGTCGCCGGTTCAGCCCTTGCGAATGAGGTCCGCGGCCTTTTCGCCGATCATGATCGTGGGGGCGTTGGTGTTGCCGCGCGGGACGGTGGGCATGACCGAGGCGTCCACCACGCGCAGCGCCTCGATGCCGTGCACCCGCAGGGTCGGGTCGACGACGGCGTGGTCGTCGGCGCCCATCTTGCAGGTGCCGACCGGGTGGTACAGCGTCTGCGTGACCTCGCGGATGTGGTCGCGGAGCTCCTCGTCGGTCAGCCCGTCGATCTTCTCCGGCTTGAACGGGCGGTCCAGGTAGCGCTTGAGCGGGTGCTCGCGGCTGATCTCGATCAGGGCGCGCAGCCCGGCCACCATGGCGTCGAGGTCGCGCGGGTCGTCGTAGTAGGCCGGGTCGATCTCGGGACGCCAGCGCGGGTCGGCGGAGCGCAGGCGCAACCGGCCGCGGGAGAAGACGTTGACGACCGTGGCGCCCGCGGTGAAGCCAGGCTCGGTGAAGTCGTGCATCCCGTTGTCGTAGAACAGCGACGGCGCCACGTGGATCTGCATGTCCGGCGCCGGCAGGTCGTCGCGGGTCTTGAAGAACCCGCCGGCCTCGCCGATGTTGGAGGCCAGCGGCCCCTTGCCGGTGAACTGCCAGCGCAGCAGGTTGCGCAGGCCGGCCAGCTCGGCGAGGTCCGACGTGCCGTGCGTGGTCCACAACGCCCCGGCCACCGGGTGGTCGTGCAGGTTCTCGCCGACGCCCGGCAGGTTCGCGGCCACCTCGACGCCCATGTCGCGCAGGTGCTCGGCCGGGCCGATGCCGGACAGCATCAACAGTTGCGGGGAGTTGACCGCGCCGCCGGACAGGATCACCTCGGCCTGGGCGCTCACCGTGTGCTCGGCGCCGTGCCGCAGGTAGGACACGCCGGTGGCGCGGGCGCCGTCCAGCACCACCCGGGTGGCCAGCGCGTGCGTGACCACGGTGAGGTTCGGCCGGTCCAGGGCCGGGCGCAGGTAGGCGTCCGCGGTCGACCACCGGTGTCCCTTGTGGCAGGTGACCTGGTACTGGCCGGCGCCTTCCTGCTCGGCGCCGTTGAAGTCGTCGGTCTGCTTGAGACCCCAGGCCACCGCCGCGTCCACCCAGGCCTGCGACAGCGGATGGGTGTAGCGCCGGTCCTCGACGTGCAGCGGCCCGTCGGTGCCGTGCAGCGGGCCGGACAGCCGGGCGTTGTGCTCGGCCTTGACGAAGTACGGCAGCACGTCGTCGTAGCCCCATCCGGTGGCGCCCAGACCGGCCCAGGTGTCGTAGTCGGCCCGGTTGCCCCGGATGTAGATCATCGCGTTCATCGACGAGCAGCCGCCCAGCGCCTTCATCCGGGGCCAGTACGCCGGCCGGTCACCCAGGTGCTTCTGGTTGACCGTCTCGTAGTTCCAGTCCCACTTCGTCTTGAACAGCGCGGGGAAGGCGGCCGGGATGTGGATCTCGTCGGCGTCGTCCTCGCCGCCTGCCTCCAGCAGCAGCACCGACACGCCGGGATCCTCGGTCAACCGGTTCGCCAGCACGCATCCCGCGCTGCCGGCGCCAACCACGACGTAGTCGTACGCGTCCGCCATCGAGGCCTCCTTGCTGCGATGAGGCCCCAATCGCATCACAGGCCAGCGAGAATGTCAGCCTCCTCTTGGGGCGTGAGCCCGGCTTTGCGCTCCCGGTCCAGTCCCAGCGCCCATTCGTGTTCCAGGGCGCCGGAAACCGCGTCGGCCAGCGGCCGGACCGGCATCCCGGCCGCCAGCGACGGCGCCGGGTCGTGCGAGGCCATGCCGTAGTAGGACGGCGGCAGCCACAGCGGGAGCGACCGCGGGCCGGACCACGACCCGACCTCCGCGGCGGTGAGCTGATCGCCGGTGACGCCCACCATCTCCACCGGGTTGCCGACCGCCTCGGCGATCCCGGCCAGCAGCTTCGGCAGCGGAACGGCCGGCCCGATCGCGTCGAAGGTGCCGCCCTGGTCCTGCTCGGCGGCCGTCACGATCCACTCCGCCAGGTCCCGCACGTCGATGTACTGGACCGGCTGGTCCGCGACGTCCGGCACGAGCACCCGGCCGCCCCGGGCGAACCGCGCGGGCCAGTAACCGAACCGGTCGGAGGTGTCACCCGGACCGGTGACCAGGCCGGGCCGGACGACGAACGCGTGCTCGCCCATGGTGTCCCGCACCGCGTTCTCCGCCGCGACCTTGATCCCGCCGTAGAGGCCGACGCCGTCCTGGGTCTTCATCTCCTCCCGGGTGGCGTGCCGGCGCAGCGGTTCGAGCAGCGCCGCGTCCGCCTTCTGGCCCACGGTCTCGTTGTCGGCGTAGACGTTGACGGTGGACACGAAGGTCCAGTGCCGGACCCGGCCGGCGAGGTCGCGCAGCGCCCGCTCCACCCACGGGAAGGAGATCGGCGCGACGTCCACCACGGCGTCGAACGTCTCGCCGGCCAGCGGGGCCAGGCCGTCGTCGGCGTCCCGGTCCACCCGCACCAGCCGGGCGCCGTCCGGCACCGTGCCGGACGTGCCCCGGGCCGCGCACACCACCTCATGCCCGCGCCGCAGCGCCTCGGCGGCCACCTCGTGCCCGACGAACACCGTTCCACCCAGAACCAGAAGTCGCATGGTCCCCACCCTGGCTGCGCCCGACGCGTCCCGCCACCCGCTCAGCGCAGGGCGAACACGCTGCTCAGGTACGCTTCGGTCCGTGGCCCGAGTCTTCGTCGATGTCATGCCCAAGCCCGAGATCCTCGACCCGCAGGGGCAGGCGGTGGCGCGCGCGCTGCCCCGGCTCGGCTTCGAGGGCGTCTCCGACGTGCGCCAAGGCAAGCACTTCGTGCTCGAGGTCGACGACTCGGTGGACGATGACACGCTCGCCAAGATCGCCGAGGGGTTCCTGTCCAACCCGGTGATCGAGGACTTCGTGGTGCGCAGGGCGGACGCATGAGCAAGGTCGGGGTGATCACCTTCCCGGGTACGCTCGACGACGGTGACGCGGCCCGGGCGGTGCGGCACGCGGGGGGCGAGCCGGTCGCGCTCTGGCACGCCGACGCCGACCTGCACGGCGTGGACGCGGTGATCGTGCCCGGCGGCTTCTCCTACGGCGACTACCTGCGGGCCGGCGCCATCGCCCGGTTCGCCCCGGTGATGGGCCTGGTGATCGAGGCGGCCCAGGGTGGGCTGCCCGTGCTGGGCATCTGCAACGGCTTCCAGGTGCTGTGCGAGGCCGGTCTGCTGCCCGGCGCCCTGGCCCGCAACGCCGGCCTGCACTTCGTCTGCCACGACCAGCGGATCCGGGTGGAGAACGTGCAGACCGCGTGGACCACGCGGTACTGGGCCGGCGGCGAGTTCGTGGTGCCGGTCAAGAGCATCGAGGGCCGGTTCGTCGCCGAGAAGTCCACTGTGGACGAACTGGAGCGGGACGGCCGGGTGGTGTTCCGCTACGCGGGCGGCAACCCCAACGGGTCGATGAACGACATCGCCGGGATCTGCTCGGCCAACCGTCGGGTGGTCGGGCTGATGCCGCATCCCGAGCACGCCATCGACCCGCTGACCGGGCCGTCCGGCGACGGCATCGGCCTGTTCACCTCGGTGCTCGACAACCTGGCCGGGGTGGGCGGATAGCTCTCGATACCCGGTGGGCGAGCCGGGAGACCATCCGGCGTCCCGGTCAACCGGCCCGGTTAGGCTTTCGGTGTGCCCGTGACCGCTGTATCCGTCGACACCGTCGAGCACGCGATGTCCACCCCGGACGCCGCCCAGCCCTACCGTGAACTGGGGTTGGCCGACGACGAATATGCCCGCATCCGGGAGATCCTCGGCCGCCGGCCCACCGACGCCGAACTGGCCATGTACTCGGTGATGTGGAGCGAGCACTGCTCCTACAAGTCCTCCAAGGTGCACCTGCGCTACTTCGGCGAGACCACCACCGAGCAGATGCGCTCGGCGATGCTGGCCGGCATCGGCGAGAACGCCGGCGTGGTCGACATCGGCGACGGCTGGGCGGTCACCTTCAAGGTGGAGTCGCACAACCATCCGTCCTATGTGGAGCCGTACCAGGGCGCGGCCACCGGGATCGGCGGGATCGTGCGGGACATCCTGGCGATGGGCGCCCGCCCGCTGGCGGTGATGGACCCGCTGCGGTTCGGCGCCGCCGCCGCGCCGGACACCCGCCGGGTGCTGCCCGGCGTGGTCGCCGGGATCGCCGGCTACGGCAACTGCCTCGGCCTGCCCAACATCGGCGGCGAGGTGGTGTTCGACCCGTCCTACCAGGGCAACCCGCTGGTCAACGCGCTGTGCGTGGGGGCGATGCGGGTCGAGGACCTGCACCTGGCGAAGGCCACCGGCACCGGCAACAAGGTGATCCTGTTCGGCGCCCGGACCGGCCTGGACGGTATCGGCGGGGTGTCGGTGCTGGCCTCGGAGACGTTCAGCGGCGAGGAGTCCGGGTCGGGCCGCAAGAAGCTGCCCAGCGTGCAGGTCGGCGACCCGTTCACCGAGAAGGTGCTGATCGAGTGCTGCCTCGAGCTGTTCGCCAAGGGCCTGGTGACCGGCATCCAGGACCTCGGCGGCGCCGGGCTGTCCTGCGCCACCAGCGAGCTGGCCAGCGCCGGGGACGGCGGGATGCGCATCGCGCTGGACCGGGTGCCGCTGCGGGCGACCGGGATGACCCCGGCCGAGGTGCTCTCCAGCGAGTCCCAGGAGCGGATGTGCGCGGTCGTCCGGCCGTCCGATGTGGACGCCTTCCTGGCCGTCTGCGCGAAGTGGGACGTGCTGGCCACCGAGATCGGCGAGGTCACCGACGGAGACCGGCTGGTGATCACCTGGAACGGTGAGACCGTTGTGGACGTTCCGCCGCGGACGGTGGCGCACGAGGGCCCGGTGTACGAGCGACCGGTGCGGCGGCCGGCCGACCAGGATGCCTTGCAGGCCGACGTGGGCGAGCTGGCTCGTCCGTCCACATCGGACGAGCTGCGGTTCACCGTGCTGCGCATGGCCGCATCGCCGAACCTGTCGTCCCGCCGCTGGGTCACCCAGCAGTACGACCGCTACGTGCGCGGCGGCACGGTGCTGGCGCAGCCGTCGGACGCCGGGATGATCCGGATCGACGAGGAGACCGGCCGGGGCGTGGCGCTGTCCTGCGACTGCAACGGCCGCTACGTCCGGCTCGACCCGTACGCCGGCACCCAACTCGCGCTGGCCGAGGCGTACCGCAACGTGGCCGCAAGCGGGGCCCGCCCGGTGGCCGTCACCAACTGCCTGAACTTCGGCTCCCCCGAGGACCCCGGCGTGATGTGGCAGTTCGAGCAGGCGGTGCGCGGGCTCGCCGACGGCTGCGCCACCCTGGGCATCCCGGTGACCGGCGGCAACGTCAGCTTCTACAACCAGACCGGCGACACCGCGATCCTGCCGACGCCGGTGGTCGGCGTGCTCGGGGTGATCGACGACGTCGCCCGGCGGATCCCCAGCGGCTGGGACCTGACCGCCAACGGCCACGTGCTGGTGCTGCTCGGCGAGACCCGCGAGGAGTTCGGCGGCTCGGAGTGGGCGAACGTGGTGCACGGCCACCTCGGCGGGCTGCCGCCCCAGGTCGACCTGGCGCACG
>NZ_DASTBH010000268.1:0-5196 GCF_035712165.1 Actinophytocola sp. | reverse complement strand
GCACCGCGACCGCCGCGGTGAACGCGGCCGCCGCCCCGCTGCCGGCGCCGAGCCAGAACGCCAGCGTGCCCACCGACAGCGCGATCACGATCGGCACGAACACCGCGGAGACCCGGTCGGCCAGCCGCTGCACGGCGGCTTTGCCGTTCTGCGCCTCCTCGACCAGCCGCGCCATCTGCGCCAGCTGGGTGTCCGCACCGACGCGGGTCGCCCGCACGACCAGCCGCCCACCGGCGTTGACGGTGGCGCCGACCACCGGGTCACTCACCCCGACCTCGACCGGGACCGATTCACCGGTGAGCATGCTCGCGTCGATCGCCGAGCTGCCCTCGACCACCATGCCGTCGGTGGCGATCTTCTCGCCCGGCCGCACCACGAACATATCGCCCACGGCCAGAGCGTCGATCGGGACGCGTTGCTCGACGCCATCGCGCAGCACGGCGACGTCCTTCGCGCCGAGCTGCAGCAGCGCCCGCAGGGCCGCGCCGGCGTTGCGCTTGGCCCGCGCCTCGAAGTAGCGGCCGGCCAGGATGAACGTGGTCACGCCGGCCGCGACCTCGAGGTAGAGGTTGCCGCCGCCGGCCATCCGCTCGATGGTCAACTCGAACCCGTGGCGCATGCCAGCAACGCCGGCCGTGCCGAGGAACAGTGCGTACAGCGACCACAGCAACGCCGCGCCCACCCCGACCGAGATCAGCGTGTCCATGCTCGCCGCGCCGTGCCGCAGGTTGGTCCACGCCGCCCGGTGAAACGGCCACGCGCCCCAGATCACCACCGGCCCGGCCAGCGCGAGCGAGAGCCACTGCCAGTAGGTGAACTGCAGCGCCGGGATCATCGCCAGCACGACCACCGGCACGGTCAACACCACCGAGGCGAGCAGCCGCTGCCGCAGCGATCGGGTCGGGTCCTCAGCCCCCTGCGGCCCCGGCTCGGTGCGGGGCGCCGGAAGCCGCGCGGTGTAGCCGGTGGCTTGCACCACCTTCACCAGGTCCTCCGGCGACACCGAGGCCGGGTAGCTGACCCGGGCCTTCTCCGTGGCGAAGTTGACCGCCGCGCTCACCCCGTCGACCTTGTTCAGCTTGCGCTCGATCCGGGCCGCGCAGGAGGCACACGTCATGCCGCCGATGGACAGCTCCACCTGGCTGGTGACACCAGCCCGCTGGTCCTGTGTCGTCGAACTCATCAGTGCGCTCCTCAAACGTTGAAATGGATCAGCCGCCGTGCCCGCCGTGCGGGGTCTCGGTCGGTGGCGTACCCGCTGGCGCAGCCGGTTGCGGTGCGCCCGTGGTGTCCACGGTGAACTCGGCGGTGCGCACCGTGCCCTGGTGCTGGAAGTCCAGGAACAGCCGGTACCGGCCGGCCGTGGGTACCGCGACGGCGAAGCGCACCTCGGGCCCGGCGGTGGTCCTACCGTCTCCCGGCGCGCCGAGCGGATGGACGTGCAGGTGGCCGAGATCAGCCGCGCGCAGCGTGACGAGGTGGCCGTAGGCACCGAGGTAGGGCTGCAGATCACCCACCGGTGTTCCGTTGCGGGTCAGCGTCACGGTCAGCGAGGATTCCCGCCCAGGCACGAGCTCCCCGTCCAGCCGGACCCCGTATCCGTCGACGGTGTCCGTCCGAGCAGGACTGTCGTAGTGCTCCGGCTGGTAGTCGCCAGCCACCTGCACGTCCGCGCCCAGAGTGGTCCGCACGCCGCCCTCGGGCTTGAAGTCGGTGAACAGCCGGTAGGTGCCTGCCGCCGGCAGGGTCAGCGCGACGCTCCAGGTGCCGTCCGCGGCCATCGCAGGGTGCAGGTGCTGATAGCCCGAGGTGTCGCGGCGGACCAGCACCAGGTGCAGCCGCTTGTCGTGCTCCACGTCGAACCGGGTCACCACCGCGCCGTCCGGCCCGAGAATCCGGAACGGGAACGGCAGGGAGCTGGGGACGGCCACGGTGTTCTGGCCGAGTTCGAGCCGGTAGCCGTTGGCGGCTACGGCCAGCCCGGGCAACCCGTCGTCAACGGCAGTGCCCGCCGGCGCCTGCGTGCCCATCGCGTGGTCGGCGCCTGCCGGCGTGGTGCTCTCACCAAGCGGGCCGACCGCGGTCCCGACCGCCCAGGCTCCGCCCGCGACGACGGCGAGGGCCAGGCCGTAGGCGGCCAGCCTGGTCGCGGTCCTCATGCCAAATCTCCTTCGGTCGACTCGACGGCTCAGCTGACGAGCTGGTAGCCCGCCTCGGTCACCGCGCCTCGAACCTCGTCGTCGGCCAGTTGCCGGTCGCTGGACACGGTGACCTTGCCGGTGGCCACATCGACCTCGACATCCCGCACGCCCTCGATCTGGCTGATCTCCTCGGTCACCGAGCTCGCGCAGTGACTGCAGGTCATTCCCTGCACGGTGTAGGTGGACTGAGCCATCGAATTCCTCCTCGTCGAGATGGGTCAGGAGCGGACCAGCCGAGCGATCGCCTCGCTGGCTTCGGTGATCTTGTCCTGGGCCGTATCGCCGCCTTCGGTGATCGCCTCGGTGACGCAGTGCCGCAGATGCTCGTCGAGCAGCGAGATCGACACCGCCTGCAGGGCCCGGGTCGCCGCGGAGACCTGCGTGAGGATGTCGATGCAGTACTCGTCGTTGTCGACCATCCGGGCCAGCCCGCGGATCTGCCCTTCGATCCGCCGGAGGCGCCGCAGGTGAGCGTCCTTGTTCTCGGTGTAACCCCGCATGCTGGTGCTCCTGTCGATCCGGCTCGCCGCGCGGCCAGCCAGTCGACCGGGGGAACGGCGAGCACCCACCACTATATATACCCATAGGGGGTATAGGTGTGCAAGCCGTCTGATGAGACATGGATCACGATGGACTACTATGGCATCTAGTAGATTTCTCGCGATGATGATCCCTGTCAGCCGACGATGCGTCGTGCTCCGACAGCCGGTCACCGGAACTGGTTGGACAGTCGTGCAGTGAGTGGCCGCCGCCTGGCATGAGGAGAAATGTCTGCTGTGGACAGTCGCGTGGTCCGGCTCGTCACGCCCCAGTCATGGAGCAGGCCACCGCAACGACGGCGAGCAGTAGCGCAGCCGCGGTGAGGAACGGTACGGCGGTGGCGATCACCGCCGCGACGCCGCAGGATGCCGCTCGCCGCGTCTTGCCCGGTACGGCCGTGGAACTCTGCAGCCGGGCCAGTCGAACGTCGATCGCGTCGTTGGCCATGGCCAGGGCCCCGCCGGGTGCGTCGTGCCGGGCAACGCCCAGCAGTGCGGTGTGGACGGCGGCCACCCCGCAGGCCCGTACCGCGGCGACGTCCGCGGTCAACTCGACGAGTTCCCGGATCGCCGTCGGGGCCTTGCGGAACAGAGGTACGACGGGCAGCACGGCGGACGCCGCGTCCACGATCGCGATGAGCAGGTGGTGCCGGCCGCGCAGATGTGCCCGCTCGTGCTCGAGGACAGCCGCCACGCTGGCCGCCGGCAGGTACCGGGTGAGGCCGTCGGTGGCCACCACCGCGCCCGCCCGGCCGGCCAGGCTGAACGCCAGTGGACCGTCGTGCGCCAGCCACAACGTGGTGGGCTTGTCCCCGTCTATCCGGGCGGCTAACCGAAGTACGGCCAGATGCTCCTGTCCGGCTCGCGACCGGCGTCGGCACTTCGTGAAAGCGACCACGGCCAACCGCGCGGTCGCGGCGGCCAGCAGCGCGACTCCCAGCACCCCGGCGAGTTCCTCGATCTGGGGTGGTGAGCCGTGTTGCACGGCGTCCCAGCAGTGGTGCAGCGTCGCCACCAAGGCGCCGACCTCGCCATGGCCGGGGAGCAGCAACAGGATGACGCCGGCCACCGCGGCCAGCGCGACGCCGACCATGGACAGCAGCCAGCACACGATCAGCACCAGTGGGTCGCGTCGCCGCAGGTCGAGGTGGCCCAGCCAGCGGGGACCCCACCACCCGACGGCGGCAGCACCGCACAGCAGCGCGAGGGCCACCGTCATTTGCGGCGGGTCTTCTTTCGCAGGCCGGTGCGCAGCAGTTCGCGCTCCCGGTCCGAGGCGGTGCTGGCGAACTGCAGCAGCGCCGCCTCGGGGTCGCCGCAGGACTCGAGCACCGCACGCAGTGCCCGGGCGGCGGCCTGCTCCCGGCTGAACGTGGGGTGGTAGCGGTAGGCCTTGCCGTCCAGCTCGCGCTCCACCCAGCCCTTGCGGAACAGGTTGTCCAGCACGGTCATCACCGTGGTGTAGGCGAGCCTGCGCTCGGTGAGGCCGTCGAGGACCTCGCGGACCTTCGCCGGTTCCTCGGTCCGCCACAGGATGTCCATGATCGCGGATTCGAGTTCGCCGAGTCCGACCATGAACACCTCCTGTCAGGTCCGATTGAGCTTAGTGGGTGCCGGGGCCGGCGGGGCCGCCCCGACACCCGCCCTCGCTGACTCACAGGGCCTTGAGCAGCCCCTCCATCTCGGCGATCTCCGCCTGCTGGGCGTCGATGATGCGCTGCGCCAGCGCCTTGGCGTCCGGGTTGGCGCCCTGCGCCACCTCGGTCCGGGCTTCCTCGACCGCGCCCTGGTGGTGTCGGATCATCATCTCCAGGAACATGTGGTCGAAGTCGGCTCCGCTGGCCTGTTCCAGTTGCCGCATCTCGTCCTCGGCCATCATGCCCGGTCCGGCCCCGTGGTCCATGCCCGGCGCGGAGGTGCCGGTCGACCCGTGGTCCATTCCGGTCGGCGGGCTGGTGCTGGTCACGCCCCACTGCGCGAGCCAGCCGTTCATCACCTGAATCTCCGGGTCCTGCGCCTGCTTGATCCGGTTGGCCAGGTCCTTGACCTTGTCGTTCGACCCGCGCGACGCCGCTAGCGCGGCCATCTCCAACGCCTGCTGGTGGTGGGGCACCATCTGCTGGGCGAAGGTGACGTCCGCGTCGTTGTGCGTCGCCTGTTCGGCGGCGCCGGTGGAGGGTGGCGTGTTGCCGTGGTCGGTTCCGGCCGGTTGCTCACTGTTGCCGCAGCCGGCCAGCAGCAGGGCCGTCGCCGCGGCGACGCCCATGATTGTTTTCCGCACGATCCTTAGTCCTTCGGTCTCGTTCGTGGTGACGGATGCCGGGATGCGGCGCCAAGGGGCGCCGCGGCCCCTGTCACAGCCGCGCTACACAGACCGAGTGAAGTAAGGCACGCCCGGCCAGGCCGGGCGGCGGGCGCGCGGCCGCGCGCATCGGTGCGGTGTCACGCCCGGGCTG
>NZ_DASTBH010000267.1:0-17804 GCF_035712165.1 Actinophytocola sp. | reverse complement strand
CAGCCGCAGGACCAGGGCGACGGTTTCGCCAAGCCGCCGCCGCTGCCCGCCGGCACCCAGGTGCCGCAGGATTCCGGCAAGCCCGACCTGACGTACGAGAAGAAGACCCTGTGCGTCCAGTCGTTGAACGAGGGCGTCGTGCTGCCCAACAAGCCGTGGGGACAGACCCGGCTGCGCTTCGACGAACTGCACCGGTTCGCCACCGGCAAGGGCCAGACCGTTGCGGTGATCGACACCGGGGTGAACCAGCACGACTTCCTCGGCAGCCGGCTGTCCGGTGGCGGCGACTACGTGGCCGACAAGCAGGGTCTGGAGGACTGCGACGGGCACGGCACCGAGGTGGCCGGGATCATCGCGGCGAACCCGCCCGCGAACAGCAACATCGGGTTCAAGGGCATCGCCCCGGACGCCAGCATCGTGAGCATCCGCCAGTCCAGCGCCAACTACCAGGGCACGGACCCGAACGACCCGGAGCAGGACACCCGCACCGCCGGCAACCTGCTCACGCTCGCCCAGGCCATCGTGCGCGCGGCCGACCGGGTGCCCAAGGGCGTGATCAACATGTCGGTGGACAGCTGCCGGCCGGCCGGGCCGATCCGCCCGGCCGAGGTGGCCGTGCAGTCCGCGCTGCGGTACGCCTTCGAGGAGAAGGACGTGGTGGTGGTCGCGTCCGCCGGCAACCTCAAGGAGAACGACTGCAACCAGCAGAACGGTCCGGACGCCAACCGGCCGACCACGATCGTCACCCCGCCCTGGTTCTCCGACTACGTGATCTCGGTGGCGGCGATCGACCGCAACGGCGACCCCGCCTCGTTCTCGGTGCAGGGCCCGTGGGTGACCGTCGGCGCGCCCGGCACCGAGATCACCTCGCTTGATCCCGGCAACCAGTCCGGCCTGGCCAACCGCCTGCTGACCGCCCAGGGGCAGCCGTCCCAGATCCAGGGCACCAGCTTCGCCGCGCCGTACGTGGCCGGCACCGCCGCGCTCGTCCGGGAGCGCTACCCGAACCTCACCGCCCAACAGGTCAAGGAGCGGATCACCGCCACCGCGTCGCACCCCGCCGCCGCCGGTGGCCGGGACAACCTGGTCGGCTACGGCATGATCAACCCGATCGCCGCCCTCACCGCCATGATCCCCAGCGAGCAGGGCATCGCCCCGGACCCGCCCAAGCCGATCGCGCTCGACATGCCCGCCCCCGTCGAGCGCGACTGGACTCCGGCCACCGTGGCCCTCATCGGCTCCCTGGGCGGTGTCGGCGCCCTGCTGCTCACGCTCTTCATCGTCCACACCATCCGCCGCAACCGCCGCGACACCCCGGACCCCACCCTGTCCCTCCGCTCCTGACCCAGGACCGAACCGGCGACTCGCCGGGCTGGAAGTGGGGACTCGCGGGGTCAGGTGCGGATGCTGGCAGCCAGGGCGCGCAGGGCGGAGCGGAGCTCGTCGGCGGTGAAGGGGTTGACGCTCATCCAGTCGCCGTCCTCGGCCAGGCGGAAGCGGCCGCGGCGGGTGTCCAGCCAGCGGATCTCGTCACCGACCCGGCGCCACTGGTCTTCGGTGTCGTCGCGTCTGGCCAGTCCGGCCTGGCCGTTGCCCAGGACGGGTTGCAGCTGGGTGACCATCTTGCGGGCCAGGCGCTCGTCGATGCCATGGGCGCGCAGGAGATCGTCGATCTCCTCGGTGGACATCCGTTGGGGTTGACGGATCTCGACCGTGGTGTCCACATCGGACACGGAGAGGTCGGGTTCGGGCATCCGGGCGCGCATGGCCCCGAGCGCGTCGGCGATTGCCTTGCGGGGCAGGCTGAACGGTGCCGTCGCGGCGGCATCCAGCCTGGGTACCAGGCGAACCAGCGCGTCGACGGCCTCGTCGATCGTGGCGGCGGACATCCGGATCATCCGGTCCGGGTCGGCCAGGTCCTGGGTGACCAGCAGCGCCTCCTCCCGGTAGGCCAGCACCACCGCGGCCGTCGTCTGGCGTTCCTCGGCCAGGACGAGATCCAGGACGCCGGTCGCGTTGCGCAGCAGGTAGACGAAATCGTCGGCCACCCCGAGCGGTCCGTTCTCGTCGGCGAGGCCGCGCTCGGTCATCAGCTCCCGGGCGCCCTGGAACATCACCACGCGCTCGAGCTCGGTCACCCCGGAGGACGGCACCTCCAGCGGGAACGGCGCGACCACCTCGGCGAAGACGCACAGCAGCTCAACCTCGACCGGGTGCAGGATCTCGCCCCGGTCCGTCCCGGTCACCATCTGGCTGGTCGGCCCTTCGCTCAGCTGTAGGTCATGCCGGCCGCGTTGTCGGCGTCGGCCTGCTCGTACCCGGCCACCGTCCGCTCGGCGCTCTCGATGAACTGTTCCATGTGCTGCAACGCCACCCGCAGCTGTCCGGCCAGGCCGCCCTCACCGGAGAGCCGGTCGTTGAACTTCTCCGCCATCTCCTGGCCGACCGGGCTGGTGCCCAGCATCGGAGCCAGGCTCGGGCTGCCCATGTCGGTCACCTGCTGCGTGATCCGGTTGAGGTCGGCCCGGACCCGCTCCACCGCCGAGCGGAACTCCCGCATCTGGTCGGGTTCGACCTGCCAGCCCTCGCCACCCGCGAGCGGACCCTGTCCTTCGAGGTACATCTGGCTTCTCCTTCTACAGGCCGATGACCGGTGGCGCGGCCTTCAGGTCGGCGGAGGAGAACGGATCCTCCTCGACCGGGAACCGGCGCACGTGCTCTTCGTCTTCCTCGTCGCGCACCCCGGCGCCGGCGGCCCCGCCGTAACCACCCGAGCCGTGCGGGTCGAGCACGCCGCCCCGACCGAACCGGCCGCGTCCGCCGCGCTCGGCCTCGGCGCCGATGCCGGACCGCCCACCGGCGCCGGGACCGTAGCCGTCCACGCCGCCGACCAGATCGGCGCTGCCGTCCACCTCGAGGCCCGGCCGCCGCTTGTGCTCGCGGTCCTTGCCCGCTCCACCGCGCCCGGCGCCCGCGCCGAGACCGCCGCCGGGCATGCCGCCCCGGCCCGCCGCGCCCCGCCCGGCGCCCGCGGCACTGGTGCCTCCGCGCCCGCCCGGCCCGTAGCCGCCGTCGAACATGCCTTCCGGGCCTTCGACCTCAAGACCTGGGCGCCGCTTGTGCTCCCGGTCCTTGCCCGCGCCACCGCGAGCGCCGCCCGCGCCGAGACCACTGCCGGGCAGCCCACCCCGGCCGCCGGCTCCGCCGCGACCCAGTCCGCCGGCCCGGGCGGCACTGGTCCCGCCTCGGCCACCGGTTCCGGCGCCCCGGCCACCACGACCGGTGCCGGCACCGCCCCGGCCCGCGCCGGCTCCGATGCCGCCGCCCGGCACTCCGCCCCGACCACCGGCTCCGCCGCGACCAGCGCCGGTACCGCCCCGGCCACCGACCCCACCGACGCCGCCGCGACCGCCCGGCCCGACCCCGCCACGACCGCCGGGCGGCAGGAACCCGCCGCCGGGCAGCCCACCGATTCCGCCGCCGGGCAGCCCGCCGCCACCGCCCCCGACCGGGACGGTGCTGGGCGGGTTCGTGATCGCCCGCCAGCGGTTCTCGAACCCGCCGCCGCCGGCCAGCGAGGGGGCGGTGCCGATCGGGGAGACGTGGTTGGGCGGGGGCAGCGTCGGACTGCTGCCGCCGGGCGGCACCGGAGGCGCACCCGGGGTGCCGACGGGGCGGCCGGGGTTGGCCGGCTGGCCGGTGCCCGGGTTGACGCCGTCGGCGGGCAGGCCGAACTGCGGGGTGGTGCCGTCCACGCCGAGCAGCGCGTTCTCGTAGCGCTGCATGGTCTGCACGGCCTTGCGCTTGAGCTTCTTCTTGTTGCTGCCGAAGCCGAACGCGCTGGCGATGCCGCCGATGGCGGCGCCGAACGCGGCTCCGATCGGCCCGCCGATCGCAAACCCGGCCAGCGCACCGCCGCCCGCGGTGGCGTACCAGGCGTCGTGCGGCTTGCCGGGCATGGTGCTCTGCGCCGAGCGCAGCGCGCCGCTGGCGTCCTCGATCGGGTTGCCCATCTGTCCGGCGGTGTCGCCGAGCTCGCCCATCCACCGGGCGTTGGTGGTGACGCTCTGCCTGGCCGCTTCCGCGCTGCCGCCGGACCAGTAGTTCATCAGGGTGTCCAGCGAGGTCTGCAGGTCCGTCGAGGCCTGGTTGACCGCGTCGCCGTGCCGGCGCCACTCGCCGGCCAGCGAGTCGAGCTGGTTGGGGCTGGCCCGCTCGGCCACCATCTTGATCAGCGTTTCGAGCCCGTAGCCGTCCCAGTTCACGCCACCGGTGACCCAGCGATCGTTCTCCTGGCGCCGCTCGCGCCGCTGCCGCTCGGCTTCGGCGCGCGCGTTCGCCGCCTGTTGACGCAGGTTGGCGAACAGACCGCTCAAGCCCTCTAGGAAAGCCATGCCGGACCCCGATCCATGCCAAATCGTCGCTTCCGACCGTTACGTTATCGGATCGGACCGACACCGGACACTGAAACGGTTGAACACCAGACGAAGGTCGTCAACTATCCGATGCCGGCGGCCAAATGGCGTATCGCGGAGTACAACTCGTTGGCGAACAACGGGTTCACGCTCGTCCATTCGGTATCACCGCCGAGCTTGTACCGGCCGTGCTCGGTGTCCAGCCAGCGCAGCTCGGTACCGACCCGCTGCCAGTCCCCGGCGTAGCCGCGCCGCTCGGTGAGCCCGGCCTGGCCGTTGCCGAGCACCGGCTGCAGCGCCGTGCTCATCCGGCGGGCGACCCGCTCGTCGATCCCGTGCGCGCTCAGCAGTTCGTCCAGCTCGTGGCCGTCCAGCCAGCCCCCGTCGGACCGGGCCCGCTCGCGCAGCACCCGGTAGACCTGGTGCACCGCGCGGCGCGGCACGGTGAACGGGGTGGTCATGGCCGCGTCCAGCGCCGGCACCAGCCCGAACAGTTCGTCCACCGCGTCGTCGACCTGCAGCACGATCAGGTTGGTGACCGGCTCGTCGGTGTCCAGTTCGGCGACCGCGAGCACGGCCTCGTCGCGCGCGGCGAGCAGCACCGCGCCCAACTGGTCGTCCCCGGCGGTGAGCAACAGGTCCAGCACCACCGGGCTGGACCGCAACAGCTCGACGAACGCCTCGGCGACCGCGCGGGGACCCCGGTGATCGGCCAGCCCGCGCGCGGCCAGCCGGTCGCGCGCCTGCCGGAACAGCCCGAGCCGCTCCGCCCGGTTGACCCCGGCGGACGGGACCTGCAACGGAAAGGGCGCCGGCACCCCGGCGAACGTGCACAGCAGGTCCATCTCGACGGCGTCCAGCGACGCGTCGAACCCGTTTCGCAGCCCCATGATCCGTGCTCAGCCCCGGCGGAACCGGTCGGCGGCGTCCGTGTCGAAATCCCGGTAGAGCCGCAGCGCGTCCTCCGCGCCGGCCAGGAACTCCTCCATCCGGCGCCGGGCCTCGGCCAGCATGGGGCGCAGGCCGCCGCTGGTCGGATGCTTCGGGTCGTCCAGCGGAGCGTCCAGCCGGTCCCGGAACTTGTGTTCCAGCTGTTCGGCCACCGGACTGGTGCCCAGCGACGGCGTGTAGCTGGCCGACCGCATCAGCTCGATCTTGTCGTCCACGACCCGCAGCCACTCCCGAACCGAGTCGATCGCGGCGGCGAACTCCCGCAGCGAGTAGGGATCCACGGCCCACCCGCCGCTCGATGCCGGCCTCGGCCGGGCGGTCTGCGCCGCAGCCACCAGCACGCTGATCGGCATCGGCGGTGGCGCGGGCGGCGCCTCGTGGCGCAGCGCGGCCGACTCCAGATCCAGCTGGCCCCGCGCCGAACCGAACTCGGTGTCGTTGTTCTCTCCCATGGCGGCCGTTCCCCTCCTAGAGCCCGATCACCGGCGGCGAGGCCTTCTTCTCCAGCGCGAACGGATCGTCGGCGTCGACCGGGAAGCGCCTGCGGTGATCACCGGCGGCACCGCCGGCTCCGGCGCCGGCCATTCCGGCGCCCATCGGGGCCCCGGCGCCGGTGGCGCCGTGCGGCCCGTCCGGGTCGGCCAGCGCCGCGCTCATCGGCAGGGTGCCCGCGACCCGCTCGGGGGTGGGCACGGCTCCGGTGCCCGGCCCGCCGCCGGGCACCCGGCCGCCGCCGAACCCGGAACCGGCACCCGGCCCGGGCAGGACGGTCGGCATGGCGCCGCCGCCGGAAACACCGCCACCGCCACCGCCGCCGACCCGCAGCCCGCGATCCGCACCGCCGCCGGAACCGTCGAACCGGTGCTGGGACGCGCCGGTGCCCTGCCCGCCGGTCAGCTCCTGCCAACCCGGCGGGTTCGGGGCCGGCGGTTGGCCGGGTGGGGTGACCGGTTGCGGACGCCGGGGTGACGGCGCGACCGGCGCGCGCCCCACGGCGTCCGGTCCCTCGAAGGCCGGGATGGCCGCGTCGATGCCGACCGCCGCGGTCTCGAACCGGCGCATCACGTCGACGGCCTGACGCTTGAGCTCGTTCTGGGCCTGCTGTGCCGCCGCGGCGCTCTCGGTGCCGGCCGCGGTCGCGCCGATCGAGGCGCCCAGCGGCCCACCGGCCAGTTCCCCGATCTCGGCGCCGTCCGGCGCCGAGCCGCGTCCGGCGACGGCCTGTACCGCGAGCCCCATGTCCGGCATCTGGTCCTGCGCGGCGCGCAGCGCGTAGGCGCTGTCCTCGATCGGCGAGCCGACCTCGTAGGCGGTGGCGCCGAGGGCGGCCATCCACTCCGCGTTGCGCGCGACGTCGGCGCGGGCCTGCTCGGCCGCCTCACCCCTCCAGTAGTTCATCAGCCGGTCCAGCGCCGTCCCCAGTTCGCTGGCCGCGCCGCTGAGCGCCCCGCCGGTCGATCGCCACTCCTCGGCCAGCGAGTTCAGTGTCTTCAGATCGACCCGGTCAGTCACCATGCCGATCAACTGGAGCAGTTCGAAGCTGTCCCAGTTGGTGTCGCCGGTGACGTACCGGTCGTCGGACTGTCGAGGCATGCTCTGACTGTAACCGGTTCACCACCCGGATCTGGCCCGTACGCTCGGATCGTGGCAAGGGTGCTTGCGGTGGCCGACGAGGTCGTCGACACACTGTGGACCGACCGGGTGCGCCGGCATCGGGTCGACCTGGTGCTGGCAGCGGGTGATCTGCCGTTCGACTACCTGGAGTTTCTGGTCGACGCGCTGGACCGGCCGTGTGTGTTCGTGCCCGGCAACCATGATCGGGACCTGCGCGGCTACCGGCCGGGGCGCGGGCTGTGGCTGCGCGACGGCCTGCCCGACGAGTGGCCGGGACCGGCCGGCGCGACCAACGCCGACGGCACGGTGGTGGACGTGGCCGGGCTGCGGATCGCCGGCCTCGGCGGGTCGATCCGGTACAACGACGGGCCGAACCAGTGGACCGAGGACCAGCAGGCGCGGCGGGCCAGGAAGGTCGCCAGGGTCGCGGCCCGGCGCCGGCGGCGCGACGGCCGCGGCGTGGACGTGCTGCTCACCCATTCGCCCGCGCGGGACGTCGGGGACGCCGCGGACCCGGCGCACCGCGGGTTCGCCTGCCTGCACGACGCGGTGCACCGGATGCGACCGAAACTGTTGTTGCACGGACACATCCACCCCTATGGAACACAGGTGCCGGACCGCCGCCTTGGTGAGACGCTGGTGGTGAACACGGTCGGCTTTCGAATTCTGGAGATCGGGGGACACGGCGATGGTGGGTGACACCGGGTTCTCCATCGCCGACGCCGAGCACGACTTCGTGCGGGCCCGGCGCCGGCAGGTGCTGTCCCGGCTGGCGACCTGGGTGCGCAACGTGCCCGACGACGTGGACGTGATGCTGCCGTTCGACGAGGTGATCGGCGCGCTCGGCCGGGTCGGCGAACGGCCGATCGGGCTGCGCACCATCGCGCTGGACTCGATCGTCGGAAGTGTCGACCGCACCAAGGAGTTCGACCGCCGGTTCCGGCCGACCTCGGCCTCGGTGCGGGACCGCTGGCAGCGCCTGGCGCTGGCGCACCGGCGCGGCGAGGCGATCCCGCCGATCGAGGTGTACCGGGTGGGCGAACTGCATTTCGTCTACGACGGGCATCACCGGGTCTCCGTGGCCCGCGCGCTGGACCTGACCGCCATCGACGCCTACGTGACGGTGGTCGCGACCCGGCTGTCCGCGGTGGGCATCGCCTACCGCAGCGACCTGACCATCAAGGACCTGCGCCGGATCTTCCTGGACCGGGTCCCGCTGACCGGCCGCGCCCGGGCGGCCGTCGAGCTGACCGACCCGTGGGACTACGCGGAGCTGGCCGAATCCATCGAGGCGTGGGGCTTTCGGCTGATGCAGCACGAGGGCGGGTTCCTCGACCGCGGCACCGTGGCGCAGCGCTGGTACGACGAGGAGTTCGTCCCGGTGGTCGACCTGGTCCGCAACGCCGGCCTGATCGGCGCCGAGACCGACGCCGAGGCGTACATGCGGACGGCCTGCCAGCGGTACCGGTTGGTCCGCACGCACCGCTGGGACGAGGACGTGATCGCGGCGCTGCGCGAGGCCGACCAGACCTAGGGCCAGCCCGCGCCAGGCACGTCGACGCCGAGGGCGAGCAGTTGGCCGCTGCCCGGGGCCACCGGTTCGGGTTCGGTCATCCCGCGCCAGGTCGCGGCGACGATGAACAGGGTGGTGCCGTCCGGACCGCCCAGCGCGCAGGCGAAGCCGCCCCGGTCCAACTCGACGGTCCGCAGCACCCGGCCGCCCTCGGCGACCCGGACGCAGCACCGGTTGGGCACGTCGGCATACCAGACGGCGTGTTCGGCGTCGACGCAGATGCCGTCCGGGGTGCCGGCGCCGAGGTCGGCCCAGACCCGCCGGCCGGTCAGCTCGCCGCGGGCGCCGATGTCGAAGGCCACCAGGCTGTTGCGGTAGGAGTCGGCGACGATCAGGGTGGCGTTGTCCGGGGTGACCGCCATGCCGTTGGGGAAGGCGATGTCGCCGGCCACCTGCCGGACGGTTCCGTCCGGAGTGACCAGGTGGACCGAGCCGGGCCGGGGTGGCTCGGCCGACATCGGGTCGAAGTCGACCCGGTTGACGTAGGCGTTGCCGCGGCCGTCCACCACGATGTCGTTCCAGCCGGGCGCACCGAGATCGGCGTAGCGGCTCAGGGTTCCGTCCGGCTCCCGGCGCAGCAGCACGCCGTCGGCGGAGGAGACGATGAGCAGCCGGTCGTCCGGCGTCCACGCGGTGCACAGCGGCAGCGACGCCACCCGGGCGATCACCTCGCTGGACCCGTCCAGCCCGGCCGCGAGCACCTCGCCGGCCGACCAGTCGGAGTAGTACAGCCGGCCGGCGTGCCAGCGTGGTGACTCCACCAGACCCCGGCCGGTGGCCAACGTCCGCATCCCGTCCATCGCATTCCCCTTGTCCCTGAGCCGTTTCCCCCTATACGAACGGCCGGGGCCCGGATCGACGGTCAGGTGTTGGTCTCACCGGCCTTGGGTTGGGCCTTGCCGACCACATTGTCCGCGTAGCTGTCCAGGAACCGGGTACCGACCTGCTGGGCGTAGCCGAGGATCAGCGCGGCCACCAGCATCGAGGGGCGGTTGGAGATCACGTCCTGGAGCAGCCCGGTGGCCATGATCAGCACGCCGGCCACCGCCAGCACGGCGCCGAGCATGATCTTGATGATCGCCTGGTACGGGGTCAGGGTGTAGGCCACCACGCTGGGTCTGGTGCGCAGCAACAGGATGACCACCGCGACCGCCCCGCCGAGCGCGCCGAGCAACTGCACCAACCAGACGTCCCCGCCGGTCGGCTCGGTGCCACCGGTGGCGCAGAAACCCTTGATACACAACGGAAGCAGCGTGGGAAACACCGAGCTGAGCACCCCGAGCACGAGGTTGAGGCACAGCATCAGGATGCCGAAGAGCACCAACCGGTTGCGCAGGCTGCGCACCGCGCTGTGCGAGTTGTCCGAGGTGGCGTAGGCGGCCCGCAGCGCCTCGGCGACGACGGCTCGTTCCACCTCGCCGAGGTTCGTCGGCCGGATCGCCAGCAGTGCCCGGACCCGCTGGTCCTTCGGGTCGAGGTCCTCCAGCACCCGCTCCCGCACCGCCGGCAGCCGGCCGACCAGATCCCGGCTGCTGGCGATCATCCGCGCCTCGGCCAGGTGCAGCGCCCGCCAGGAGCGCTCGATGTGCGTGCCGGAGTACCAGGTGGCCAGGTTGCTGTCGGCTTTGGTGGACTCGTGCGCGATCGTCATCGCGGGCAGCACGCCGGGCGGTTCGTCGTCGCGCCCGTCCAACTCGGCCTGCAGCCACTGCAACCGCTCGCCGACCCCGACCCGCCAGGCCGACAACCGGGATCTGCCGATCTCGTCCGACCAGTTGCGGGTCGCGGGCCGCACCGGTTCCCCACCGGTGGTCCCCGCCTTGTGCATCGGTATGGCTGCCATGGTTTTCGCCCAGTGCCGATCGCGGAATTCCCTTACTCTTCCCTGGTTGGAGAAATCGTGGCACGGATCCGGTCCATTACGCCCGGGGTTTGGCAGATCTCATTGTTGGTGCGTACGACCTATCTCGAGCAGTTGACGCCGCAGGAGATCCGGCCGGCCCGCACGCCGGACCCGCGGGTGACGATCACCCGGGTGGAGCTGCCGGCGCCGGAGTTCTGCCGGTTCCTCTACACCGCGGTCGGCGGTGACTGGTACTGGACCGACCGGTTGCCGTGGAGCCGGACGGCCTGGGTCGAGTACCTCAGCCGTCCGATGGTGGAGACCTGGGTGGCCTGGAGCCGGGGCGCGCCGGCCGGTTACGTCGAGCTGGCCGGATCGTCCACTGTAGACGTGTCCGAAGTGGAGATCGCGTATTTCGGCCTGCTGCCGGGTTTTCTGGGCCAGGGTCTGGGTGGCCACCTGCTGACCGAGGCCCTGCGGCTGGCCTGGTCGATGGCCGGGCGGTGGCCCCGAACCCCGCCGGTGCGCCGGGTCTGGGTGCACACCTGCACGCTGGACGGGCCGGCCGCGCTGGCCAACTATCAGGCCCGCGGCCTGATCCCCTTCCGCGTCGAGGACGCCGAGACGGAGGTGTCCGGCTCGCCGCCCGGCTCCTGGCCCGGACCCTGAGCCGGCTCCACGCGCCCGGCCTGGCGCATCGCGTCCGGATGGTGCCTGGCCAGCATCGCCACTCCGATGACCGCCGCCAGCGCGCCGGCCACCAGCCCGAGCCCGCGAACCCCGCCGGCGTCCACCGTCTCGTCCAGCAACCCGATCCCGAGCGCGGTGGCGACCAGTGGGTTGAGCACGGTCTGGCAGCCGACCACCACATCCGGCGGCCCGCTGGAGTAGGCGTGCTGCAGCAGCAGCGACCCGGCGGCGAAGGCGAACGCCAGCGCGGTCATGGCCAGCGGTGACACGGCCGGCAGGCCGCCGTGCTGGAAGCTGAAGGTGACGTCGCGGACCAGCACGGACACCAGCCCGTAGGCCGCACCGGTGGCGGCGGCGAAGGCCACGCAGCGCACGATCCCGCGCCGCATCCCGCCTGCGACGCCGAGCACCAGCACCGCGCCGGCGACGATCACGGTGGCGTAGAGCACCGCGGACCTGTCGAACCCGACCGGCTTGGCCGCGCCGGCCGCCAGCGCCACGAACAGCACCACCCCGCCGGTGCTGGTCACCACCGCGAGCAGCGCCGCGGCGTCCAGCCGCACCCCGTTGGCCCGCGCGTTGATCACCACGCTGACCGGCAGGGCGAGCACCACGATCGGCGCCACGACGGTGACCGGCGCCAGGGCCAGCGCCAGGATCTGCAGCACCGCACACAGCGAGAGCACCGCCAGACCCATCAGCCAGGTGGGGTTGTGGGTCAGCCGGGCCAGCCCGCGCAGCCGCAGCCCGGACTCGCGGGACTCGGCCCGCACCCCCGCAGCCTGCAGCTGCACCCCGACCGCCGACAGCGCGGCGCCCGACACGGCGAACGTGATGGCCAGGGCGATCATGAACATCCCCAAGCCGGTTGCGCGCGATCGGACCCGCTAGGCAGACCGCATCCGGGCATGGCCGGGCCCGCTCCGGTCCGGATGGTCAGCCTGCTCCCCGTCATGGCCGCTCCGATGGTCGCTGGCAGCGGTTCGTGTTGAACCTCAACGCAGACGCGGGGCAGTCCGTTCCCGGCCGCTGAGAAGGCTCTCAGAAGCCCAGTATGGCTGGGTCAGACGCTGGGGCGCATTGCCAGCTTGGCCAGCAGATCGCGGCCCTTCTCGGCGTTGCGCGGCTGGGTGAGCACGTCGTAGCGGCCGGCGACGAGCTGGCTGGCCGAGGCGATCTCCCGGCCGCTGCGGGTGGTGGCGTAGCCGACGGCGGCGAACACCATGCCGAACACCACACCCGAGGCCAGGCCGACCAGGATGGGGGCGAACGACATGGTCTGCTGGCTGAACACCCCGAGCAGCAGCCCGACGAACAGGCCGAACCAGGCGCCGGACAGGGCACCGGTGGTGAGCACCTTCGGCCAGCTCAGCCGGCCGATCACCCGCTCGACCAGCATCAGGTCGACCCCGACGATGGTCACCTCGTTCACCGGGAAGTCGTTGGTGGCAAGGTACTCGACGGCCCGGTGCGCCTCGGCGTACGTGTCGTAGGAGCCGATCGGCCACCCGGACGGGGGCGTCGGCACCCGGGGCAGACCCTGACCGCGCGCCGGGCTCGAGAACGTACCGCTCACCGTTGCAATGATGCCACGATTGTCCCTTTTCCAAACGGCGGTCAGCCGCGCGACCGGTACTCCCGCAGCAGGCCCCGGCTGATGATCGTCTTCTGGATCTCGCTGGTGCCCTCGCCGATGAGCAGGAACGGCGCCTCGCGCATCAGGCGCTCGATCTCGTACTCCTTGGAGTAGCCGTAACCGCCGTGGATCCGGAACGACTCCTGGGTCACCTCGGCGCAGTACTCCGAGGCGAGCAGCTTGGCCATGCCGGCCTCGACGTCGTTGCGCTCGCCGGAGTCCTTGAGCCGGGCCGTGTTGACCATCATCAGGTGCGCCGCCTCGACCTTGGTGGCCATCTCGGCGAGCTTGAACGCGATGGCCTGGTGCTCGGCGATCGGCTTGCCGAACGTGCGGCGCTGCTGGGCGTACTCGACCGCGAGCTCGAAGGCCCGGATCGAGATGCCGCAGGCGCGGGCGGCCACGTTGACCCGGCCCACCTCCACGCCGTCCATCATCTGCGCGAAGCCGCGCCCGGGGGCCTCGCCGAGGATCGCCTCGGCACCGATCCGGTACCCGTCGAAAACCGCCTCGGTGGTGTCGACGCCCTTGTAGCCCATCTTGTCGATCTTGCCGGGGATGGTCAGGCCGGGGGCGACCTCGCCGAACCCCTCCGGCTTCTCCACCAGGAACGCGGTGAGGTTCTGGTGGGCCTTCTCGGCGCCCTCGTCGGTGCGCACCAGCAGGGCGATCAGGTTCGAGCTACCGCCGTTGGTCAGCCACATCTTGGCGCCGTCGATGACGTAGTCGGAGCCGTCCCGCCGGGCCCTGGTCTTGATCGCCGCGACGTCGGAGCCCAGGTCCGGCTCGGACATGGAGAACGAGCCGCGGACCTCGCCGGTGGCCATCTTCGGCAGGAGGCGCTCCTTCTGCGCGTCCGTGCCGTGCTGCTTGATCATGTGCGCCACGATGAAGTGGGTGTTGATCACGCCGGACACGCTCATCCAGCCCCGGGCGATCTGCTCGACGACCAGCGCGTAGGTGAGCAGCGACTCGCCGAGCCCGCCGTAGGACTCCGGGATGGTCAGGCCGAACAGGCCCATCTCCTTCATCCCGTCGACGATGTCGGCCGGATAGGCGTCGTCGTGCTCGAGGGCCTGGGCGTGCGGGATGATCTCCTTGTCCACGAAGTCGCGGACCGTCGCGAGAATCTCCCGCTGAATGTCGGTCAGTCCTGCGGTCTGCGCCAGGCGGGCCATCGGAGCTCCCTTTCCGGGGACGGGGTTACCGGTGAGTATCTCGCGGTTAACGCCCGTTCGCGCAAGAAAGGTGCGCAGTGCCACTCCGAGTGGCAGACCATTCGGTCAGTGCACGCGCAGCTCCGTCGACCGGCCACAGCCCCGGCAGTCCTCGGCGAGCACGTAGACGTCGTCGCCACAACCGACACAGCTACGGAAACTGCGCTCGAAAAGGTCGTCGCGGCGACGCCCCCGGCCAAACAAACGTGGCCCGGTTTTAGCGACGCGGTGTCTACCCATGGCGACAAGCCTGACCCGAACAGGTGGGGGCGAGGCAAGGCCGGACCGTGATCTGTGCGTTATCTCACGGCAACCTATGACGTTTTGTAACGTCCTTAACTCCCCGGAGTGACATCCCCTCCGGAGGGTGGTCGTTTGACTACGCCGACGTCACCATGGCTGGCAGCCTCCAGAAACCGCAGCAACTCCACCGGGAACGGCAACACGAGCGTGGAGTTCTTCTCCGCCGCGACCTCCACCACCGTCTCCAGCAGCCGCAGCTGCAGCGCCGCCGGCGTGTCCGCCATGGTGGCCGCCGCCTGGGCCAGCTTGTGCGAGGCCTGCAGCTCACCGTCCGCCGAGATCACCCGGGCCCGCCGCTCCCGCTCGGCCTCCGCCTGCCGGGACATCGAGCGCTTCATCGACTCGGGCAGCGCGACGTCCTTGATCTCCACCCGGTCGATGTGGATGCCCCACTCCAGCGCCGGGTTGTCGATCATCATCTCCAGGCCCTGGTTGAGCCGCTCCCGGTTGGACAGCAGGTCGTCCAGGTCGCTCTTGCCGATGATCGACCGCAGCGAGGTCTGCGCCACCTGCCCGACGGCGAACTTGTAGTCCTGCACCTTCACGATCGCCAGCGCCGGGTCGATCACCATGAAATACACCACGGCGTCGACCTTGACCGTCACGTTGTCCCTGGTGATGCCCTCCTGGGCGGGCACCGGCATCGTGACGATCTGCATGTTGACCTTCTCCAGCCGGTCGGCGACGGGCCGGATGAAGGTCAGGCCGGGCTCCCGGAGCCGCGACTGCACCCGGCCGAACCGGAACACCAGACCGCGCTCGTACTGCTTGATCACCCGCATGGTCGCGCTCGCCCACAGGCCGGCGACGATCAGGACGGTGAGCACGATGTACAGCAGTGGCATCGCTGAACTCCACGCCGTGACGCGGAGTTCCGCACACCCGCGCCTGGTCGCGATGCTACGCCGTCAGGAGTGCAGCGACTCGATGGCGGCGGCCAGGCCCAGGATCCGGCGGGCGTTGGCCACGTGCAGATGCTCGATCATCCGGCCGTCCACGGTGACCACCCCGCGACCCTCCCGCTGGGCCTCCTCGAACGCCTCGATGATCCGCCGGGACATCTCGATCTCCGCATCGGACGGCGCGAACACCCGGTTGCACGGCTCCAGTTGGCCGGGATGGATCAGCGTCTTGCCGTCGAAGCCGAACTGCCGGCCCTGCACGCACTCCGCCTCGAACCCGGCCAGGTCGCGGACGTCGTTGTAGACCCCGTCCAGGATCGCCCGGCCGGTGGCCCGGGCCGCGAGCAGCGCCAGCGACAGGCCGCCGAGCAGTGGCGCGCGGCCCGGCACGTGCTCGGCGTGCAACTCCTTGGCCAGATCGTTGGTGCCCAGCACCAGCACGGTCAGCCGGGCGCTCTCCCGGGCGATGTCGTAGGCGTTCAGCATGGCCACCGGGGTCTCCACCATCGCCCAGATCGCCGTGCGGTCCGGGGCGCCCGCGGCGTGCAGCGCCCGCTCGATCGCATGCACCTCGCTGGCCGAGTTGACCTTGGGCACCAGCACCGCGTCCGGTCCGGCCTCGGCGGCGGCCCGCAGATCGTCGGCGTGCCACGGGGTGTCCAGACCGTTGACCCGGATCGCCACCTCGCGCCGGCCGTACCCGCCCTGCGCCACCACCTCGCAGACCCGCTTGCGCGCATCGAGCTTCGCGTCCGGCGCGACCGCGTCCTCCAGGTCGAGGATCAGCGCGTCCGCCGGCAGGGTCTTGGCCTTCTCCAGCGCCCGCTCGTTCGCCCCCGGCATGTAGAGCACCGACCGGCGCGGGCGGGCCGTCAGCTCGGTCATGCCAGCGCCTCCTTCGTGGCCGCCTCGTAGGCGTGCAGGAGGTCCGGGTCGCGAGCGGCCAGCGCGTCGGCCAGTTCGGCCACCACCCGGCACTGCTTGACCGTGGCGTCGTCCTGCATCTTGCCGTCCAGCATCACCGCACCGGTGCCGTCGCCCATCGCCGCGATCACCCGCCGGGCCCAGGCCACCTCGGCCGGGTCCGGCGAGAAGACCCGCCGGGCGATGGCGATCTGCGCCGGGTGCAGGCTCCACGCCCCGACACAGCCGAGCAGGTACGCGCTGCGGAACTGGTCCTCGCAGGCCACCGTGTCCTTGATGTCCCCGAACGGGCCGTAGTACGGCAGGATCCCGGCCGCGGCGCAGGCGTCCACCATGCGCGCCACCGTGTAGTGCCACGGGTCCTGCTGGTAGGTGGTGCGTCCCTGGGTCAGGTCGGCGCCGACCGGGTCGGTGCGCACCAGGTAACCGGGATGGCCGCCGCCGACCCGGGTGGTCTTCATCCGCCTGCTCGCCGCGAGGTCGGCCGGGCCCAGCGAGATGCCCTGCATCCGCGGGCTGGCCATGGCGATCTCCTCCACCCGGGCCACCCCGGTCGCGGTCTCCAGGATCGCGTGCACCAGCAGCGGACGGCGCAGCCCGGCCCGGGCCTCGAGCTGGGCCAGCAGCCGGTCCACGTAGTGGATGTCCTCCGGTCCCTCGACCTTCGGCACCATGATCACGTCGAGCTTGTCGCCGATCTCGGTGACCAGGGTGATCAGGTCGTCCAGCACCCACGGCGAGTCCAGGCTGTTCACCCGGGTCCACAGCTGGGTGTCGCCGAGGTCGGTGTCCCGGGCCACGGCGACCAGCCCGGCCCGGGCGGCCTCCTTGCGGTCCGCCGCGATCGCGTCCTCCAGGTTGCCCAGCAGCACGTCGACCTGCGGGACCAGGTCCGGCACCTTGGCCACCATCTTGGGGTTGGACGGATCCAGGAAGTGGATCATCCGCGACGGCCGGAACGGGATCTCCCGAACCGGGTCCGGCGCGCCGAGCGCGAGCGGGCGGAAGAAGTCCTTCGGGGAACGCATTCTTGCCTCCAACCGGCGGTCCGGCTACCTATCGGTAACCCTAGGACCGCCTGGCGCACCGCCCCGCACACATGAGGCAAACACCACCCCGTCGGATCGGCATACTGCGCCCCGGCGGGGACCGGCCACTAGCCTGATCACCGTGGCCACCACGACCAAGGTGTTCGTCGCGCAGCTCGTCGGGCTGCCGGTGTTCGGGCCGGACGGCGAGTCGATCGGCAAGATCCGTGATCTGGTGGTGGCGCTGCGGATCGACAGCACGGCGCCGCGGGTGCTCGGGCTGGTGATCGAGCTGGCCACCCGGCGGCGGATCTTCGTGCCGATGCTGCGGGTCACCGCGATCGATCCCAACGCGATCACCCTGGCCACCGGCTCGGTCAACCTGCGCCGGTTCACCTCCCGCGCCAACGAGGTCCTGGTGATCGGGCAGCTCATCGACGCGCGGGTGCGGATCCGCTCGACCGGCGCGACCGCCACCGTGCTGGACGCCGCCATCGAGCCCACCCGGACCCGGGACTGGGTGCTGTGCCGGGTGGCGGTGCGCGAGCGGACCGGCCGGATCGGCCGGCGCGGCCCGGTCAAGGTGCTGGGCTGGGAGGACGTCGAGGCGCCCGGCATGACCGAGCTGATCCACGCGCCGCAGGGGGCGGTGCACCTGCTGGCCCTCTACGACCAGATGCGCGCCACCGACGTCGCGGCCGCGCTGCA
>NZ_DASTBH010000266.1:0-2276 GCF_035712165.1 Actinophytocola sp. | reverse complement strand
GGGCAACTCCGCCTGCCCGACGAGCCGCAGACGATCGTCGCCGACGACGCGACGTACACCATCGTGGGCTGGGCCTACAGCCTCAGCCAGTCCGCCGACGCCTGGATGTCGCCCCAGCAGGTTCGCGCGCTGGACCCCACCACCACCCAGATGCTGTACCGGTTCTCCGGTGACGTGTCGACGAAGCCGGCGGTCGAGGCGGATCTGGCCGCCGTCACCGCCGGACTTCCGCCCGGCGCGCTGGTCGCCGCGCAGCCGTACCTCGTGGTCAAGGAGCGGGTGGGTGGGGAGGTGGGCTCGTACGTGCCACTGCTGGCCACCTTCGGCATCCTCGGCCTGGTGGTGGCCGTGCTCATCGTCGGCAACGTCGTGAGCGGCGCGGTCGTCTCCGGCTTCCGGCACATCGGGATCCTCAAGGCGCTGGGGTTCACGCCGCGCCAGGTGGTGGCCGTCTACCTCGTGATGGTCTCGGTCCCGGCGGTGGTCGGCTGCGTGCTCGGCACGGTGATCGGCGTCCTGGCGACCCAGCCGCTGCTCGCGGAGGCGTTCGAGGGGCTCGGCCTCGGCGGCGGCATCGGCGCCAGCGCCTGGGTGCTGGCGACCGGCCTGATCGGAGTGCCGACGCTCGCCGCGCTCGCCGCGCTGGTCCCGGCCGCCCGCGCGTACCGCCTGTCAGCGGCCGAGGCGATCAGCGCCGGCAGCGCCGGCAGCGCCCCGCGGATCGGCCGCGGGCTCGGCGTACAGCGCCGGCTCAGCGGCACCCGACTGCCGCGCTCGGTCAGCCTGGGGTTGGGCCTGCCGCTGGCACGACCGGGCCGAACCGCGCTCACCGTGGCGGCCGTCCTGCTCGGCGTGACCACTGTGACGTTCGCGACGGGCCTGTCCGACACGCTGTCGCGGGTGGCCGCGCTGTCCGACCGGGTGAGCGGCGACGTGCTGGTGCAGGCGCCGCACGGAGGCCCGGCGGGCCCGGAGGGTCCGGCAGGCCCGGCGGGTCCGGTAGGCCCGGCCGGTCCGGTGGGTCAACCGACCACCCGCACCGACGCGCAGATCGAGGCGCTGCTGCGGGACATCCCCCACGCAGCCCGGGTGGCCGCGATGCTCAACCTGCCGGTGTCGGTCGTCGGACAGAGCCAGCCGCTGGTCGTCAACTTCGCCCGGGGGGACGTAGCCGACCTGGGGTACCGGGACCAGTTGCTCGCCGGGCGCTGGATGGCCGGACCGGGCGAGGCGGTCGCGCCGACGGAGGTCCTGCGGCAGCGGGGGCTCGCGGTCGGCGACCGGCTCACGCTGCAGATGGGTGGCCGACGCTCGGAGCTGACCATCGTCGGCCAGATCATGCGGCCGGCGCCCGGACCCGGCGCGGGGGTGCTCGCCGACTGGGGCAGCCTCGCCGACCTCGCCCCGGACTACCAGGCAAAGCCGGAGCAGGTGCTGTACCAGGTGCAGCTCGACGCCGGAGCCGACGCCGACGCGTACGCGGACGCGGTCGGCAAGGCCGACCCCGGGCTGCACGCGAACGCCGAGGGCAACGAGTTCGAGTTCCAGGTCATCGTGGTGAGCTTCTCGACGGTGCTGGCGCTGCTGCTGGCTGTGATCGCCGCGCTGGGTGTGCTCAACACCGTGGCGCTCAACGTCCACGAGCGCCGGCGGGACATGGGCATGCTCAAGTCGATCGGGATGACCCCGCGGCAGGTGGTCACGATGGTCGTGACGTCCATGGCCGCGCTCGGCGCGGTGGGCGGCCTGATCGGCATCCCCGTGGGGATCCTCGCGCACCGGGTGGTCGTGCCGCTCGCGGCCGACGCGGCGCAGGTCATGCTGCCGGCGTCCGTCCTGCGGGTCTGGGAACCGTGGATCCTCGCCGGGCTCGCCCTGTCCGGCGTGGTGATCGCGGTGCTGGGCTCGCTGCTGCCGGCCCGGGCGGCAGCCCGGCTGACCATCGCCACCGTGCTGCACAACGAGTAGGTAATCACCCGTCGGGGGTGAGGCCGGCAAGGCACCGACGGGTGGAGCATCGTGCCACACACCGACGGTAGGGAGACGGGGTCACGACGTGGGAGGCCTATTCGCGTTGTTTGCCGGGATCTTTCCGCGCCTGGCCCTGTTCATCATCTGGGTAGCCCGGCCGGTCCTTGTCGACGCCGCCTTCAACAGCTGGATCTTTCCACTTCTCGGCATCATCTTCCTGCCGTTCACCACCCTGATCTACGTGGTTCTGTACACGCCCGGCATCGGCCTGACCGGGTGGGGTTGGTTCTGGGTCGTGATAGCGG
>NZ_DASTBH010000265.1:0-8097 GCF_035712165.1 Actinophytocola sp. | reverse complement strand
GGCCACCCGCTCCGGCGTCGGCGACGCCGGAGGGAGTGGCGTGGATGAACCAGTTCTGTGCGGCGGTCCGGGACGTGCAGCTGGGCATCTGGCAGGTGCCGGTCGCGGACGGGGTGGACTCGCCGGAGGAACTGCGGGCGGCGGCCCGGCGGATGTTCGACGGGGCGGCCGCGGCGCTGGCGGCCGGGACGGAGCGGCTCACCGCACTGGCAGACCCGCCGGTGGACGGGGGCGCGGCGGCGGTGCGGGGGCTGACCGACCGGTTCGGGACGGCCCGGCGGCAGGTCGAAGAGGGACGGGCCCGGATGGAGCACGGGGATCCGGGAACGGTCCTGGACGCGACCTGGCCGAAGGTGGTCGCGGTGGCCGCGCGGCCGTTCGAGGGAGTCGACCTCACCGCCGGGATGCGGGCGGCGGGGGATGGACCAGGATGCGCCGGCATCGCGGGCTGGCCGCGGTGAGGTGGGCAGTTACGCTGTGAGTCGTGTCCATCCCGCACCCCTCCCGCCGTGTCGCGCTGCTCACCCTCGGGTGCGCGCGTAACGAGGTCGACTCCGAGGAGCTGGCCGGGCGGCTGAGCCAGGACGGCTGGGAGCTGGTGGACACCGACGAGAACGCCGACGTCGTCGTGGTGAACACCTGCACCTTCGTCGAGTCGGCCAAGAAGGACTCCGTCGACACCCTGCTGGCCGCCGCCGACACGGGCGCCAAGGTGGTCGCGGTCGGCTGCATGGCCGAGCGGTACGGCGCGGAGCTGGCCGAGAGCCTGCCGGAGGCGGCGGCGGTGCTCGGCTTCGACCACTACCCGGACCTGGCGCAACGGCTCGATGACGTGGTCGCCGGCCGGTCCGTCGCGTCCCACCAGCCCCGGGACCGGCGCACGCTGCTGCCGATCACCCCGGTGCACCGCCCGGCCAAAGCCACAGAGGTCACCGTGCCCGGGCACGGCTGGGGCCCCCGGGTGCTGCGCAAGCGACTCGACGACGCGCCGGTGGCCGCGCTCAAGATCGCCTCGGGCTGTGACCGGCGGTGCGCGTTCTGCGCGATCCCGTCCTTCCGCGGCGCGTTCGTCTCCCGCCACCCGGACGAGGTTCTCGCCGAGGCGCACTGGCTGGCTGAGCAGGGCGCCCGCGAGCTGTTCCTGGTCAGCGAGAACTCCACCTCCTACGGCAAGGATCTCGGCCGCGAACTGGGTGGGCTGGAGGCGTTGCTGCCCCGGCTGGCGGCGGTGCCCGGCGTGGACCGGGTGCGGGTGTCCTACCTGCAGCCGGCCGAGACCCGCCCGGCGCTGGTGGCCGCGATCGCCGGTACCCCTGGGGTCGCCGACTACTTCGACATGTCCTTCCAGCACTCCAGCGAGCCGGTGCTGCGCCGGATGCGCCGGTTCGGCTCGACCGCCTCGTTCCTGGCCCTGATCGACCAGATCCGCGACCAGGCCCCGGCCGCCGGCATCCGCAGCAATGTGATCGTCGGGTTCCCCGGTGAGACCGAGGCGGACCTGGCCGAGCTGGAGCGGTTCCTCACCGAGGCCCGGCTGGACGCGGTCGGCGTGTTCGGCTACTCCGACGAGGACGGCACCGAGGCGGCCGGCCTGCCGGACAAGCTGGCCGACGACGCCGTCGCCGAGCGGGTGGCCCGGGTCGGCGACCTGGTCGAGCAGCTCACCGCGCAGCGCGCCGAGGACCGGGTCGGCGAGGAGGTGCTGGTGCTCGTCGAGCAGGCCGGCGACGAGTGCACCGGCCGCGCCGGGCACCAGGCGCCCGAGGTGGACGGCGAATGCCTCCTGCCGGACGGGGCCGGGCTCGCGGTCGGCGACCTGGTGCGGGCGAAGGTCGTGGCCGCCGAAGGGGTGGACCTGGTCGTGCACCCGCTCGAGGTCGTGCCCCGCAGGGAAAGTCCGTGAGCGCCGCCGGCGAGCCGGTGCCGCCCACCGGCCCACTGCCGGAACCGGCGGCGGTGATCCCGCTGGTCAACGTCGCCAACATGCTCACCGTGACCCGCCTGGTGCTGGTCCCGGTGTTCCTGCTGACCCTGTTCGCCGGCGGCGGCCAGTCCACCGGCTGGCGGCTGGTGGCCACCCTGGTGTTCGCCGTCGCCTCCATCACCGACCACGTGGACGGGCGGCTGGCCCGCAAGTTCGGCCTGGTCACCGACTTCGGGAAGATCGCCGACCCGATCGCCGACAAGGCCCTGGTCGGCTCCGCGCTGGTCGGGCTGAGCATGCTCGGCGAGCTGCCCTGGTGGGTGACGATCGTGATCGCGGTCCGGGAGCTGGGGGTGACCCTGCTGCGCTTCTGGGTGATCAGGTACGGGGTGATCCCGGCCAGCCGGGGCGGCAAGTGGAAGACGCTGACCCAGCTGGTGGGCATCGGCCTGTTCCTGCTGCCCGGGCTCGAGGCGTTGGACCCGGTGCGCTGGGCGGTGATGGGCATCGCTGTGGCGCTGACCGTGGTCACCGGCGTGGACTACGTGATCCGGGCGCTGCAGCTGCGCTCGGCCGGCCGGGCGGCGACCCGGGAGCCCGGGTGAGTCCGCTGGCCGACGCTCTGGACATCGATCCGGAGTTGGTGGTCGCGGTGCTGGACCGGCTGCGCGCCCGGGAGGAGACCGTGGCCACCGCCGAGTCGCTGACCGGCGGGCTGGTGTGCGCGGTGCTGACCGGCGTTGCCGGGTCGAGCGCGGTGGTGCGTGGCGGGCTGATCGTCTACTCCTCCCAGCTCAAGGTCGCGCTCGCCGGGGTGAACGGGCGGGCGCTGTACGAGCACGGCGCGGTGCACCCGCTGATCGCCGAGAGCCTGGCCGCCGGGGCGCGGGAACGCTGCCAGGCGAGCTGGGGGCTGGGGCTGACCGGGGTGGCCGGGCCGGGCCCGCAGGACGGGGTCGAGCCGGGCACCGTCTACGTCGGGCTGGCCGGCGCCTCGGGGGTCACGGTGCGGCCACTGCGCGTCTCCGGCGACCGGCACACGGTCCGCTCCGTCGCCGTTCGAAACGCGCTTGAGCTGCTCCACGACAGGATTGAGCAGACGTCCAGGGACAGTTGAGCGGTCCGCGCTTCCCACGAGGGAACATTGAGGCCGCGCCGCTCGTTCGCCCTTGGCGGACGGGTGGCCGTGTCGCTGCGGGCGGCCGCACCCTCTGGGTAACGTAGCCACTGTGCTCGGCTGGACCCGCCGGACGAAGGGAGGCGCGCGATGACCGTGCTTCTGCGCGAGGCCATCGGTGATCGGCTTCGGCACGCCCGCACCAACCAACGGCGCACGCTGCGCGAGGTCTCCCGTTCCGCCCGGGTGAGCCTGGGCTACCTCTCCGAGGTCGAGCGGGGACGCAAGGAGGCGTCGAGCGAACTGCTGGCGGCCATCTGCGACGCGCTCGAGTTACCGCTGTCCGAACTGCTGTACAACGTCGCCTCCGACCTGGGTGCGCTCACCGCCGTGCCGGACGCCGTGCCACCCCGCCCGGAGCCGGTCGAGGGCGGGACCGGCGAGCGGGAGCCTGCCGCGCGGGCCTCGGTGGAGAACGTCGACGGGGGCCGGCTGGTCCCGGCGATCGTCGGGGACAACCTGGCCGACCTGCGCATTCAACCCGCGCTCAGCCACCGGATGCCGACCGCGATCGGCGGCGCCCGGGCCGGCGTCGTCTTCGCCGCCTGAAGCAGGGTCGGCGGCGTCCGCTGAAGCGCTGCCGAAATGGTGTGCGGACTGACACAATCGACCGGTGATCCTCGAACTGCTGGTCGCCGGCGGAGGGCTCGCGGGGTTCGTGGCCCTGCTGACGCGCGCCAGGTCCGGGCAGCGGCAGATCACCGACCAGCCCCAACCCCGGCGTCCGGTTCCGGGTAGCCCGGCCCGGCCGCTGCTGTCCCGGGGGACACGAATCGTCCGCGAGCTCGGCCGGTTGCTGGCCGGTCACGAAGCGTGGCACGGCGTGGTCGCCGACGCGAACCAGGTCCTCGCCGAACTGCGCATGATGGCCGGTCAGGTGGCCGAGCTGGAACACGCCCTGGCTCAGCTCCGGGGTCCCGAGCCGCCGGCCGCCGCCGCGCTGCGGGAGTTGGGCGCCGCGCACCTGGCCCGGATGGAGGTGGCCGTCGCCGGCCTGGAGCGGGCCCGTGCCGAGGTGCTCGTGTTGATCGCCAGGTCCGCTGCCCCGCCCCTGGCCCATGATCCCACCGACGCGCTGAACAGCAGGCTGGCCGGGTTACGGGCCGGTCTGGCCGAGATCGGTGAGCGGTCCAACCCGGAGACCGGATCAGGGTTCGGTTCGCAACGTCAGGGCCATCCCTGATTTCTGCGGGGTGCGGTGGATCGGCAACCGTGCACCTGGAACGATGGAACCCACAGCGACGGTGGGGCGTTGCTCTTCACAAGCGCGAGAGCAGCCAGAGCACGGAGAAGGCAGGCGGAGGAGATGGCCAACCCCTTTGTGAAGTTCTGGAAGTACCTGATGGCGTCGTTCTCGTCGAAGATCGACGAGCACGCCGACCCGAAGGTGCAGATCCAGCAGGCCATCGAGGAGGCGCAGCGGCAGCATCAGGCGCTCTCGCAGCAGGCCGCCGCCGTGATCGGCAACCAGCGGCAGCTGGAGATGAAGCTCAACCGCCAGCTGGGCGAGGTGGAGAAGCTGCAGGCTTCGGCCCGCCAGGCGCTGGTGCTGGCCGACGAGGCGCGGGCCAAGGGCGACGAGCAGAAGGCCGGCCAGTTCGAGAACGCCGCGCAGTCCTTCGCCACTCAGCTGGTCACCGCCGAGCAGAGCATCGAGGACCTCAAGACGCTGCACGACCAGGCGCTGCAGGCGGCGACCCAGGCCAAGGCCGCGGTCGAGCGCAACGCCATGGTCCTGCAGAACAAGCTGGCCGAGCGCACCAAGCTGCTCAGCCAGCTGGAGCAGGCCAAGATGCAGGAGCAGGTCTCCAAGTCGCTCAACCAGATGAGCGAGCTGGCCGCGCCGGGCAACGTGCCGTCCCTGGAAGAGGTCCGCGACAAGATCGAGAAGCGGTACGCCACCGCGATCGGTTCGGCCGAGCTGGCGCAGAACTCGGTGCAGGGCCGGATGTTGGAGGTGCAGGCCTCCACCACGGAGATGGCCGGCCAGTCCCGGCTGGAGCAGATCCGCGCCTCGATGCACGGCGGCTCGGTGGCGCCTCAGGTCACCGCCGGCACCGGCGCCTCCTCCTCGGCGGCGTCGTCCAACATCCAGGCGGAGATCGCCAAGCGGGTGGCCGAGGAGCAGAAGGCCAACCCACAGCCCGGTTCCTGACGATCCAGCATGGGACATGCGCGCGACTTACGGCGTCTGATCGCCATGGCCGAGCAACAGTGGCGTGGTCAGATGATGCAGCACGTCCGCGCCGAGATGCACAAGGCCGTTACCCGGCGGGACGACCCGGCGGTGCAGTTGGAGCGCCAGCGCGCCCGGCTGGCCCGCCGCCGGGCCTGGGCGTCCCGTTGGGCGACCGTCTGGGCACTGGTCACGATGATCTGCACCGTGGTGGCGGTGGGCGCGTTCGTCGGCGCGATCACGCTTGAGATGGCGCTGTCCGCGGTGATCATCGGACTGATCGCGGGCACGTTCGCGGTTCGTTCCGGGCTCCGGATGCGGCGGCTCACCCAGCAGCAGCGGGAGCTCGGCCCGGGATCGGCCACACCGCGCCCGGTCCCTGCCGCGCTGCCGCCCAAGAGCTCGATGGCCCGGGCGCCGATGGAGCGGCTGGGCGAGGCCGAGGGCACGCTGGCCGAGCTGCTCAGCCAGATCGAGCGCGGCGGGTCGGTGCCGGCCGAGTCGGCCGCGCACACCCGGCAGACCGGGGCCGACGCGGCGGTGGTGCTGCGCTCGGTCGCGGCCCAGCTGCACGCCGTGGAGCGGGCCAGGGACCACTCGCCGCCGCTGGAGCGCGGCGCGCTGGCCGACGCGGTCCGGCGGTTGCGCGTTCAGCTCGACGAGGGCGTCGACGGGTACCGCAGCCTGGTGGCCGCCGCCGGCCGGGTGCTGGCCGCCAGCTCGCTCGGCGACCCGCGGCACGACCTGACCGACGCCACCGAGCACCTCGCCGGCCTCGCCCTGGCCCTGCGCGACCTGTCAAAGGGCTAAAGAACTCGGTTGATCCGGCGCACCAGGCCGGGTCCCTGGTAGATCAACCCGGTGTAGAGCTGGACCAGGCTCGCGCCCGCGTCGAACATCCGCAGCGCGTCGTCCGGCGTGCCGATCCCGCCGACGCCGATGATCGGCAGGTCGCCGCCGGTCTGCTTGGCGACGAACGTGACGACCTCGAGCGCCCGGGCGGCGAGCGGCCGGCCGGACAGCCCGCCGGTCTCCTCGGCCCGGGCGGCGTCGCCAGGTGCCAGGCCGTCTCGCGCCACCGTGGTGTTGGTGGCGATCACCCCGTCGACCTCGTGCGCCGCGCACACCTCGAGCAGTTCGGCGATGGCGTGGTCGGTCAGGTCCGGCGCGATCTTGACGAGCAGCCGCACGGTCGCCTCCGCGCGCAGCGCGCCGAGCAGGGCGTCCAGCGCGGCCCGGTCCTGCAGCGTGCGCAGGCCGGGGGTGTTCGGCGAGCTGATGTTGATGGCGAAGTAGTCGCCGAGGTGGCGCAGGATGCGGAAGGCCGCCAGGTAGTCCTCGACCGCGTCGGCCACCGGCGTGACCGCCGACTTGCCGATGCTGATGCCCAGCGGTGTCCGAAGTGGACCGTAGGCCGCCAGCCGGTCGGCCAGGGCCTGCGCGCCGGCGTTGTTGAAGCCCATCCGGTTGATGATCGCCGCGCTCTGCGGCAGCCGGAACAGCCGGGGCCGCGGGTTGCCCGGCTGCGGGTGCCGGGTGACCGTGCCGACCTCGACGAACCCGAACCCGAGCGCGGGCCAGGCGGACAGCGCGACGCCGTCCTTGTCCATGCCGGCGGCGAGCCCCACCGGCCCGGGGAAGTGCACGCCGAACACGGTGCGCGGCGCCGCGCGGCCGAAGTGGCGGTGCAGCAGCGACACCAGGCGTGGATGGCCGCCGAGCCGGGTCAGCGTCGCGAGCGTCCGCTCGTGCGCCAGTTCGGGATCGCCGCCACCCAACCGGAACAGGTGCCGCCGAACCAACCCGGAGTAGATCACCCGCTCATCGTGTCACCCGCGGCCGGCAGGGGATGATGTACCCGTGTCTGGAACCGAGCTCGGCTCCGCGGTGCAGGAGCTCTATGCCGCCCCCCGGGAAGAGTTCATCGCCCTGCGCAAGGAACTGGCCAGACGGGCCCGCGCGGCCGGGGCGGCGCAGGTGGCCGCGGAGATCGACAAGCTGGCCAAGCCCACCACCGCGGCCTGGGTGGCCAACCAGCTGGCCCGCACCGATCCGGCAGAGGTGACCGCGCTGGCCGAGTTGGGGGACGCGCTGCGGGAGGCGCACGAGCGGCTGGACGGCGGGCAGATCCGGACGCTGTCCCAGGAGCGGACCGAGCTGGTCCGGACGCTCGTCGAGCGGGCCACCCGGCACAACGGTTCGGCGCTGAGCGAGTCGGTGCTGCGTGAGCTGGAGGACGTGTTCACCCGGGCCGTCGCCGATCCGGATGCCGGCCGCGCGCTGGTCGCCGGGTGCCTGACCTCGGCGAAGGGTTTCGCCCCGATGTCCGGGTGGCCGGCCGGCGGCGACACTCCGCCCGCGCCGAAACCGAAGCCGAAAGCGACAGCGAAACCGGCCGCCACCGGCGCGCGGGACCGGGCGCAACAGGCCCTGGACGAGGCCCGGGCCGCGGTCAAGGAGGCCGAGGCCGCCCGGGCCGAGGACGAGCGCTCGCTGGCCGGCGCCGAGTCGGCGGCGGACGAGGCGGCGGCCGAGGTCCGGCGGCTCGGCGAGGAACTGGACGCCGCCGAGAGCCGGGAGAAGCGGGCCCGAGGGCTGGTGGCGATGGCCCGCCGGTCGGTCAAGGAGGCCGAGCGCCGGGCGAGCCAGGCCTGGAAGCAGGTGCAGCAGGCCGAGGCGCGGCTGGCCGCACTGGACGAGAAATAGGACAACCCCCGGAGCGCGCTTCCTGTGGCGAACCACAGGCCCTGGGGCGGACTAGGTCCCAGAGACTCCGGGGGTTGGGTGACTGCCTGGTATTCGCCGACCACCGAGGTCGGC
>NZ_DASTBH010000264.1:0-6021 GCF_035712165.1 Actinophytocola sp. | reverse complement strand
ATCGAGTCGTGGGCGCACGGCCTGTTCGGCGCGCACATCATCGAGCCGCGCGGCTCGACGTACCACGACCCGCGCACCGGCAACCAGGTCCGCAGCGGAACCATCGTCGACATCCGTACCACCAACCTGGTCGGTGGGGGGGTGCGAAGCGCGTTCCGGGAGTACATGATCTTCCTCTCCAACGGTCGGCGCGGTAGAGCCGAGGTGACCACCGGCGATTCGGTCGCGTTGGGCCGGACCGACCGGAACGCGGGTCAGGAGTGTGAAGAGTCGGCGATCAACCTGAGAGCGGCGCCGATCGGCGAACGAACACCGCCGGGCTCGGGAACCATGCAGAGACAGGAGTTCAACGGCAACCAGGCCTGCCGCAACGCCATCAGCCGGGTCAACGACCCGACGGCGGCGAACACGGTGCCGGCCACGGTGACCGCGGTGGATCCGTACGTCTTCTCCTCGGTCAAGTACGGCGACCCGACCACCCCGCTGCTGCGGGCCTACGCCGGTGACCCGGTCGTCATCCGCACGATCGGGGTGAGCGACCGGATCGAGGCGCTGCGGTTCCAGGGTCACCGGTTCGCCCGGGAGCGGTTCAACGCCGACGGCGAACTGGTGGACGCCGCGACAACCGGTATCTCCGAACGGTTCGACTACGTTCTGGACGGTGGTGCCGGCGGTCCGGCCCGGATGGCGGGTGACTACCTGTACTACAGCACCCGCAACTTCGCCTTCGAGTCCGGTGGGTGGGGCATCTTCCGGGTGCACGACCGGCTGCAGTCGGATCTGCGACCGCTGCCGGACCGGACCGCGCCACCGAGCGGGACGGGCTTCCCGATCCTGCGGCCGGCCACCGGCAACACGCAGGCGAGTCCGGGACCGAACCCGCCGCCGGCCACCCAGGCCGGAGTGGTTTCCAACTCGGCAAGCGCGTGTGCCAGCACCGCTCCGGTGCGGGCCTACGACGTGTCCGTGTTCAACCAGACGCTGCCGACCACGCCGAGTGCCGACACCGGCGGGATCATCTACGCGTTGACGTCGGACATGGCCGCGATCAGGGCCGGCACCAAGAAGGTCGAGCCGCTGGTGCTGCGGGTCAACCAGGGTGACTGTCTACAGGTGACCCTGCGCGACCAGATCGCGGGCGGCACGACCTACGGCGGCACCAGGGCCGGGTTCGATCTCGGGAAACTGCTGTACAACCCGCAGAACTCGGGCGGTATGGCGGTGGGGCTCAACCCGGACACCACGGTCGGTGCGGGCCAGGCCATCACCCTGCGGTTCGCCGCGGACAAGGTGCTCGGCACGTCGATCTTCCAGAACCTCGGCAGCGTGGCCTCCATCCGGCACGGCGCCTACGGTCAGGTGGTCGTCGAACCGAACGGCTCGACCTGGTTCAACAGCGCCGACGGTGCTCCGCTCAGTGCTACCCGGACCAGCACCGAGGCCATCATCCGCAGCTCCGGTGGGAACTTCCGCGAGTTCAACCTGAGCATGGGAACCACGGATCAGCAGTACGCCCGCAGCGTCTTCCAGTACCAGGACGTGGTCGCCGGAGCCGGGGTGAACAGCCCGTTCGCCGCGCTCAACCAACCGGTGGCCAACCGCGGGTTCAACAACGTCAACTACTCGACGGCTCCGCTCACCACCCGGCTCGGGTTGAACCGGACCCCGCCGAACCCGAGTGCTCCGTTCGCGTTCGCGTTCAGCACGCCGAGGTTCGGTGATCCGGCGACGCCGATCTTCCGGGCGTTCGCCGGGGATCCGGTGGTGTTCCGGCTGAGTATCGGCGCGTCGGACCAGTTCCACACGTTCTCGGTCAGCGGGCACGTCTTCCCGCAGGATCCGAACATGTGGAACGGCGGTTCCGACCGGCGGTCCCAGCTGCTCGCCTCGCGCTCCGTCACAGCGGGCGAGACCGCCGAGATCGAACTGGTCGGCGGTGCCGGTGGCACCATCCGCGCGGATGGCGACTACCTGTACAGCGACAGCCGTCAACCGTTCACCGAGGCCGGACTGTGGGGCATCCTGCGGGTGCTGCGCGCCGGCGGCGGCGGGCTCGCGGGCCTGTGAGGGAAAGGGTGGTGACAGGCAGATGAATCGGGTACTCACCCGGCTCGGCGCCGTACTGACCGTCGCGTGTGGACTGACCCTGTGGGCCGGCTCGGTCGCCGGCGCGCACGTGACCGTCCGCTCGAACGAGGCGGTACAGGGCGGGCACGCGGAGGTCACCTTCCGGGTCCCGTCCGAGAGCGACACCGCTCGTACGGTGGGAGTGCAGATCGCGTTCCCGGCCGACACCCCGCTCGCCTCGGTGTCGGTGCTGCCCCATCCGGGGTGGCGATACACGGTCACCAGGTCCACTGTGGCCAGTCCGGTTCCGGACGGCCACGGCGGGCAGGTCACCGAGGCGGTCAGCCGGCTCGAGTGGACGGCCGCCGGTCCGGAGACCGCGATCAAGCCGGGTGAGTACGAGGTGTTCACGGTGTTCGTCGGTCCACTGCCCAAGGCCGACCAGGTCGTCTTCAAGGTCCTGCAGACCTATGACGACGGCCAGGTGGTGCGGTGGATCGACGAACCGGTCGCGGGCGGACCGGAGCCGGAGCATCCGGCCGCGGTCCTCGCCCTGACGCCCGCCGCCGGCTCGAACGCCGCCGCGGTCGCGCCGATGGGTCACACCATGCCGGCCGCCGCACCGGCGGGAACCGGCACCGCGCCGGTGGTGTGGTGGGTACTGGCGGTCGTCGTGGTGGCAGCGCTCGCCGCGGCTGGGGCAGTGCTCGTGACGATCCGCACCACCCGGCGCCGAGGGGGTGATGAGTCAGCGGCATAACTCTCGTCATCCCCGTTTCGTGGCGGCCCCGGGCGTGCGGTACCGGGGCCGCCACGCTCGTCCTGTGATCGGGCCGTTGTGCCCTAGCGCCGAACCTGTTGGCGCGCCACAGTACAACTGCCGGTCTACCGGCATACCGGCCCGGGGCAGACGGGATCTCGCGACGGGACTGGGTGAGTCCGCCGTGGGATCGTCCCCCGGTCACCTGACATCCGCCCCGGGCTGGTCCATTTCTGGCCAGTTTCGGCCGCGAACCGCCCAAATGGTTGAGTGACAGCGGTCGCGGTTTGCCGAAACCATCGTGGTGTGGGAGCTACCGGACAGGAGTTCGTGCGCACGGTGGCGCGGCACGCGGTCGGTGAGTTGGCTCCGGCGGAACTGCCGTTCTTCACCGCGACCAGCGACGCGTACTTCCAGGACCCGCACCGGGCGTTGACCGGCGGCCGCCGCACCGACGACGTGCTCGGATCGGGCTTCGACGTGGTGGTCACGCTGATCTCCCCGGTGGCACTGGCGGTTGCCGCGGCCGTGTACGAGAAGCTGACCGAGGAGGTCGGCGGAACCGTTGTGCGCGGCGGCAAACGGTTGGGGCAGCGGCTCTGGCGCCGGCTGCGCCGCCGGGCGCCGGAACCCGGTCCGCCGCCGCGGATCTCCCGGCCGCTCACCGCCGAGCAACGGGCGGCGCTGCGCGCGGTGGCGCAGGCCCGGGCCCGGGCACTCGGGCTGCCGGAGGAGAAGGTCCAACTGCTGGTCGGCGCGATCCTGGACGGTGTCGACCGGGATGACTGAGGCGGCGGGGCGGATCCGGGCACCGGCCGGCACCACGATCCGGTTCGCGCTGCTGGTCACGCTGGCGCTCGGCGCGGCGGTCTCGATCCTGTCCATGATCATGCCGCCGGGTGTGGCCCGCGTGCTCGACGCGTTCGACCTGTGCCAGGTGCGGGCCGGTGTCTACACCGCCACCGGGGCCGATCTCAACCTGTGGCGGGCAGCCGGCCAGCAGGACGGCGTGAACCGGTTCGGAGCCTGCCTGACCGAGCAGGTGCCGGAGCGGCCCTGGTGGATCGTGGCCGGCGTGGCCGCGCTGGTGGCGGTGGCCGCGCTGCTGCGGTTCGTGCAGCCGTACTGGCTGATCCTGCGGCGCCGGCTGGTCCCGTTGGACCCGGGTGCGGCGGGGCCGTTGCTGGGCACGCTGCACGCCTGGGCGGCGGCCGCCGGCCTGCGCCGGCCGCCGGTGTTCCTGGTCGACCCGGTCAGCGGGCGGCTCGGCGGGCTGGCGTTCGGCAGCAACACCCGGCCGTTCGTGAGCCTGGACGCCGGTCTGCTCAGCCGGTTGCGCACCGACCCGACCTCGGTTCGGGCCGTGGTGCTGCACGAGTTGGCGCACGTGCGCAACCGGGACGTGTCGATCACCTACACCACGATGGCGGTGTGGCGCGCCTTCCTGCTCGTCGCCCTGCTGCCGTGGGCGCTGGCGCTGCTGCTGGCCAGTTGGAATGCCGAGCACGTCGGGCTGGCGGTCGAGTCCGCCGCCCGGATCCTGATCCTGGTGCTGATCGTCTACCTGTCCCGCAACGCGGTGCTGCGCTCCCGGGAGCGGTATGCCGACGCGCAGGTGGCGCGCTGGCTGGGCAGCACCGAGCCCGCCGAATGCCTGCCGGCGAGCGGGGCCGCCGCCGGGCACCGGTGGGGTTCCTGGTGGCGGGCCCATCCCGCGCCGCACCACCGCGTCGCCGGGCTGGCGCACCCCGCTTCGTTGCTGCGTCCGGGTTTCTGGGAGTCGTTCGCCGCCGGCCTGGCCTTCGAGGTCGCCTGGCTGCAGCTCGCGGTGCCGGTCCAGACCTGGAGCGGTGTGCCGCAGACGGCACTGGAACTGTTGCAGCGGTCCTGGGGCCTCGGTCTCGCCGTGCTGATCATCGTGCTGGCGCTGCGGACCGCGGCCTACCGCGCCGCCGGGCACACCTCACCCTGGGTGCTGGTCGGTCCCGGTCTCGGGATCGTGGCCGGCATCGTGCTCGGCGAGAGCCTGACGGTGCTGTACGGCAGCACGCTGCTGCCCCGGGTCGCCGGGCTTGCCGCCGGGCTTTCCCTTGCGCCCCAGGTGATCCTGCTGACCGCCTGGCTGGCCTGGGTGGCCGGGTTGGTCGCGGCCCGGGAGCCGGGCCGGCTCCGCCGGCTGGCCGCCGTCGCGGCCGGTGCGGCGGTCGTCGGCTTCTGCGTGTCCTGGCTGCAGTGGTGGAGCGCACTGTCCCGAATGGACATCGTGGTCGACATCGTGCGGCAGACCCAGGGGGCTCTGCTGCGGATCGTCGACGTGGCCTGGACCGGTCTGGACCACGCGCTGGTGAGCGTGGTGTTGCATCCGATCGTGCTGGGGTTCGCCGAGCCCGACCCGATCGCGATGGTGAGCCTGGTGCTGATCTGGGCGGTGCCGCTGCTGCTCGGCGCCGCCCGCGCCGGTCTGCGCTTCGCGTTGTTCGCCGGACTGCTCGCCGGTGCGGCTCTGCTGGGCTACGACCTGGTGCTGCGGGCCGCGTTGCGCAACGGGGTAGCCGAACCGTTGCGCACCACCGAGGGGATGGTCGCGGTGCTCACCGCCTGGGAGATCGGCGCGGTGGTGCTGGCCCAGTTCCTGGTGGCCGTCGTGGTGACGGCCCGCCGGCCGAACCCGGTGACCGGGCTGTTCGCCGCGGCGACCACCGGTCTGGTGGGAGCGGCGGGCATCTGGGTGCTGCACGCGACCGACGCCTGCGTGCCGGTGTTCCAGGCGACGATGACCACCTGTCCGCTCGGCCTGGATCCCGGTTACGGCGCGACGGTGCTCGGCGTGATCACCGCGGAGGGCACGCTGCTCGCGCTGACCGGCGCCGCCCTGGGGTACCTGGCCGGCCGGCGCCGGGAGTTCGCCGAGCCGGCCGCGCGCCGGCTTCGTCCACAGTGGATCGCCGCGACCGCGGTGATGGTGCTCTCCGCGGTGCTGCTGGGCTGGCCGCGTCCGGTGGCCACGGCCGGCGGGCCGATCGAGCGCGCGACCGCCGCGGAACGCTCGGCGCCGGCGGCGGAGAACGCCGAGGCGCTGCGGATCTGGCTGCGGGCCGGTGGGGGAGACCACCTCGACGCCATCGCGGCGGCGGTCCAGGCGATCGGCCGGGCGGCCGGCGCGGGCGGCAACCCCACCGACCTGGCCGCGGTGC
>NZ_DASTBH010000263.1:0-24934 GCF_035712165.1 Actinophytocola sp. | reverse complement strand
GAGACCGGCCAACGCACCGCCGACGAGATAGACGTCGTCTTCTACCTCGCCCACCTCGGCGCGCCGGGGCGGGCTGGTCTGCAGATCTTTGGACCCCAGTTCGCCCCGCCGCCCGGCGCCGAAGGCGCCGCGGGCGGGCAGGCCTGTGGTGTCGTTGGACCCGGTTCGCCCCGCGGCGAGGCTTGGGCCGGTCAGAAAGTAACCTGGCGTGAGTGGTTTCCGGTGGTGTGATCCGGCACACTCACGTGAATGGCGACTGAGACTCCGGCGACCAGCCAACCCGAGTTGAAGCGGGCGATCGGGCCGAAGCTGCTGTTCTTCTTCGTGATCGGCGACGTGCTCGGCACCGGCATCTACGCGCTGACCGGCAGCGTGGCGGGCAGAGTCGGCGGCGCGCTGTGGCTGCCGTTCCTACTCGCGTTCGTGGTCGCCTTCCTCACCGCGTTCAGCTACCTCGAACTGTCCGGAAAGTATCCGCGGGCGGCGGGCGCGGCGCTCTACGTGAACCGCGCCTTCCGGGTCCCGTTCGTCACCTTCCTGGTCGCCTTCACCGTCATGTGCTCCGGGATCACCTCCGCGTCCGCCGCGGCCCGCGCGTTCGGGGCGACCTACCTGCCGGCAGCCTTCAACGTCAAGGTGAGCGGCACGGTCGTCGCGGTCGTGGCGGTGCTCTTCGTCATCATGCTCGCGACGATCAACTTCGTCGGCGTGTCCGAGTCGGTGAAGGCCAACGTGGTGCTCACCTGCATCGAACTGTCCGGCCTGGTGATCATCATCGCGATCGGCATCTATGCCGTCGCCGCCGGCAAGGGCGAGCCGGCCCGGCTCACCGAGATCAACACTGCGGACACCGGCTGGCTGCTGGCCATCACCGCGGCCACCTCGCTCGCATTCTTCGCCATGGTCGGCTTCGAGGACTCGGTCAACATGGCCGAGGAGTGCCAGGATCCGCCGCGCATCTTCCCGAAGGCGCTGCTGCTGGGGCTCGGTACGGCCGCGCTGATCTACATCCTGGTGGCCATCACCTCCTCGCTGCTCATCCCGGCCGACAAACTCGCCGCGGCCAAGTCCAACGCGCTGCTGCAGGTGATCACCGTTGGGGCGCCGGGATTTCCGTTGCAGGTCTTCGCCTTCATCGGGCTGTTCGCCGTGATCAACTCGGCGCTGATCAACATGCTGATGGCCAGCAGGCTGCTCTACGGCATGGCCAACGAGCGCATCCTGCCTAAGGCGTTCGGCACTGTGCACCGCAGGCGCCTCACGCCGTGGGTGTCGATCCTGGTCACCACGGTCATCGCCGCCGTACTGGTCGCCACCGCGGGCGCGGACGGCGTCGCCAAGCTCGGCGGCACCACCGCGCTGCTGCTGCTCGTGGTCTTCACCGTGGTCAACGTCGCCGTCCTGATCCTGCGGCGGGACTCCGTGTCACACAAGCACTTCGTCGCTCCGACCTGGGCGCCGCTGGTCGCCGCGGTGCTCTGCGGCTACCTGGCCATCCCGGTGCTGTCCGGCCGGCCGGCCAGCGACTACCTGATCGCCGGCGCGCTGATCGGGCTCGGCATCCTGTTGTGGTTCGCGAACTGGCTCTACCTGCGCCGCAAGGGGGAGCAGGTCACGCTGTCGGACGATTCGGGCGCTCTGTCCAAGTAGGACCGTAGCGACGGATCTCCACCGCGTCGTGCGCGGAGAACACCTCCACCTCGGCGCGGTGCGCGGCCACCAGTTCCCGCAGCCGGCGCTGGTTGCCGACCCTGGTCCGGTGGTCGTGCTCGACGAGGTTCTGGAACAGCTTGAGCACCGGCGTCGACCGGGTGTCGACCGGGTCCACCTCGCCACGGAAGAAATAGCCGTCTCCGGCGTGCAGCAACCACTTCTCGCCGGTGTCGACCGCCACCGCGGCGTGCCCCCGGGTGTGCCCGGCCAGCGGCACCAGCAGGATCTCCTCGGGCAGCCCGGAAAGCGCCCGGACCGACGCGAAACCGAACCAGGACTCGCCGTCCTCGCCGTAGGTGACCCACTCCGGGCCGTGCGACCACTGCACCGTGCGGTACCGCGTCTTCTCCAGCCGGGTGGCCGGGTTCATCGCCGCGCGATGCTCGGCCCCGTAGACGTGCACCTTGGCCGTGGGGAAGTCCGCGATGCCGCCGGCGTGGTCGAGGTCGAGGTGGGTGAGCACGACGTGCCGCACGTCCGCCGGGTCGAAGCCCAGCGCGGCCACCTGGCGCACCGCGGTCTCGGCCTCGGCCAGCAGGGGATGGGTCAGGGAAAGGAACCGCCTGCCCAGCCGGGCCCGCGGCTCGGCCAGGTCGTGCAGGCCCAGGCCGGAGTCGACCAGCACCAGGCCGGCCTCGGTCTCGATCAGCAGGCAGTGGCAGACCATCTGCCCGGCCCGCCACACGCCCGGCTGGCCGTCGACCAAACCCCCGAACCGGGGCCGCATCGAGCCGCAGTTGAGGTGGTGCACGCGCATCGCTTCACTGTCCTTCCCGCAGGTGGGCTCTGATCAACTCGGTGAGCTGCGTGCCGACCGCCAGCAGCGGTGCGACGTCCTTCTGGTTCCTGGCAAGCAGTTGCCCGCCCTCGACGGCCGCGATCGTCATGGTGGCAAGGCTAGGCGCCACGTCCTCGGGCACGCCGCCGGCGACCAGTGCCCGCTCGACGAGCCGGCGCCAGGTCTCGAACACCGCCGCGCAGGCCTGCCGGATCGCGTCGTTGTCGACCGTGGTCTGTGCGACGGTGCCCAGCGGGCAGCCGCGCCGGAAGTCGGATCGCACCAGATCGTCGGCCAGCGCCCGAACCACACCGTCCACACCGGACACGGGATCGGTGGCCGACGCCAGCACCCCGGCGATCGTGTCGCACAGTTCGGTGCCGGCCAGGGTGATCGCCTCGACGGCCAGCTGCTCCTTGCCGCCGGGGAAGTGGAAGTACAGCGAGCCTTTCGGTGCGCCGCCCTCCTGGAGCACCTGGTTGAGCCCGGTCGCCTGGTAGCCCTGCCGGCGGAACAGTTCGGCGGCGGTGTGCAGCACGCGCTGCCTGGTGTCGGTCCGGCGGGGCATAGCGGGAACTATACAGACCGGTCTAGTAACTACGCGACCCCTAAGCTACGTGCCTATGAGCGGACCCACCGGGGAACAGCTGGAGATCACCCAGTCCGGCGCACGGGCGATCGTCACGACGATCGGGGCGGGACTGCGCGCCTTCGAGGTGGACGGCGTGCCGTACGTCGAAAGTTTCGGCGCCGACGAGGAACCGCCGATGGGCGCCGGCGCTGTCCTCATCCCGTGGCCGAACCGGGTCGGCGGCGCGCGCTGGTCGCACAACGGCACGCCGCTGGACCTGGAGGTGACCGAGCCGGCCCGGGGCAACGCCATCCATGGCCTGGTCCGGCACGAGACCTGGACCGTCACCGAGCACTCCCGGTCCAAGGTGACCATGGAGGTCACCATCGAGCCCCGGCCCGGGTGGCCGTTTCCCTTCCGTACCAGCATTTCCTACGAGCTCGGACTGCGCGGGCTGAACGTCACGCACGGCATGCACAACCTCGGCTCGGAGGTCATGCCGTTCGGCGTCGGCACCCACCCCTACCTGCGGGCCGGCCGGATCAAGCTGACCGACTGCGAGCTCCGGCTGGCCGCCACCACGATGCTGCCGCTGGACCCGGTGCGGATGGTGCCGGCCGGCGACCCGGTGGACGTGCGCGGCGGCGACCTCGACCTCCGGCGCGGCCGGCTGGTTTGTGAGCTGCCCGAACTGGATCACGCGTTCGGCGGCTGCCGGCCGCGCGACGGCGTGATCCGGCACGCGCTGGTGCATCCGCGGGGCGGCGTCGAAGTGTGGGCGGATCGCAGCTTCCGCTGGGTGCAGGTGTTCACGCCGAGCAACTTCCCCAACGACAACGGGGGTTTCGCCGTCGCCATCGAGCCGATGACCTGCCCGCCGGACGCGCTGAACTCCGGCGTCGACCTGATCCACCTCGACCCAGCCAAGTCCTGGACCGGGCGCTGGGGGATCATGCCGTTGTGACGGTGACGACGGCATTCCTCGGCGGCTACGTGGTTCCGGTCGCCGGCTCCCCGATCGAGGACGGCACGGTGCTGGTCGCCGACGGCAGGATCGTCGCCGTCGGCCGCGCGGTGGACGTCGAGGTTCCGGACGACGCGGAGATCGTCGACGTGTCCGGATGCTGGCTGTTGCCCGGTTTCGTCGAGGCACACGGACACGTCGGCGTGTACGAGGAGGGCGAGCACTGGGTCGGCGAGGACGTCAACGAGAAGACCGATCCGAACGGCGCCCGGCTGCGTGCCCTCGACGGGATCAACCCCGACGACGAGGGCTTCCGGGACGCGCTGTCCGGCGGGGTCACCACGATCGTCGTCAAACCCGGCTCGGCCAACCCGATCGGCGGGCAGACGGTGGCGGTGAAGGCGTGGGGCCGCACGGTCGACGAGATGGTGATCCGTGAGCCGCTGAGCGTGAAGAGCGCGCTCGGCGAGAACCCCAAGCGGATCTACGGCGAGAAGGACAGGCTGCCGTCGACCCGGCTCGGCGTCGCGGCCGTGATCCGGGACGCGTTCGTCAAGGCGCAGGACTACCGGTTGCGCCGCGAGCACGCCGATCGCGCGCAGGAGCCGTTCGAGCGGGACCCCACGCTGGAGATCCTGTCCGGCGTCCTGGACGGCAAGCTGCCGTGGAGCCAGCACACGCACCGCGCCGACGACATCGCCACCGCGATCCGGCTGTCCGAGGAGTTCGGCTACCGGCTGGTGATCAACCACGGCACCGAGGGGCATCTGCTCGCCGACCTGCTGGCCGAGAAGAACATCCCGGTGATCATCGGGCCGCTGTTCACCAGCCGCCTGAAGGTCGAGCTACGCCGCCGCTCGCTGCGCAACCCCGGCATCCTGGCCCGGGCCGGCGTGAAGATCGCCATCACCACCGACCACCCGGTCGTCCCCATTCATTTCCTGGTGCACCAGGCCACCCTGGCCGTCAAGGAGGGCCTGGACGCCGACACCGCGCTGCGCGCGATCACCACCCACCCCGCCGAGATCATGGGGCTGGACGACCGGGTCGGCTCCATCGCCCCCGGGCTGGACGCCGACCTGGTCGTCTGGTCCGGCGACCCGCTCGACGTCATGAGCCGCGCCACCCGCGTCTTCATCGCCGGCCGCGAGGTCTACCACTTCGACGACCACACCGGCCAGGGCGTCACCGCCAACCCCTTCTACACCGAACGGGGTTAGGGAGACCGCAGGGCGCGGGCGATGACCAGGCGCTGGATCTGGTTGGTGCCCTCGAAGATCTGCGGGACCTTGGCTTCGCGCATGTAGCGTTCCACCGGGAAGTCGCGGGTGTACCCGGCGCCGCCGAGGACCTGGACCGCGTCGGTGGTGACCCGCATGGCGGAGTCGGTGGCGTAGAGCTTGGCGATCGAGGCCTGGCGCTGGAAGGGCAGGCCGCGGTCGCGGCGGCGGGCGGCCTCCAGGTAGGTGGCCCGGGCGGACTCGACGGCGGTGGCCATGTCGGCGAGCAGGAACTCGATGCCCTGGAACTCGATGATCGGCCGGCCGAACTGGATGCGCTGCTGGGCGTACCGGACCGCCTCGTCCAGCGCGGCCTGGGCCAGGCCGACGGCGCACGCGGCGATGCCGAGCCGGCCCGAGGACAGCGAAGCCAGCGCGATCTTCAGGCCGGATCCCTCCGGGCCGAGCAGCCGGTCGGCGTCCACCCGGGCGTCGTCGAACATCATCTGTGTGGTGGTCGACCCGGTGAGGCCCATCTTGCGCTCGGGGGACGAGGCGGACAGGCCGGGCGTGCCAGCGTCCACCAGCAGGCAACTGATCCCTCGCCCGCCGGTGTCGGTGGTGCGCACCATCGTGGTGTAGTAGTCCGCCTGACCGCCGTGGGTGATCCACGCCTTGGTCCCGTTCACCACATAGGTGTCCCCGTCGCGCACCGCCCGGGTGGCCAGCGCCGCCGCGTCGGAGCCGGCGTGCGTCTCGGACAGCGCGTACGCCCCGAGCAGCTCGCCGCCCAGCATGTCCGGCAGCCAGCGCTCGCGCTGCTCCTCGGTGCCGTACTCGGCCAGCGCGTAGCACGACATGGTGTGCACCGACAGGCCGACGCCCACGGTCATCCAGGCGGTCGCGATCTCCTCGAGCACCTGCAGGTACACCTCGTAGGAGACGGCTCCGCCGCCCCAGCGCTCCGGGTAGGGCAGGCCGAGCAGCCCGCTGCGGCCGAGCAGCCGGAACTGCTCGCGCGGGAACCGCTCCGCCTCCTCGTACGAGGCGGCCAGCGGGGCCAGTTCGTCCCGGGCGATCTCGCGCACGAGCTTGATGAGGTCCTCGGCCTCGGTGCTGGGCAGGAGTCGATCCGCAGGCATGTAAACAGTATGACGTCCTACTGATCGGTAGGCATCGGATGCTATAACCTCCCCATGATTCTGGTCGGCGGCGAGGCGCTCATCGACCTCGTTCCGCTGCCCTCCACTGTGGACGATGAGCTGCCGGCCCTGCGCCCGTTCCCCGGCGGAGGCCCGTACAACGTGGCGATCGCGGCCGCCCGGCTCGGCGCCGAGGTCCGGTTCCTGTCCCGGCTGTCGACCGACGACTTCGGCGCGGCCCTGCTGCGCCGGCTGCACCGGTCCGGAGTGGACACCTCGCTGGTGCAGCGCGGCCCGGAGCCGACGACGCTCGCGGTCACCGGGATCGCCCCGGACGGCTCGGCCCGCTACTCGTTCCATGTGGAGGGAACCGCCGACCGCCTGGTCGCCGACCCGGGCGCGCTGCCGGCCGGCGTGCGGCTGCTCTCCCTCGGCACCCTGTCGCTGTTGCTGGAGCCGGGCGCGACCACGTACGAGACCCTGCTGCGCCGGCACGCCCGGGCCGGCGGACTGACCGTGCTCGACCCGAACATCCGGCCGGGCCTGGTGTCCGACCCGGACGCCGTTCGCGCGCGGTTCACCTCCTGGCTACCCGACGTCGGGCTGTTGAAGTTGTCCGTTGAGGACGCTCGGTGGCTCGCCGCGCTGCCGCCCGGGGCGTCCGGGGCCGCGGTGCTCGACGCCGTCCGGTCGTGGCTCGCGGCCGGGCCGGCGGCGGCCGTGCTGACCAGGGGCGCCGACGGCCTGACCGCCGTCACCGGCGCCGGCGCGGCGGTGGACGTGCCGGCCGCGCCCAGCGCCGTGGTGGACACCATCGGCGCCGGGGACACCGTGCACGGGGCGCTGCTGTACTGGCTCGCCCGCACCGGCGTGACCAGCGCGGACGCCGTGTGCCGGCTGGACGCCGCGGACCTGCGCGCGGCCCTGGACCTCGCCGCGCGGGCGGCTGCGGTCACCGTCTCCCGGGCGGGCGCCGAGCCGCCGTACGCCACCGAGATCATCGGGCTGTGATCGATCTCGCGCCGGAAAAGTGTCCGTAGCGCGCGCGGAGCACTAGCGTAAGAATGGAAGACCCCAACGGGGCGGTGTCTTGAGTTCTTTCCGGGCTATGCGGGCCTGGACACCACAGCCGTCCCGCATGAGTGCGAGAGGGAATTGGATGCCTGACGGGACCACGAACCCCGGCACCGTGGTGCTCCGCCATCCTGGCGGGGAGCACGCGATGACCATCAAGCCGGCCACGGACGGTGACCCGGGCATCGACCTCGGCAAACTGCTGGCGACCACCGGTCTGGTGACCCTTGATCCGGGTTTCGTCAACACGGCGGCCTGTTCCTCGGAGATCACCTACATCGACGGTGACGCCGGAATTCTGCGCTACCGCGGCTATCCGATCGAGCAGTTGGCCGAGCGCTCGACCTTCATCGAGACCAGCTATCTGCTGATCTACGGGGACCTGCCGACCACGGCCGAACTGGCCGACTTCACCGAGAAGATCAAGAAGCACACGTTACTGCACGAAGATCTCAAGCGGTTCTTCGACGGTTTCCCCCGGGACGCGCACCCGATGCCGGTGCTGTCCTCGGCGGTGTCCGCACTGTCCACTTTCTACCAGGACAGCCTGAAACCGTTCGACCAGCAGCATGTCGAGATCTCCACCATCCGGCTGCTGGCCAAGCTGCCCACGATCGCGGCGTACGCGTTCAAGAAGTCGGTCGGGCAGCCGTTCCTGTACCCGGACAATTCACTCGGACTGGTGGAGAATTTCCTCCGGATGACGTTCGGGCTGCCGGCCGAGCCCTACGACGTCGACCCGGACCTGGCCCGGGCGCTGGACCTGCTGTTCATCCTGCACGCCGACCACGAGCAGAACTGTTCGACCTCCACGGTCCGGCTGGTCGGCTCGTCCGAGGCCAACCTGTTCGCCAGCATCTCGGCCGGCATCAACGCGCTGTTCGGGCCGCTGCACGGCGGGGCCAACAGCGCGGTGCTGGACATGCTGGAGCGGATCCGGGACGAAAGCGATGTGGACACCTTCGTCAAGAAGGTGAAGAACCGCGAAGAGGGCATCAAGCTGATGGGCTTCGGCCACCGGGTCTACAAGAACTACGACCCGAGGGCGGCGATCGTGAAGAAGACCGCCGACGACATCCTCAACCGGCTCGGCGGCGACGACGAACTGCTGAACATCGCCAAGGATCTGGAGGAGCGGGCGCTCGCCGACGACTACTTCATCGAGCGCAAGCTGTACCCGAACGTGGACTTCTACACCGGGCTGATCTACCGGGCGATGGGGTTCCCGACCAAGTTCTTCACCGTGCTGTTCGCACTGGGCCGGTTGCCCGGCTGGATCGCACACTGGCGCGAGATGATGAACGACCCGGCGACCAAGATCGGCCGGCCGCGCCAGGTCTACATCGGGCAGGCGGAGCGCGACTACGTTCCCGTCGGCGACCGTTAGGAACGGAGGGCGTCGCGCAGCCGGACCCGGGTTCCCATGTGGAGCACGGCGTTGCGGTAGATCCGGCCGCCGAGCACGGCCAGCGCGGCGATGGCCAGCAGGGTGAGCGCGATCGCCGCGAGCACCTGCCAGGCCGGCGCGGCGCCCAGGGCCATCTTGCCGGGCATCAGCAGCGGGGTGAACGGCGGCAGCAGCGCGAGCACGGTGCTCGCCGCGCTCGCCGGGTCCTGGGCCAGCACGCCGAAGCCGACCACGAACGCGGCCACCAGCACCAGGATGATCGGCATGAGCACGGCCTGCGCGTCCTCCTGCCGGGACACCAGCGCGGCCGCCGCGGCGAACACCGTGGCGTAGAGGAAGAAGCCCAGCACGTACCACACCAGGCCCCAGAGCAACGAGCCGATCGCGATGCCCGCGAAGCTCAGCGCCCCGGTCGCCACGCCGAGCAGCACGCCGGCCGAGCCGATGATCGACAGCTGGATCAGCCCGACCAGGCCCAGGCCGATCACCTTGCCGATCAGGAGCTGCCAGGGCCGCACGGTGGCGAGCAGGAGCTCCACCACCCGGCTGGACTTCTCCTCGATCACGCCCTGGGCGACCATGGAACCGTAGAGCACCAGCGAGACGTACAGCAGCGCGATGATCAGCAGCGCGATCACCAGCCGCTGCTCGCGCTGCGGGTCGGGGGGCTGTAGCGAGCGCGGGTCGACGTGCGCGGCGGCGACGGTGCGCAGCACGGTCTCGGCGTCCAGGTCCTCGCTCGCGGCCAGCTGCGCCTCGAGCACCTGCCGCTGCACGATGGCGTCCAGGGCGCCCCGCAGGTCCTGGTCCAGCTGTTCCTTCACCAGCACCCGCAGTCCGGCGGGCGGGCCGCTGACCAGCGCGTCGAGCTCGCCGTCGGCGACCATGGCCGAGCCGGCCTCGAGATCGGTGACCTCCTGGACGCGCACCGTCCGCCCCTGCGCCCGCCCGGCCTCGGTCAGCTGGTCGCCGACCGCGATCGCCTGGCCGTTGAGCCCGACCACCATCTCGTTGCCGTCACTGAAGATCGTGCTCTGCATCAGCACGATCCCGGCGAGGACCACAATGGACACAACGGTGCCGATGAGAAACGATCTGGCGCGCAGCCTGGTGGTCAGATCGCGCCGGGCGATCAGCCAGACCGTCTGGGCGGCGGCGGCCCCGTTGCTCACCCGGCCTCCCGATCGGCTCGCGGACGCACTCGCGCGGCCCCTTCCTCGCTGACCCGTGACCAAGTATCCAGGCTCGTCGTAAAGTCGAGACGCGCGGGCATACCTCGAAGAACTTTTCCCAAACCGTTCCCCTCGGGGAACCGGATCGGGCATGCTCCGTCAAAGACGCGAATGATCCGTGATGGACCATTGGAGGCTCCCCCCGATGGACGAGGCACAGCAGTGGCTGCTGCAGTACGACGACAAGCTCAAGGCGGTCGCCGCGCAGGCTGAGCAGGCCGACAAGGCGCTGCGCGAGGTCGGCGGCTCGGCCACCTCGCCGGACGGCGAGGTCCTGGTGCGGGTCAGCGCCAGCGGCGCGACCACGGATCTTCAGCTGCGCCCGAGCGTGCGCGACATGGACCCGGACCGGTTGTCCCGGCTGATCCTGGAGACCACCCGGCAGGCGCAGCGGGATGCCGGTGCGCAGGTGGTCGCGGCCATGCAGGGGCTGCTCGGCGACTCCGAAGCGCTGAACGTGGTGAAGAACGTGCTTCCGGAGGGCTACCGGGGCGACGGCAAGGACGAGCCGGAGCATCCGGACCTGAAGCCGGACAACAGGTCTGACGACGATTACTTCGAAAACCCCCCAGAAGTCATCCAGTAGCGGCGATCGGCGGATCTCATGACAGACGGATTCACGGTCAACGTGTCCGAGGTGCGGGCCCACTCGGACACCGTTGCGTCCATCTCCGGCCAGGTGAACTCGGCCTGCGGCATGGCACAGGCCTCGGTGCACGGCGACGCCTACGGCATGATCGGCCGGTTCTTCGCCGCCGCGCTGATGGGCGCGAGTGATCTGGTGCGCGACGGGATCATCAACGCGGCCAGGTCCTTCACCGATGTGCACAACGGTCTGCGCCAGGTGGCCGACCTCTACGAGCAGGTGGACCGAACGCACGCCGAACTGCTGGCGCTGAGCAGGGGAGACGACCGGCGATGAGCACTCCGACCCCCGCCACCACCACCGCCAACCGCAGTCCCGAGCAGGCGGCCACCAGCCTGTTCAACGACGTGCGGAGCACCGCGTCGGCCATCGACCGGGGCGACTGGCTCTCCGCCGGGATGGGCGTCACCAACGTCGCGATGGACATCATCAGCCTGGGCGGCGACCCGCTCGGGGCCATCTCGCAGGCCGGTTTCGGTTGGCTCATCTCGCACATCAAGTTCCTGCGCGAGCCGTTCGACAAGCTGCTCGGTGACGTGAACTCGATCACCGGCAGCGCGCAGGGCTGGATCCGCGCGGGCCAGCAGCTGGTCAACAGCGCCGGCCAGTACCGCACCGCGGCCACCCGGGAGACCACCTGCTGGACCGGCGCGGCCGGCGACGCCTACCGCACGACGGCCGAGACCCAGTCGAAGAACCTGGAGACCATGTCCAAGGTCTGCCAGGCGGTCTCGGGCGCGCTGTCCCAGGCCGGCAAGGCGTTGGCCGAGGTCCGCAAGATGGTCATGGACTTCATCAACCAGGCCTGCAACCGGATCATCATGATCATCATCGAGGCGCTGGCGGCGGCCTGGGGTTCGTTCGGCGCCAGCATCGCCAAGGGCATCGCGCAGTCGGTGCAGACCGCGGTGCAGACCGCGCAGAAGTGCCTGACGAAGATCCAGAAGCTGGTGCAGACCCTGCAGAAGATCATCCAGCTGGTGCAGAAGATCATGCAGTTGGTCAACGCGGTCAAGCAGTTGATGAGCACGATCGGCGGCGTGGCCGGCGGCCAGGACCGGCCGGGGCAGACCACCGCGGCGGGCGTGAACTACGGCGGAAACCTCTCGGCCGGCGTCGCCCCGCCCGGCTCCACCACCAACCTCACCTTCGGCCAGGTCGACGTCGCCCCCGTCACCCCCTACACAGGTCCCCCGGGCGCCACGCAGGTGGCCCAGGCCCGCGGCGGGGCGCCGGTGGCCAGTTCGCAGAACGGCTGGCCGATCAACCCGCCGTTGCAGACCAGGACGATCCCGGGCACGAACGTGCGGGTGTCGGTGGCCCGCGGCCCGGCAGGCGACGTGCTGATCCACGTGCTCACCCGGTTCCACTACGGAGTCGAGCCGCTGGACGCCGCCACCACCGGCGGCTACAACCCGCGGACCATCGGCAGCACCAACGTCTGGTCCAACCACGCCAGCGGCACCGCGGTGGACGCCAACTGGGGCGCACACCCGCAGGGCTCGGCGAACACCTACACCCCGGCCCAGGTCGCCGAGATCCGCCGCATCCTCGGCGACGTCCAGGTGGTCCGCTGGGGCGGCGACTTCCGCCACGCCGCCATCGACGAGATGCACTTCGAGATCCACGGCACCCAGGAAGAGGTCCAGCGCGCGGCCGAACGCGTGCGCGCTATCGAGATGACGCCCTGAGCCCGGCCAGCGCCCGGCCGACGATCTCTTCGACGGCCGGCCTGGCCGCGGCCAGATCCGTTGCCACCAGGCCGATCCGGGTGCGGCGATGCAGTACGTCGTCGGCGTCCAGCGCGCCCTCGTGCCGCACCGCCCAGACCACCTCGGCGCCGGTCAGCTCGACGCCGCCGGCCACCGGCGCGCCCAGCTCCGGGTCCAGCTCGGCCAGCGCGGCGACCGTGGCCGCCTCCGTGCCGTACCTCGCCACCAGCCGGGCCGATGCGTCCACAGTGGACAGTGACGGCCGGGAGGCGGCGCCGACCAGGGGGATATCCCTGGTGCGACAAGGCCCGGCCGGCAGGCCGGTCGCGTCCACCGCGTCCTGCGCCATCTTCCGGTAGGTGGTCAGCTTGCCGCCGACCACGGTGATCACCCCGTTCGGCGCGGTCAGCACGGCGTGGTGGCGGGACAGGTCGGCGCTGCTGCCCCCGGTGGGCAGCAGCGGCCGCAGCCCGGCGTAGCGGCCGAGCACGTCGGCCGGGCCGAGCCTGCGCTGCAGCACCGAGGACGCGATCTCCAGTAGAAAGTCCACATCGGACTGCGGGACCGTCGGCACGTCCGGAACCGGGCCGTCCACCGGCTCGTCGGTCAGGCCGAGGTAGACCCGGCCGTCGCGTTGCGGCAGCAGCAGGGCGAACCGGCCGAAGCCGCCCGGCACCGGGATGGTCAGCGCGGTACCGGACAACCCGACCGTGCCCGCGTCGAGGACCAGGTGCGAGCCGCGCGATGGACGTAGCCGCACCGAGTCCACCAACTCGCCGGCCCACACGCCGGTGGCGTTGATCACCGCGCGGGCGCCGGCCTCGAAGACCTGGCCGGTCAGCTCGTCGCGGATCTCCGCCCCGGTTCCGGTCAGGCCGGTGACCCGGGCGCGGGTCAGGATCCGGGCGCCGAACCCGGCCGCGGTTCTGGCCAGCGCCACCACCAGCCGCGCGTCGTCGATCAGTTGACCGTCGAAGGACAGCAGGCCGCCGCGCAGCCCGGCGGCGCGCAGCCCGGGCGCGAGCGCCAGCGCCTCCGGCGCGGACACCCGGCGCGGGCGCGGCAGCAGCGCCGAGGGAGTGCGGGCGGCCCGGCGCAGCAGGTCCCCGGCCCGCAGCCCGGCCATGGCCAGCTCGCTGGTGTGCCGGGGCAGGGTGTCGTGCACCGGCAGCAGTTGGGGCAGCGGCCGGGACAGGTGCGGCGCGGTGCGGGTCATCAGCACGCCGCGCTCCCGCGCGCTTTCCCGGGCCAGCCCGACGTCGCCGTGAGCGAGGTAGCGCAGCCCGCCGTGGACCAGCTTGCTGGACCAGCGCGAGGTGCCGAACGCCAGGTCGTTCGCCTCGACCAGGGCCACCGACAGGCCACGTGCGGCGGCGTCCAGCGCGACCCCGGTCCCGGTCACGCCGCCGCCCACCACCAGCACGTCGACCGTTGCTCCCGCGCGGAGCTCAGCCAGCTCGCGCGCGCGGCGCTCGGCGTTGAGCGCGGTGCTCGATGCGGTCACCGGGACTCCTTCGTACGGGGCCGCAGCGCGGCATCGAGTACCTGGGTGAGCTCGCCGACCAGGGCGGCCCGGTCCACGTCGCGGGTGGCCGGCCGCATGGAGAAGACGAACGACTGCGCCACCAGGAAGATGGCGCGGGCCTGCACGGCCGGATCGGACCGGCGCACCGAACCGTCCTGATGGCCGGCGATCAACTGCTCGCGCAGGAACAGCTCGGCGGTGCGCTGCACGGCGCCGATGCGTTCGACGATGTAGGGCAGGATCAGCTCGGCGTCGCGGTCCAGCAGGGTGCGCATCAGCGGGTCGACGACCAGCGCGCAGACGCCGTCGACGGTGGCGGCGACCAGGCGCTCCCGGGCGCTCGCGGTGACCTTGGTGGCTTTGCCGGCCCGGGCCAGCAGTTCGCCGAACTCGCGGGTCATCAGCCCGGCGAGCAGACTGCGCACATCGGGAAACCGGCGGTAGAGGGTCATCCTGCTGACGCCGGCGGCGCGGGCGACGCCGCTCAACGTCGTCCGGCGCACTCCGGTGTCGAGCACGCATTCCCGCGCGGCGTCGAGCAGCACGTCGTCGTCCACCCGACTGGGCGACGGTAAGGTGTGACGTTTCGACGTCATGTGTCACACTGTAGCGCGTGACCGAGCCGGTGGAGCAACTCGACCATCTAGTCCGGTGTGGCTGGACTCCCGAGGGAGCCGAGGCCGCACACCTGCCGGCGCATGCGCTGCGCTGGCTGCGGGCCCGCACCGGGCTCGCCGAGCGGAGCACGCCCGTCGCGCCCGGTTCGGCCTTCCCGGTCGCGGCGTCGGCGCTGCCCGACGCCGCCCGCGAGGCGCTGATCGCCGTCGTGGGCGCCGAGCACGTGTTGCTCGGCACCGCCGAGCGGCTCGGCCGCGCCGGTGGACTGTCCTATGTGGACCTGCTGCGGCACCGTGGCGCCGGCGAGTTGGCGGTGCCCGACGCGGTGCTGCTGCCGGCCGACCCGGACGAGGTGCGGCGGGTGGTCGAGTGCTGCGCGGAGCACGGCATCGGCATCGTGCCGTTCGGTGGCGGAACCTCGGTGGTGGGCGGTGTGACGGCGCTGCGCGGCGAATGCCCGGCGGTGGTCGTGCTCGACCTGATGCGGCTGGACAAGCTGGTGTCCGTGGACCCGGTGTCCCGGCTGGCCACCTTCCAGGCCGGCGTGGTCGCCCCGGAGGCGGAGCGGCTGCTGCTGTCCCACGGCCTGACCATCGGGCATGTGCCGCAGTCCTTCGAGCGGGCCACCATCGGCGGCTTCGCCGCCACCCGGTCCTCCGGCCAGGCCTCGGCCGGCTACGGCCGGTTCGAGGACATGGTCGAGGGCGTGCGGATCGCCACCCCGCGCGGCGAGTGGCGGCTGGGCGTGGCACCGGCCTCGGCCGCCGGACCGGACCTGCGCCAACTCGTGGTGGGCAGCGAGGGCGCCCTCGGCGTGATCACCGAGGTGACCGTGCGGGTCCGGCCGCTGCCGACCGTGCGCCGCTACGAGGGTTTCGTGCTGGACGGCTGGACCGCCGGCGCGGAGGCGGTACGCATCCTGGCCCAGGCCCGGGTGCTGGCCGACGTGACCCGGCTGTCCGACCCGACCGAGACCGAGGTGGCGCTGAGCCTGGCCGGCGGGTGGAAGACCGCGGCGGTCCGCCGGTACCTGCGGCTGCGCCGGGTCGGCGAGCCGTGCCTGCTGATCCTGGGCTGGGAGGACACCTCGGCCGCAGTGGTCAAGACGCGCCGGGCCGCCACCCTGCGGGCGCTGCGCGGCCTGCGGATGGTCGGGCTCGGCCGGGCGGCGGGGGAGAAGTGGCGGCACGGCCGGTTCGCCGGGCCGCGCCAGCGCGACGCGCTGATGGATCTCGGGGTGTGCGTGGAGACGCTGGAGACCGCGGCGTACTGGTCGGCACTGTCCGAACTGCGCGAGGCGGTGCGCGACGCGCTGGACTCGGCCCTGTCGGTGGCCGGCCGGGTCCCGGTGGTCGCCTGCCACATCTCGCACGCCTACGAGACCGGCGCCTCGCTGTACTTCACGGTGCTCGCGCCCCGGGCCGACGAGGACCCGGTCGGCCAGTGGGCCAAGGCCAAGGCGGCGGCCTGCGCCGCGATCGGTCCACTCGGGACGATCACCCACCACCATGCGGTCGGCGTCGACCACGCGCCCTACCTGGGCAACGAGATCGGCACGCTCGGCGTGGACGTGCTGCGCGCGGTCAAGGACACCCTGGACCCGGACTGGGTCCTCAACCCCGGCAAGCTGGTCTGAAGGAACTCGGCCGTCAGCCGGCTTCGTCCTGTCCGGCGACCGGATCGCGGCGGACGACGCCCATCGCGATGATCACCAGGCCGCCGAGGAAGAACATCGGCCAGGAGAACAGCACCCGGTCGGCGATCGCGCGTTCGCACATCGCCACGTAGGCGACCACGGTGGGTTGGTCGGGCGAGTCCAGGCCGCCGGCCACCATGTCGGTCTCCACCCCGCCGATGGTGTTGCCGCAGGTCACCGAGGCCGGACTGGCCGGATCGGAGCCGGCGACGCGCACCGGTAACAGCGCGAGCAGCAGTCCCACCAACAACGCGAGGGTGGCCAGCACCGCGGCGAAGGCGCGCGGCGTCAGGGTGATCTTGGCCAACGGGTCCGGAGCCTCGGCATCCACCTGCTCCAGTCGCTCGGTGCGCATCGTGGCGGTGATCGGCTCACTCATAGGGGTCAGCGTGCCTCGCCGGCCCGGGAATCACCAGACCCCGGCGCCGGCCACGGTTCGCGCAGCGGGTGCAGCCCGTCGAAGCCCACGATCCAGACGTAGGTCCAGCAGCCCGTCCCGTCGGCCAGCGCGACCCGCTCCCGGCGGTACTCCGCGCCCTCGTAGGAGTCCATCGCGGCCAGGGCCGGCTCGCTCGGCGAGCGCAGCTCCACCACCCAGCCGGACACCCGTGGACCGTCCGGGCGCAGCTCCAGCGCCGGGTAGCCGCGCCCGGTGTCGTACAGGACACCGGGCAGCTCGGCCGGCCGGGGCGGGCCGTTCACCCACGGTCGCAGCAGATGCCAGTGGCTGGCCCCGGGTTGCAGCGTGCCGTAGACGAACAACAGCTCCACCGGCGCAGACTACGGGCTGGGCCACCAGACAGGCTTGATGATGTAGGCCACCCCGCCCGAGCCGCCGGCCACCGAACCGCTCGCGGTGTACCGCTTGGTGCGCAGCCAGATCGTCTCGAACTGGTCGCGCCGGTAGACGTTGCGCACCTCGTCGTCGCTGCTCGACGCCGGGTCGTTGGCGATCACGTCGCCGTTCTCGGTGAACCCGACGATCACCATCAGGTGTCCCGCGGTGCCGTACCCGGCGCCGTCGAGCTCGTCGGCCCGGAACGACTGCGAGGTCACCACCGGGATGCCGGCCCGGATGTAGCGCTCCAGCTCGGTCAGCGACTTCAGGCGGGTGACGTGCGCGGACAGCCCGTAGCTGGCCGCGTAGGCGGTGTTGAACGGCCAGTTGCCGGTGCCGTCGTAGTCCTTGTCGTAGGTGAACCGGGCGGCGTGGTCGACCGACGGGTCGGCGTAGGACGGGTCGACCCAGGCCAGGTCCGCGGGCCGGGGCCGCTTGCCCCAGTACTCCACCACCATCTGGGTCGAGGTGGGGCTGCACCACGCCTCGCCGCCGCCGCCGTACTGCGGGTACTGACCGATGTGGATGTTCTGCGAGTAGCGCGGCACCGGCAGCTCGATGCCCCGGGCCGGGCCGGGCCGGGTCAGCGGCACGGTGAACCGGTCGGGCACGGCCGAGGTCATCGCCCCGACCATGTCGAGCGTGGGCGAGGCGTGCCCGCCGGCCTCGCGGTAGAGCGTGACCCGAAGCTGGTAGGCGCGCAGCCGCACCGCGCCCCGGGCCACGAACGTGTCCACGTCGACGAAGCCGGAGGCGTCGGACTGGTCGGGCAGGCTGGTGCGGACGATGTCGCTGTCGCCGAGCGCCCACCGGCCCATCACGTACCAGGCCGTGGTGGCCCCGGCGTCGGTCCGGCCCTGCATCTCGACCTGGAGCCAGGTCGACGCGGGCGTGCTGGCGTTCCAGGACGCCACCAATTGGCTGGCGTCGAAGCCCGGGCGGTACAGCGGCGAGGTCCACCGGCCGTACTCGTAGCTGCGGGTGGTGCCCAGGCCCGGCTCGGTGTGCTCGACGGTGCCCACCGGGCGGCCGATCCGCAGCCCGCCGCGCGGGGCCGGCAGCAGGCCCTCGGAGCGTCCGGCGAGCAGTTCGGGCAGCGTGCGCCACTGGTGGAAGTTGACCGGGGCGGGGTCCGGCGCGGGTTGGGCGCCGGCCGGGACAGCCAGCGCGGCCCCGGTGATGACCACGGCGGCGACGGTGCACAGGCGGACCAGGCGAGCGCTCATGGTGGAGATTTTCGCGCTCACCGCTCTGTCTGTAAATAGTTCGCCGGGGGTTACTTGTCCGGCTCCTCGCCCTCCAGCTCGGCGATGAAGTCGGCCCAGAACCGCTCGACCGTGCGCTCGTAGCGCATCCCCAGCTCCAGCGTCTTGACCTGCCACGGGTCGGCCGCGTCGACGATGCGCCCGTGCTGCTCCAGGTAGCCGTTGGCGCGGGCCCGGTGCGACTCGTACCGGTCCCGGGCCAGCCGCAGCAGGTCCTCCCGGTCCCCGAAGGCCGCGAAGAACAGCTTGAGCAGCCCCAGGTCGCGGATCTCGGTCTGGTCGTGGGTCGGGCTGGCCAGCCACTCGCGCAGGGCCAGCCGGCCGGCGCCGGTGATCGAGTAGGTGCGTTTGCGCCGGCCGCCCTGCTCGACGGTCTCGGTCACCAGCCCGTCGGCGACCAGCCGGACCGGTTCGTCGTAGATCTGCGAGTGCGCGAACGCCCAGAAGTTGCCGATGGTGTAAGCGATCCGCTGCTTGAGGTCGTAGCTCGTGGCCGGACCGTGGCAGAGCATCCCGAGCACCACGTACGACGTGGCGTTCAGCTTGCGGGGGCGGTCGGCGGCGCGGGCAGGGTCCGGCGCCACCGGGTCGGGCTGCAGGCTGGTCACCTCCTCAGGGTGATCGGCCCGAAGATACATACCTGCCGGAAGGTTAGCCCCGACATCGGGCAAGGACCTCACAGGACAGCGTGCCACTCGGACTCAACCATGCCCGCAGTATGGCCCCAATGATCAGCTCAGGTGGCGAATATCGAGCCGACCCTCGGCGAACGCCGCCCGCAACCGCTTCTTGTCGAACTTGCCGACGCTGGTCTTGGGCACCTCCTCGACGAAGGTCCAGTTCTCCGGCACCTGCCACTTGGCGACCTTGTCGGCCAGGAACTCGCGCAGCTCCTCGGGCGCGGCCTGCTGCCCCTCGCGCAGCACCACCGCGACCAGCGGGCGCTCGTCCCACTTCTCGTCCGGCACGCCGATCACCGCGGCCTCGGCCACTGCCGGGTGGGCCATGACCTCGTTCTCCAGGTCCACAGAGGAGATCCACTCGCCGCCGGACTTGATGATGTCCTTGGACCGGTCGGTCAGCCGCAGGAAGCCGTCCGGGGTGATGGTGCCGACGTCGCCGGTGCGCAGCCAGCCGTCGTGGAACTTCTCCGCGCCGTCCCCGCCCGCCTCGAGCTGGTAGTACGACGCGGTCACCCACGGGCCGGCCACCTCGAGCTCGCCGACGGTCTGGCCGTCCCAGGGCAGCTCGGCGCCGTCGTCGTCGATCAGCCGGGCCCGCACCGAGGCCGGGAACCGGCCCTGCAGGACGCGGTACTCCCAGGCCTGCTTCGGGTCCAGGCCGGCGGGCGGCCGGGAGACGCTGCCCAGCGGCGAGGTCTCGGTCATGCCCCAGGCGTGGATGATCGTCACGCCCAGCTCGTCGAAGGCCTGCATCAGGGCGGGCGGGCAGGCCGACCCGCCGACGATCACGTCGCCGAGCGGGGTGAGATCCTGCGGGTGCTCGGTCAGGTGCGCGAGCAGGCCCTGCCAGATGGTCGGCACGGCGCCGGTCATGGTCGGCTTCTCCGCGGCGATGATCGCCGCCAGCGGCGCGGGCTGCAGGAACCGGTCCGGCATGATCAGCGACGCGCCGACCATGAACGCGGCGTACGGCATGCCCCACGCCATCGCGTGGAACTGCGGCACGATCACCAGCGCGCGGTCGGACTGGGAGACCGCCATCGAGTCGGTCATGCAGACCTGCATGGAGTGCAGCCAGATCGAGCGGTGCGAGTAGACGACGCCCTTGGGGTTGCCGGTGGTGCCGGACGTGTAGCACATGGCCGCGGCCGAGTGCTCGTCCACGACCGGCCAGTCGAACTCGTCGGGCTGGCCGGCGAGCAGTTCGGCGTAGGAGTGCACGGTCACGCCGTCCGGCGCGCTGAGCGCGGCCTTGTCGCCGTTGACCACGACGACGTGGCGCACCGTGGTGAACGTGGGCAGCACCTTGGCCAGCAGCGGGGTCACCGAGGCGTCCACCAGGATCACGTGGTCCTCGGCGTGGTTGACGATGTAGGTGAGCTGTTCGGGGAACAGCCGAAGGTTGAGCGTGTGCAGCACCGCGCCCATCGCCGGCACCGCCAGGTAGGCCACCAGGTGTTCGGTGTTGTTCCACATGAACGTGCCGACCCGCTGGTCGCCGGTGACGCCGAGGCCGCGCAGCGCGTTGGCCAGCCGGGCGGCCTCGCGGCCCACCTCGGCATAGGTTGACCTGCGCGAACCCTCACCCGTCCAGGTGACTACCTCGCTGGCCGCGTGGACGCGGCTGCCGTGCCGCAGGAGGTGGGCGATGGACAGGGGGCCGTCCTGCATGGTGCTCAACATCGCTGCTCAGACTCCCTTGGCTGACGTGGGCGGGCGGGCCGTCATGGTGAACGATAGTGCGCGTCCGGCGCCAGAGGGCGCCCTGACTACGGAACGTGTTCGACACACCGAAGAGTGGGTGGCCGTGACCTTTGCGCGTGTCGCGCGTATGTTCATCGGCGCGTGTCGTTTACTGGTGGGAGGCACCGCGCGGCCGTGCTGAACGGCGTGCCGGAGACGGAGTGATTCCGCACCCCGGTGACGGTCAGTATTCGCGTTGGTCCGTTCAGACCTCGACAAGGAAGGAAAATCACAGTGGCTCTGCCCACGTTGACTCCCGAGCAGCGCGCTGAGGCCTTGGCGAAGGCTGCCGAGGCGCGCAAGGCGCGTTCGGAGCTGCTGGCGTCCATCAAGGCCGGCAACCAGACCATCGCGTCGGTGCTCCAGCGGGCGAAGGAAGACAAGACGGTCGGGAAGACCAAGGTGGCTGCTCTGCTCAAGGCCGTGCCGGGGGTGGGCGCCGTCAAGGCGGCCGCCCTGCTCGAGCAGGCCGGCATCGACCCCGACCGGCGCGCCGCCGGCCTCGGCGAGCGGCAGCGTGCGGCCCTGATCGACGCTCTCAACTAACTGACAGGAATCGGCTGCGCGGCGGTACCGAACCGGTGCCGCCGCGCAGCCGCGTCTTGAACGTGTTCAAGCTCTCACCCGTCACGGGCGACGAAACCCGGGTCGCTCCGGCGATGATGAGGTGGTGGGTGCAACCGGTGAGGCCGACAAACGTGACCCGATCGGGCTGGTGCGCGACTACCACCCCGGGTCCTTCTTCCTCGCCACCCCCGAGCGCGCGCTGCTCGCCACCGGGGTGCGGGACACGCTCACCGAGCCCGACCCGGACGAGCTCGCCACCCGGGTGACCAAGCTGCTTGCGGACTCCGACGTGCCGGTCGCGGTCGGTGCGCTGCCGTTCGACCCGGCCGACTCCCCGCACGTCGTGCTGCCCAGAACGGTGCGCTGGGCCGGGCCGCCGCGGGCGGGTGTGCCACGTGCCCCCGTGACCGCTCCGGACTGCGTGGTCGAACCGGTGCCGGCGCCCGAGGAGTACCAGCGCAGCGTGGCCCGGGCGGTGTCCGCCCTGACCGGCGGCGCGCTGCGCAAGGTGGTGCTGGCCCGGACGCTGCGGCTGACCATGGCCGAGCCGGTGACGATCCGCTCCCTGCTGGCCAACCTGGTCCGGGACAACGCGCACGGTTACACCTATGCCGTCGACCTGCCGCGCGCCTCGACCGTGCACCGCACCCTGGTCGGGGCCAGCCCCGAGCTGCTGATGCGCCGGTCCGGCCAGGTGGTGACGGCCAACCCGATCGCCGGCACGCTGGCCCGGGACCCCGATCCGGTCCAGGACCGGCGCAACGCCGAGGCGCTGCTGGCCTCGGCCAAGGACCAGGACGAGCACCTGGTCGTGGTGGACGCCGTGGTGTCCGCGCTGCGCCCCTTCTGCCGGAAGCTGACCGTGGCCGCCGAGCCGTCGCTGGTCAGCACGCCGGCGGTGTGGCATCTGTCCACCCAGGTCACCGGCGAGCTGGTCGACCCGGGCATCTCGGCGTTGCGGCTGGCCTGCGCGCTGCACCCCACCCCGGCGGTGTGCGGCACCCCGGACGACCTCGCCCGGGCCACCATCGCCGAGCTGGAGCCGTTCGACCGCGGCTTCTACGCCGGCGCCGTCGGCTGGTGCGACGCCACCGGTGACGGGGAGTGGGCGGTGGCCATCCGGTGCGCCGAAGTACGCGACCGCACCATGCAGCTCTACGCCGGCGCCGGCATCATGCCCGCCTCCCAGCCCCACCTCGAACTCGCCGAGACAAGCGCGAAGTTCCAAACCCTCCTCCGCGCCATGGGCCTACACCTCTAGAGGGCCGCTACCAGCGGGGCGGCGTCGTGTTCGGTGACCCAGCCGTCGGTCGGGAAGTCCGGTCCGGCCAGCACCGCGACGCAGGCCCGGTATCCGGAGCCGGCGTCGTTGAGCTGGGCCATCCGCAGGGCGGCGACGTCCACTTCGGGTGAGCGGGAGGCCAGCACCTGGGGCGGCTTGTTCCAGGGGGTGACCGTCACCTTGGTCATCGCGATCGCCAGCCCCCGGCCGGTCGCCTTGAGCACCGCCTCCTTGCGGGACCAGATGGTGAAGAACGCCGCGTCCCGGTCGGCCGAGGGCACGCCGGCGAAGTCGGGCAGCTCGTCCGGCGACAGCGTCATCCGGACCAGGTCGTCCACCTGGACGTCGCGCTCCTGCTCGACATCCACCCCCACCGGCACGCCGTCGGTGATCGCGACCGCGATCAGGTCGCCGGAGTGCGAGATCGACAGCTCGGGCAGCGGGCGGTCCGGCGGATGTCCGTCGGGCGCCACCACCCGCGGCTTGCCGTGCGCCCGGCCGCAGTCCCGGCAGGTGCTGTCCAGCTGCACCGCCTCGGGTTCGACGCCGAGCCGCCGGGCCACCAACGCCTTGCCCACCACCCGGCCGGCGAGGAACCGGGCCTGGTCGATCTTGCGGTGGTAGGCGCCGTGCCGGTCCCGTTCCACGCCGTCGAGCAGCCCGAGCAGTCGTGGTGTCTCGACCACCGGACTGGCCCACCACACCTGACAGTGCCCGGCGTTGGCCGCGTGGGGGGTGCTCACGTCACTAGTCCTACCGCATCCGGGTCATCCGTCGGAGAACTGCTGGATCACCATGCCGTGGTCGCGCTCGCGCATGCCCAGTTCGTAGGCGGCCAGGCCGGTGGCGCGCAGGGTCTCCGGGGCGGCGCCCCGGCGGGCCACCGAGACCTCGAGATCGGCGATCGAGCTGTTCACCACGTGATGTTCGGACCCGCTCGGGTCGGTGTAGACCCAGCCCACGAACCGCTCGCGCGGCGCGGTCACCGTGCCGGACACGGTGACACCCCGGCCCGGCAGGGCGAAGCGCAGCGAGTCCGGCGTCTCGGTCACCGCGACGGCCCGGTGCCGGGTCACTCCGCCGAGCCGGAACCGTTGTCCGGCAAGGGACAGCGCACCGCCGGCCAGCCACGGGGTCAGCCCCTTGCCGAGGATCACCCGGGCGAACACCACATCCAGCCAGGTGTCCGCGCCCGCACCGGCGAACCCCATGCCGTGCAACCAGATCCACCGTTCGGCGTGCTGCGACCCCCAGTTGTGGCCGACCATGCCGGGCCAGCCGGCCAGCTCGATCCGCCGCCCGGCGACGGTCACCGTGCCGTCGAACCGGGCGACCGGATGCAGGCTGACCGGCTTGGTGCGCGGCACCGGGGTCCGGTACAGCCAGCCGCGCGGCAGGTGCGCCAGCGGCGCGGCGCCGTCGAAGCGCAACTCCCAGTCGACCTGCGGGCCGTCCGGCACCGCGATCTGACCGGTCGCGGCACCCGGCCCGATCCGCCCGCCGGCCACCCGCAGCCAGTCGCCGGCGCCGGTCTCCGGATCGGGCATGGTGAGTTTCGCGGCGACCGGCGCCGGAGCGCCGGCGTCGAAGAGGGTGAACCACAGGGAACCGGTCGGCGCGGCGCCGGCGCGGCGGTGCACCGTGTAGCGGATCCACACCCCCAGACCGCCGTCCGGGTGACCGGCGCGCAGGTAGAAGCTCTCGTAGCCGGCGGCGAAACGGCCGAACCGGGCGGCGTGCAGATCGATCACACGCCTAGTGAACCAAGTTCGAGGCCGGGTTCGGCGCTGGATCGGGCCCGCACCGGGATCAGCAGACCGGCCAGCGCCGCGGTCACCGCGGTGGTGGTGGCGATGGCGAGGATGGTGCCGATCGAGCCGTGCCAGAACGCGACCACGACGATCTCCGCGACCAGCGCGCTCCACAGCAGCGCCCCGACGATCCGGTCGGTGCTCGCCACCCGGTACATCGTGACCAGTTGGGCGATCGCCAGCGCGGCGCCTTCCACGGTGAACAGCCACAGCCAGCCGTTGACGGCGGCGTACTCGGCGCCGACCGCGAGCGGGAAGATCGTCGGGCCGAGCACGAGCACGCCGGCCACCTCGACCACGCCGATTCCCACCAGCGCGGCGATCGACATCCGCAGCGCGTCGCGCCGCTGGTGCGCCACCGCCAGCCGGGGCAGCGCGATCATGACCACGGCGTACGGCAGCCACAGCGCCGCCTTGGTCACGATCGCCCCGGCGCCGTACAGGCC
>NZ_DASTBH010000262.1:0-3031 GCF_035712165.1 Actinophytocola sp. | reverse complement strand
GCTGCCCGACGGCGCGATGCAGACCCCGGACTTCGGCAGAGCGGGCTGGTACGACCGGGGGCCGCAACCCGGCGACCCCGGTCCGGCGGTCGTGGTGGCCCATGTGGACTCCAAGGCCAAGGGCCCGGACGTGTTCAACCGGTTGCGGGAGCTGCGCGCCGGCGACCGGGTGACCGTGCACTATCCCGACCACGACACCACGTTCGCGGTCACCGCCAAGGAACAGGCGGCCAAGACCGAACTGCCGGCCGACCGGATCTGGAGCGACTCGGCCGCCCCGGTGCTCCGCCTGATCACCTGCGGCGGCGCCTTCGACCGCCGCCGCGGCAGCTACCTCGACAACGTCATCATCTACGCCGACAGGTTGGTGGCGTGACCGCGGGAACGCAGCCGGCGCAGCATGCGCGGGTCCTCGAAGCCGACCGCTCGGGCGGCGGTCTCCACCGTCGCCCCGTGCCCGATCAGGTGCTCGGCCCGTTCGAGCCGCAGAACCTGTTGGTAGCGCAACGGGGTCAGGCCGGTCGCCCGGCCGAACATCCGGGTCACCGTGCGCTCGCTGAACCCGGACGCCGCGGCCAGGTCGGACAGCGTCAACCGGTCGGTGAACCGGGCCTCCAGCAGGTCCTGGATCCGGTGCACCGCCTCGTTGAGATGCGACCGGTGCCGCAGCAGCGCGCTGGCCTGCGGCTCGTCGCCGTTGCGCCGGGCGTAGACGACCATGTCCCGGGCCACCCGGCCGGCCGCGCCCGGACCGTGCCGGGCGGCCACGATCGACAGCGCCAGGTCGATCCCGCTGGCGATGCCGGCCGAGGTGACCACCCGGTCGTCGACCACGTACAGCACGTCGCGCACGACCTTCGCCTTCGGGTACCGGCGGGCCAACTGGTCCTGCAGGTGGTGGTGGGTGGTGCAGCGCCGGCCGTCCAGCAGCCCGGCCCGGCCCAGGGCGTCCGCGCCGGCGCACACGCTGGCCACGGTTCCGCCCGCGGCGTGGTGCGCGCGCAACCGGGCCAGGGTGGGCTCGCGCAACCGGTCCGCCGCGGTCATGGTCGACGTGCGCCAGCCGGGCACCAGGATCAGGTCGTCCGGGCCCAGCTCCGGCCACTCCATCGCCGTGCGGACCGGAAGTCCTTGCGCGGTAACGACTTCCGGTCGCTCGGCGAGGTAGGCGAGCTGGTAGTCGTGGCCGCGTTCGGCCGCGCTGGAGAACACCTGGGCCGGACCGCCGAGGTCGAGCAGGTGCACTCCGGGGACCAGCACGAGGACCACGAGGGACATGATCTGGTCAGCCTACCGGCAGCACTTCGGCGACCCCGGTCAGCTCGTCGACCGTGCGGATCCGGGCGAACCGGCCGGCCAGCGCGTAGGCGGTCCGCTCGATCACGTCGTCGGCGGACAGCGTGCGCGGGTCGGCCATCAGCTCGTCCGGGCTCAGGTTCGGCGGCGCGTCCCGGTGCGCGATCGGGGTGGTCGTGGTGGCGTCGATGGCGAAGGTGACCCGGTAGCCGAGGTCGAACGCGACCCGGGCGGTGGTCTCGCAGCACTGCTCGGTGCGGATGCCGCAGACGGTCAGGTCGCGGATCCCCCTGGCGGTCAACAGCTGCTGCAGGTTCGTTGTGGTGAACGCGTTGTGCGCGGTCTTGGTCAGGGTCGGCTCGCCCGGCGCCTGGTGCAGCCCCTCGATCAGCCGGACGTGTCCCTTGGTTGGGTCGAACAGGCTGCCGGTGCCGTGGTCGGCGTGCAGCACCCAGACCACGAGGTCGCCCCGGGACCGGGCGAGCTCGACCAGCCGGTTGACCTTGTCGACGATGTCGGGGTTGGCGGTCAGCCGCCAGATCGGCTGCTGGCGGAAGGACTCCTGGACGTCGATCACGATGAGGGCGTTGGTCATGCGGATGAGTCTGGCTGCGGGGAGGGCTCGGCGACAGGTCGGTTCAGGCCTGGGTGCGGACCGATCTGGTCATCGCGTCGACCTCCTGGTAGCTCGGCGCCTCCGCGGTGACCGGATGGTTGTCGCGGATCGCGCGGGCCGTGTCCACCGCCGTGCGCAGCGCCACCCGGAACAGCAGCGAACCGGTGCTGATCCGCCGCACGCCCAGTTCGGTCAGCCGGGCCAGGGTGTGCCGGTGCGGCAGGAACAGGATGTTCACCGGCGCCGGGATCGCCGAGACCAGTTCCCCAATGTGGTCGTCCCGGTCCGGTCCGGGCACGAAGATCCCGTCGGCGCCGGCCGCGAGATAGCGCAGGGCGCGCTCGATGGTGCCGGCCGGCAGCGCGTCCATGCCGGACCAGTAGGTGTCCACCCGGGCGTTGACGAACAGCCCGGGTGCGCTCCGCTTCACCGCGGCGATCAGTTCGGCCTGGTGACCCGGGTCGGCGAGGGTCCCGTGTGGACGGCCGTCCTCGATGTTGACGCCGGCGGCGCCCAGTTCGGCCAGTTCGGCGGCCAGCGCGCCCACCTCGGCCGGATCTTCACTGAACCCGGACTCGATGTCCACCGTGACCGGGCAGCGCAACCCCCGCAGCCGGCGCATCAGGGCCACGGTCTCGGCCCGGGCCAGGCCGTCCCCGTCCGGCAGACCGGCGGCGGCCGCGACCCCCAGGCTGGTCGTTCCGACGGCGGCGAACCCCGCCCCGGCCAGCGCGACGGCCGAGGCGAAGTCCCAGGCATTGGGCAGCAGCAACGGTTTCCCGGTGTGGTGCAGGGCGTGGAAGGCACGCTCGCTCATCGCAGACCCGCCACGACTCCGCAGGCGATGGCCACGGCGTGCTCCCGGCCGGGGCAGGCGTGCGGGCCGGCTCCGAACGGCAGCGTGCTGAGGTCGACGGTCACCGGCTCGCCGTCGCGCACCCGGCGGGTGGACCGGACCGGCGGGTCCTCGCGCAGCGTGGCCGCCACCGTCTCCTCCGGCGTCCCGTCCGCTCCGCGCTCGCCGGCGTTGCGGACCAGCCCGGCCGTCGCGTCACAGGCCTGCACCAGCAGACCGATCCGGGCAGCCGTGGCCTCGTCCCACACCCCGCCGCACGCCTC
>NZ_DASTBH010000261.1:0-6956 GCF_035712165.1 Actinophytocola sp. | reverse complement strand
ACGTGCAGCGTGTAGAACCAGCCGCGGGTCTGGCCGTTGTACTCGACGATGAAGTCGCCCGGGTAGTGGTGCTCGAACCAGTCGGCGTTCTCGAACGGGTAATGCACCTGGGCGAACGGCATCGAGCCGGACTCGAACCAGCAGTCCAGCACGTCCGGCACCCGGCGCATGGTCGAGGCGCCGGTCGGGTCGTCCGGGTTGGGCCGGGTCAGCTCGTCGACGTGCGGACGGTGCAGGTCGGCCGGGCGCACGCCGAAGTCGCGCTCCAACTCGTCCAGCGAGCCGTAGACGTCGATGCGCGGGTACTCCGGGTTGTCCGAGACCCACACCGGGATCGGCGAACCCCAGAACCGGTTGCGGGAGATCGACCAGTCCCGGGCGTTCTCCAGCCACTTGCCGAACTGGCCGTCCCTGATGTGCTCCGGGACCCAGTTGATCTGCTTGTTCAGCTCGACCATCCGGTCCTTGATGTCGGTCACCGAGACGAACCAGGACGACACCGCACGCTGGATCAGCGGCTCGTTGCAGCGCCAGCAGTGCGGGTAGGCGTGGTCGTAGGTCTCGTGGCGCAGCATCATCTTGCGCGCCTTGAGGTCGGCGATGATGTGGCTGTTGGCGTCGAAGACGTGCATGCCCTCGTAGGGCGGCACCTCGGGCCCGAACCGGCCGCGCGGGTCGACCGGGGTGACCGGGGTGATCCCGGCCGCGTCGGTGACGAGCTTGTCCTCCTCACCGTAGGCCGGCGCGATGTGCACGATGCCGGTGCCGTCCTCGGTGGTCACGTAGTCGGCGGCGAGCACCTGGTGGGCGTTGGCGGCGCCGGCGAAGAAGTCGAACGGCGGCGTGTAGCGCCGGCCGAGCAGGTCGCTGCCCTTGTACCGGGCCAGCACCGGCGGGTCCTCGCCCAGTTCGCGGGCGTAGGCGGCGACCCGGGCCTGCGCCAGCAGGTAGCGCTCGCCGTCGTGCTCGACGGTCACGTAGTCGACGTCCGGGTGCACCGCCATGGCCAGGTTGCTGGGCAGCGTCCACGGGGTGGTCGTCCAGACCAGGGCCAGTTCGCCGGTCTCCAGCCGCAGGCCCACGGTGACCGCCGGGTCCTGCCGGTCCAGGTAGACGTCGTCCATCTTGGTCTCGGTGTTGGACAGCGGCGTCTCGCAACGCCAGCAGTACCACAGCACCTTGAAGCCCTCGTAGAGCAGACCCTTGTCCCACAAGGACTTGAACGCCCACATGACGCTTTCCATGTAGTTCAGGTCGAGCGTCTTGTAGTCGTTGTCGAAGTCCACCCAGCGGGCCTGGCGGGTCACGTAGTCGCGCCAGGCGTCGGTGTAGCGCAGCACCGAGGTGCGGCACGCCTCGTTGAACGCGGCGATGCCCATCTCCTCGATCTCGGCCTTGGTCTTGATGCCGAGTTGGTGCTCCGCCTCGACCTCGGCCGGCAACCCGTGGGTGTCCCAGCCGAACCGCCGCTCCACGTGCCGGCCGCGCATGGTCTGGTAGCGCGGGACGACGTCCTTGACGTAGCCGGTGAGCAGGTGGCCGTAGTGCGGCAGCCCGTTGGCGAACGGCGGGCCGTCGTAGAAGACGAACTCGTTGGCGCCGTTCACCCCGGCCGGGCGGCCGTCCACAGTGGCCTGGAAGGTGCGGTCGGTCTCCCAGTACGCCAGCACCGCCTGCTCGAGGCTGGGGAACGACGGCTGGGCGGGCACCCCGGGTTCGCCGTGGTGCGCCTTCGGGTACGACATCGGCTGGCACTCCTCGCGTGTCGATCTTCATCGAACCACGCGGGGACGAAGCCCAGGCTCCGCGGTACCACCCCGCTTGCCGACGCACCCTCGCGCCGACCACTCGAAGAGGCTGTCACGGGCCACCCCGTCCGGTTCTACTAGGGCGCCCGCCCGTTCTTCCGGAAGCTCCCCGGTGATAGCCGGATCAAAGCTTGTACCTCCAAGCCTAACCGGCCGCGCCAGCCCAATTTCCCCCGGTCACTGTTTCGGGGCGCGGTGGGCGGCGGCGAGGGTGGAGTCGGGGGCGCAGCGGGCGCAGGGGGTGAAGCCGAGTTGGCGGGCTTCGGAGATGGGGAGCGGGAGGGTGGCCTTGTCGGCCAGCCACGAGCACTCGGGGAGGTGGTAACGCGGGTGCTCGTCGACGACGAGGACGTCGGTGGTGAGGGCGGAGATCACCAGCAGGTCGGCGGCGTCGGTGGGCTCTTCACCAGGCTCGCTGGGATCCGGCACGGGGGTGAAGGTGTCGGTGGGCGGCGGGCCGACCGTGGGCGGGGCCGACGTGCCGGCGAGGCGGCGGCGGCTTCGTAACCAGTCGAAGACGAGCAGGCCGGCGGCAGCGACACTGATGCCAACCGAAATCCATGCCCACAGGGTCACCGCGGTCGTCAGCGCGGCGATCAGCAGCGCGAAGGCCGCGATCACCAGAGCCAGCACGAGGTAAAGCACAGGGATGCGCCTCTAGGGGTCGCCGGGTGCGGTCAGATCGAGATCAGCCGGCTTCGGCACGGGCGCCGAAGGCGTAGCCCTGCCCGCCGCCACGGCTGCCGCCGCTCTCGCCGGCCGCGGACGGCGCCGCAGAGCCCCGGTCGCCCAGTTCACGCAGGCTGGACTCGAGGAACGTCTTCAACCGGGTGCGGTACTCGCGCTCGAACGTACGCAGCTCGTCGATCTTCTTCTCCAGCGAGGTCCGCTCCGACTGCACCGCGCCGAGGATCTCGTTGTGCTGACGCTGGGCGTCGCGCTCGAGCGCCGTGGCCTTCTCGCGGGCCTGGCGTTCCAGCGTCTCCGACCTGGTCCGCGCGTCGTTGAGCATGGTCTCGGCCCGGGTGCGCGCCTCGTTGACCATGCCGTCGGACTTCGCCCGGGCCTCCGAGAGCAGCTGCTCGGACTTGGTACGCGCCTCGGAGAGCATGCTGTCCGCCTCGGACTTGGCCTCGCCGGTCAGCCGGTCGGCCATCTCCTGGGCCAGGCCGAGCACCTTGGCGGCCTGCACGTGATGATCGCCACCGCCGCCCGCCGCGGTCTGCTCCAGCGCGCTGGGCGGAGGCACGGGCTGCAACCGGCGCGGCTCCTCGCGCGGCGGCGCCACCGGCACGTGCAGCCGGGTGGCGTCGTCGAGGTCGGCACGCGTGGAGTCGAGCTGGGCGTCCAGCTGTTCGATCTGCTGGCGCAGCTCGTTGTTCTCCTCGATCAGCCGGGAAAGCTCGACCTCGACCAGGTCAAGGAAGGCGTCCACCTCGTCCTCGTTGTAGCCCCTTTTGCCAATGGGAGGCTTGCTGAACGCGACATTATGTACGTCAGCGGGGGTCAACGACATCAGATCACCTCACGCACTCAGTGGCTGGCTGCCTGGTCTTCCCTGGTTCCCCGTCACCCTGGATAGACCACTTGCATCAATATGAACACGACCAACAGCAGCACCATAATCGATAGGTCTAGCCCTACGCCTCCGATCCGGACCATCGGGATGAGCCGACGAACCAACCGGACCGGAGGATCGGTCACTGTGTAGATGCTCTCGAGCGCTACCGCAACTCCACCCGCCGGGCGCCACTCACGCGCGAACGCGCGCACAAGCTCCACCACCACGCGTGCTGTCAGTAGCAGCCAGAACGTGAACAGCACCCACCACAGGGCAAGCCACACTACTCCCACACATCAACTCTGCCATGACCTAACTTCGGGTGAGCAACCCACCCTCCGCGATCCTGCGCTTGTCCTCCGCTGACGGGTCGACATTCGGCGGTGAGATCAAGAACACCTTGTTGGTGACCTTGTCGATCGAACCACGCAGAGCAAACGCCAGACCAGCTGCGAAGTCAACCAGCCGCTTGGCGTCGGCGTCGTCCATCTCGGTCAGGTTCATGATCACCGGGTTGCCGTCCCGGTAGTGCTCGCCGATCGCCCGCGCCTCGTTGTAGCTGGTCGGATGCAGGGTGACCACCCGGGCCATCGGGTAGGCGCTGGTGCTGGGCGCGGCGACCGGTTCGGTACGCACTCGGCTCACCGGCTCCCTCCTGGGTTCGACGGCGAGCGCGCCGTGCGTCGGTGCGGTCTCCGGCGTCCAGACCGGCCGTGACCTGGGCCGATTGGGCGGCAGGTAGACCTCCTCGCGGCCAGCCGGCTCGACCTCGTCGTCCTCCCGGTAGCCCGACCGCAGACCGCCGAACAGCCGGCGACGCTGCGGGTAGGGGTCGTATTCGTCCTCGTCGGTGAGGTAGCTCGGCCGGTGGCTGTGCTCGAGGCGACGGTCCTGCCCGCGCTCAGGGAGGTAGTCCTCGGCGTCGTACTCCTCGAAGTCCTCCGCCGGGACCATGCCGAAATAGGCCTTCAGCTTCTGCAGCGCGCCCATCGACTCCGCCTCGTACTCCCGGGAACCGTGCTGACCCTGAATCACTTGTCAGGGCGAGGCTAGCCCCCGGGCGCCGAGCAGCGCGGTTCCGACACGCACGCAGGTCGAACCGTGCGCGACGGCCTGCTCAAGATCGGCGCTCATGCCGGCGGACAACTCGGTTGCCCCTGGGTGCTCCCGGCGCAGCCGATCCGCTGCTCCGGCCAGGATTTCGAAGGCCTCGCCGGGGTCCATTTCCAGCGGCGCGACGGCCATCAGCCCGCGGAGCCGCAAATCACCCGACCGAGTGATTTCCTCGGCCAGTGCGGGCAGGTCGGCGATGGGACAGCCGCCGCGCGCCGGGTCGCCGTCGATGCTGGCCTGGACCAGCACGTCCAGCGGGCCGGACCGCTCCCCGGCGGCGCGGGCCGCGGCGACCCCGTGCGCAAGGGCCTGGGCCAGCCGGGGCGAGTCGACGGACTGGACCTCCGCCGCCCAGCGGGCCAGCGAGCGCGCCTTGTTCCGCTGCAGCCGGCCGACCAGGTGCCACCTGACCTGGGCATTCGGCCGCAGCCCGGCCAGTTCGGCGGCCTTGCCCGCGCCCTCCTGCTCGCGGTTCTCGGCCAGGTCGAACATGCCGAGGTCGGTCAGCAGGGCGGCGTCGGAGGCCGGCCTGGTCTTGGTCACCGCGAGCAGGCGAACCCCGGCCGGGTCCCGCCCGGCGGCCCGGGCGGCGGCGGCGATGCGCTCGCGCACCTCGGCCAGCGCGGCGGCCAGTTCCGCGCGGCGGTTTTCGTCACCGTCAGTCACGGGAATTCCTCACGAATATGTGCGCGACCAGGTGAAACAGTCGTCATTCGTCGATCCAGATCAGCGCGGCCAATCGCCCAGTGGTGCCATTTCTGCGGTGACTGAACAGCGTGGTGTCCTCCACCGTGCACCGGGGGTCAAGACCAATCTTCGCCACCCCCGCGTCGGCGAGTTGCCGCCACAATCCGGCCCGGAGGTCGAGCCCCGGCGTGCCGGCTCGGGTGGTGCAGGCGCTGCCCGGCAGATGCGCCTCGACGTCGTCCCGCATCGCCGCCGGCACCTCGTAGCACTCGCCGCACACCGACGGGCCGAGCAGCACCTCGACCCGGTCGAGCACGGCGCCGGCCGAACGCATCGCCTCCAACGCGGCCGGCACCACCCCGATCCGGGCGCCGACCCGGCCGGCGTGCACCGACCCGACCACGCCGGCCTCCGGATCGGCCAGCAGCACCGGGACGCAGTCGGCCACCAGCGTCACGAGCGCGAGCCTGGGCACGGCCGTGACCAGCGCGTCGGTGACCGGCACCGGCTCGCCGGCCGGCCCGTCCACGACCACCGCGTTGCGCCCGTGCACCTGCTCCATCCAGACCAGGCGGTCGGGCGGCAGACCCAGCTCACCCGCCAGCCGCTCGCGGTTGGCCGCCACCGCAGCGGGGTCGTCGCCCACCGATCGACCCAGGTTGAACGAGTCGTACGGCGGCTTCGACACTCCACCGGCCCGGGTGGTGACCACCCTGCGAACGCGCACGCGCGGCTCCCCAGATCTGCCAGAACGGCCCCGACTACCGACGCATGAAGGGTGGCACATCCACCTCGTCGTCCGGGTCGTCGACCACGGGAACGGCGCGGCCGGGCAGCGTGCCCGGGGTGGTGTTGCGCTGGCCGGGCACGCCGTTGGCGGCCGGGGTGGTCAGCGGGTTGGCGCTCTGGAACGTCTGCTGCTGCACGGGCGGCGGCTGGACCGGGGGCGGCGGCGCCGGCTGCGCCGGTGGCGGGGTGGCCGGGCGCTGCACCTGCCCGGCCGCGCCGGCGGCGACCGTGCCGCGCGAGCTGACCATGGTCGGGTCCAGCTTCTTGTGCGTCGGGGTGCCGCTGTCGAACCCGGCCGCGATCACGGTCACCCGGACCTCGTCGCCGAGCGAGTCGTCGATCACCGTGCCGAAGATGATGTTGGCGTCCGGGTGGGCGGACTCCTGCACCAGCGAGGCCGCCTCGTTGATCTCGAACAGGCCGAGGTCCGAGCCGCCGGCGATGGCCAGCAGCACGCCGTGCGCCCCGTCCATGGACGCCTCCAGCAGCGGCGAGTTGATCGCCTTCTGGGCGGCCTGGATCGAGCGGCCCTCGCCGCGCGCCGACCCGATGCCCATCAGCGCGCTGCCCGCACCGGACATCACGCTCTTGACGTCGGCGAAGTCCAGGTTGATCAGACCCGGCGTGGTGATCAGGTCGGTGATGCCCTGGACACCGGAGAGCAGCACCTCGTCCGCCGAGCGGAACGCGTCCATCAGCGACACGCCGATGTCACCGAGCTGCAGCAGCCGGTCGTTCGGGATCACGATCAGCGTGTCGCACTCGTTGCGCAGGTTGGTGATCCCGTCGTCGGCCTGCTTGGCCCGGCGCTTGCCCTCGAACGAGAACGGCCGGGTGACCACGCCGATGGTCAGCGCGCCGAGCTTGCGGGCGATGCTGGCCACCACCGGCGCGCCGCCGGTGCCGGTGCCGCCGCCCTCGCCCGCCGTCACGAACACCATGTCGGCGCCTTTGAGGACCTCCTCGATCTCCTCCCGGTGGTCCTCGGCGGCCCGGTG
>NZ_DASTBH010000260.1:0-2338 GCF_035712165.1 Actinophytocola sp. | reverse complement strand
GTGGGTCACGGCCAGCCAGATCCGCTGCACGGCCTGCCCCGCCCGCACGTGGTCGACCGGGCCGTCGTCCGGGGTGTACAGCAGCAGCAGGCACTCCCGGCCGAGCCGGTCAGCCAGGACACTCGGGTGCGGCAGGGCCGTGCTGGTGCGCACCAGGCCCGCCCAGGGCCGCGTGTCGTAGGTCAGCCGGGGCCTGGGCAGCCCGCCGCCGGCCTGGTACCCGCGCTGCGCGTTGGTCCACGTGACCAGTTCGCGTTGGTAGCCCCGGTCGGCCCGCAGCACCCGGCCGGCGTGTTCGAGCAGGGTGGCCAGCGCGGCGTTCTCCTCGAGCCCGTGCACCGGATGTGCGGCCACCCCGTCGGTTCCCGCGATCGCGATCAGCTCGCGACGCACGCCTTCGCCGACCATCCGGTCGGCGAACGGCGCCCGGTGGCTGCGCCGGTGCGGAATCGCCGCATACAGCGCACTGTCCACAGGGGAGGCCGCACGGCGGGTGGTGATCGCCACCCGGGCCACCTCGTCCGGCCGGTCCCGGTCACCGAACAACTCGGCGCGCGTGTCCCAGCCCAGCGCCCGCACGGCGAGCAGCAGGTTGGTCAGCGCGGCACCACACGAGATCAACCGGTCCCGGCCGGTGGCGTCCTGCCACGGCAGCGACAGCTCCCATCGCTCGAACAACGAGACGCTGTTACTGCCGAACTCCAGCATCCACGGCTGGGTGTTGTGCACCGACGGAGCCCGCTGGACCGCGTTCGCCACCGTCGCGACCTCGCCGCGGGTCCACTGCGTCAGGGTGGTGGTCATCGCCGGGACCTCCGTCCGATCTCGGTCTGCACGGCCGCGCAGCGCGCGGTGACGGTGGCGTCGATGCGCGCCAGTTCGGCCGCGGTCAGCACATGGGCGTCGGGGCCGGGAAAGACCAGCGCGGTCCGGCCGGTGTCCAGCCAGCGCACCAGATACGGCGGCACGCCGTCGGCCGAGCGGACCTGCTCGATCAGGCCGCGGCGAGCGTGCTGATGCTCGTCACCGGCCTCGATGACCAGCCAGTCACCCGACTGCGCGCGCATCGCGTCCTCCTCACCTCGAACCGTCTGCCTCGATGGTGGCCGGCAACGGACCGGCCCGGGCAGAGCCGCACGGCCCGCACAACGGGGACCGAAGTCCCCTCCGGGCGGGCCCTCCTTCTCTGCCGTCCCGGCCGGCACGGATGGAGGGTGGGGTCAAGCGAAAGGGGGCGGCCATGACCACCACCAGACCAGACCACGAGACCCTGCGCGGTGCGATCGCGCTGGCCGGGCGGGCACCGTCGGTGCACAACACCCAGCCGTGGCGCTTTCTGATCGGCGAGCACAGCGTGCACCTGATGGCCGACCGAACCCGGGCGCTGCCGGCCACCGACCCCGACGGCCGGGACCTGCTGATCAGCTGCGGCGCCGCCCTGCACCACCTGCGCACGGCACTGGCCGCGCTCGGCTGGAGCAGCGAGGTGCACCGCATCCCCAACCCGGCCGACCCCGACCACCTCGCCGCGCTCGAGCCGCACCGGCACACTCCGTCCGATGAGGACATCGCGCTCGCGGCGGCGATCGCCCACCGGCGCACCGACCGCCGCAGCTTCTCCTCCTGGCCGGTCCCGCCCGGGCACCTCGACCTGATGATCCGCCGCGCCGCCGAACTCGGCGCACTGCTGATCCCGGTCACCACTGGGCGCCTGCGCACCCACCTGGCCGACGCGATCAGCCAGGCCGCCAGCACCCAACAGGCAGATCCGGCCTACACCGCCGAACTGGCCGCGTGGACCGGCCGCGGCCGGCTGGCCGACGACGGTGTGCCGGCCACCAGCGCGCTGGCCCGGCCCGCGTTCCACGGCGACACCCGCATGCGCGACTTCCCGAACGGCACGCTCATCGAGTCCGCCGAGGACACCGCCGAGAGTGACGCCGGTGAGCTGCTGGTGTTGGCCACCCCCGACGACGACCCGATGTCCTGGCTGCGCGCCGGCGAAGCCGCCAGCGCCGCCCTGCTCACCGCGGCCGACCTGGACCTGGCCAGCTGCCCGCTGTCCCAGGCACTCGAGGTCGCCGACATCCGCGCCCTGGTCGAGGAGCTCGTGCTCGACAACGACGCCGTGCCCCATCTGATCCTGCGCGTCGGCTGGGCCCACCCCGCCGCCGGACCCCTCCCGCAGAGCCCCCGCCGTCCCGTCAACGAGGTCATCGACTTCCTACCCGGCACGGCCCACCGCTCCAACGACAGGTGATGACCGGACCAACTCTGAACCGAGCGGTCAACCAACAGGGCCGCCGCCGCGAACTCGTCGCGGCGGCGGCCCTGTGGT
>NZ_DASTBH010000259.1:0-6957 GCF_035712165.1 Actinophytocola sp. | reverse complement strand
CAGGTCGTTTCCGGATGCCCGATACTCCCGCAACCCGTCCAGGTCAGTGAACTCGATCCGCACTCAACCCAGCCTAGAACACCACCGTTTTGTTGCCGTGCACCAGAACACGGTTCTCCAGGTGCCAGCGCAGGCCGCGGGCCAGCACGACCTTCTCGATGTCACGCCCCTTGCGGACCAGGTCCGGGATCGAGTCCTCGTGGCCGACCCGGATCACGTCCTGCTCGATGATCGGACCGGCATCCAGCTCCGCGGTCACGTAGTGGCAGGTGGCGCCGATCAGCTTCACGCCGCGGCGGTGTGCCTGGTGGTACGGGCGGGCGCCGATGAAGGACGGCAGGAAGCTGTGGTGGATGTTCAGCGCCCGGCCGGCCCAGTCCGCGCACAGTTCGGCCGGCAGGATCTGCATGAAGCGGGCCAGCACGATCGCGTCCGGGCGGCCGGCGTCGACCAGTTGGCGTAACTGCGCGAAGGCGGCGTCCTTCTCCTCCGAGTCGCCCGGCGGAAACGGGATGTGGTGGAACGGAATGCCGTGCGCGCGGGTCACCGTGGCCAGGTCCGGGTGGTTGCCGATCACGGCCGAGACCTCCACCTCCAACTCGCCGGAGGCCACCCGGCCGAGCAGGTCGTAGAGGCAGTGGCCCTCCCGGGACACCAGGATGGCGATTCGGCGGCGGGCGGCGGTGTCGGCGATCTGCCAGTCGCTCTGCACGGCCAGCCCGTCGGCCACGGCCCCGAACCGGGCACGCAGCTCGGCCAGGTCGTAGGGCACGGACTCGGCCAGGATCTCCTGGCGGGTGAAGAACCAGCCGGTGGCCGGGTCGGTGTGGTAGGCCGCCTCGACGATCCAGCCGCCGGCCTCGGCCAGGAACGTGGCGATACGAGCCACGATGCCCACCCGGTCCGGGCACCCGAAGGTGATCACATAGCGCCGGCCGGGAGCGGTCATGGCGTGCGCAGGGCCGTGATCAGCGTGAGGTCGCCGCCCTTGACCGCGTGGCTCGGGCGGTGCCAGGCCGCGCGGTAGACCGCGTCGGCGGTGCCCACCACCGACGCGTCGGCGGCCATTCCCGGTTCGGCCGGACCGACCTCCGGCGGCTGCCCCGGGCGCACCCGCACCAGCCAGGCCTGCCCGGCGTCGGCGGCGTGGAACAGCACGGTGCCGGACACCGTCGCCGGGGTCCGGGCCATTCGACGGGGAATCATCCAGCGCAGCGCCTCGTCGAGGCCGTCTGCGGCCAGTTCGGGGTCGAACAGCAGCGGGTCCACCGGCTCGGCGCCGGCCAGCGCGTGCTCGGCGTCGAGCCGGTGGATCGCGGTTTCGTGGGTCTGCCGGCGGGCCCAGAAGGCCGCCGTGCGGGAAAGTTCCGGGATGAACGTCCACGCGGGCGCGTCCGCGCCGCGTTCGGTCAGCCGGCCGAGCAACGTGGCGCGCTGCTCATCCCACCAACCCAGCAGCTCGTCCCAGGCCGGTGGCGGCTCGTCGGGAGCCGGAGCCTCGCCGTCCGGATCGGCGAGGAGGGCTTTCCCGGCCCACTGGTGCACCCTGGCCATGTGTCGCACCAGCTTGTGCACTGTCCACTCGGGACAGGTTGGCACCATGGCCTCCGGCCCGGCGGCCACCGCGGCCGCCCGCATGGCGTCGCCCTGTTCACTCAGCCGATCGACGTACTGTGTGAAGTCCACGGGCGAACAGCCTAGGACAACCGGGCCTGCGCGTACGCCGCCATGGCGTCCCGCAGGAACTCGGCGAGCCGCGGGTCGGTCTTGTCGAAGTTGGCCCGGAACCGCGGGTCGTCCGTGTACAGCTGGCCGAGGCCGGTGTAGGACTCCCGGTTGGGCGTCCAGTACTGGGTGATCCAGCGGTAGTGGCCGTCCACGGTGTCCAGGACCTCCGCGTCGCCCGGCGCCTTGCCGGCGTCGATCAGCTCGACCAGCTTCTCCAGCGTGGCGAGCCACTGGCCGCCCTGCTGGTCCCACCACTGCGCGGACTTGTCCTTGACCCGCTCGTTCGCGGCGTCGACGACCTCGGCGCCCCAGCGCTGCCGGGCCTCCTCCTGCAGCTCGGCCTGCTTGGCCGAGTCGAAGCCCTCGAACCAGTGCTTGACCGGAATCTTCGCCATCTTGTTCTCATCTCCTTCCAACTCATCGATCGTGCGGGCCACCGTCGCCGCCAGCCGGCCGAACCGGTCCCGTTCGGCCTCCAGCCAGGAGTGGTGCATCCGCAGCGCCTCGATCTGGTCGCGCCCGTCGTGCACGATCTCGGCGATCGCGTCCAGGCCGAGGCCGAGCTCCCGCATGATCAGGATCCGCTGCAACGTCAGCAGCTGGTCCCGCTCGTAGTAGCGGTAGCCGTTGCTGCCCACCCAGGCCGGGGCGAGCAGCCCGATCTGGTCGTAGTGCCGCAGGGTCCGGGACGTCACCTTGGACATCCGGGCCACCTGCGCGATCGACCAGGCCATGACCCAACGGTAAAACTTGACGTTACGTCAACGTCAAATCGAATTGGCGAGTACGCGTTCGACCAGCAGATCCGGGGCCTCGCGCAGGGCGTTGTGCCCCTGGCCCGGCAGCGTCGCCAGCGCGCAGCGCGGCATCGTGGCCGCCATGGCGGTCACCCCGGTCCGCATCCGCTCGTCGCTGCGGTCGCCGAGCAGCAGCAGCGTGGGCAGGTCCAGGCGGTCCAGCCCGGCCAGGCCGGACTCCTCGTGCAGCCGGGTGTCGTACGGCAGGGTGTGCGCCATCGTGATCGCGTTCGGCCAGAACGCGCTGCGCCGCGCGGCCGTCACCAGCCGCTCGTCCAGGCCGACCGAGGCCATCATGAACAGGGTGAGCGCCGCCTCCCGCTCGCCCGCGGTGACCAGTTCGATCAGCCGCTCGGTGGTGCCCGGCGGCCCGCCGGCACCGCCCGGCACCCGGATCGGCGGCTCGTAGAGCGTCAACGCCCGCACCGGGGCCACCCCGGCCAGCGCCACCCGCAGGGCCAGCAGCCCGCCCGAGGAGTGGCCGAACAGCTCGACCGGTTCCCCGATCCGGGCCAGCACGGCGTGCACGTCGTCCAGTTCGTGCGCCGTGTGGTACTCCGGGGTCGCCGCGCCGCTGACCCCGCGCCCGCGCCGGTCCACCGCGTACACGGTGCGGTGCGGCGCGAGCAGGCCGGCCACCGCGGCCCAGGCCCGCGCTCCGTAACCGGCGCCGCCGAGCAGCACCACCGGCGGGCCGGTGCCGGAGATCTCGAAGGCGATCCGGGTACCGTCCGCCGAGGTCACGAACTCCATGTCAGGACTGCTGCCCGGCGAGCCATTTCCCGGCGAACTCCGACTCGGCGGCCAGCAGCCGGCCGACCTGCTCGGCGATGACGCCTTCGAACTTGCCGCCCACCAGCGGGATCCCGACCCGCACCTCGGCCGTGATCACCAGCTCCGAGCCGTCCGCGCGGTCGGTCAGCCGGGCCCGGCTGTCGATCTCGCCGGGCACGCCGCTGATCGTGGCCCGGCCGGTGCCGCCCTCCGGACGCCAGCTCTCCACCCGCTCCACCACCAGGTCACCCTTGAGGAACGAGCGGACCACCCCCGGCAGGCGTTCGGCGTCCACGCCCTGCCGCAGCCGCAGCCGCACCTCGTCACCGTCGCGGGTGTGCTCGACCAGCTCGGCGCCCTTGCCACCCAGCTCGCGCAGTCTCTCCTCGAGAAACGCCCGGTCGGTCAGGGTCGCGTACACGGTCGCGGCCGGTGCGGAGAACGTCGCCCGGTGCTCGAAGCGGGTAGGCATGGAGCGGAGGTTACCGTTGGAGCCCATGACCGGCCTGCATCTCGGTACGAACGCCCGCACGGCGGTGCCGCTGTCCGGCTACACCACGCTGCGGCTCGGTGGGCCGGCCGCGCGGTTCGTCGCGCCGGCCACCGCCGAGGACGTGGCCGCCGCGGTGCGCAGCGCCGACCGCGGCGGCGAGCCGGTGCTGGTGCTCGGCGGCGGGTCGAACCTGCTGGTCGCCGATGACGGGTTCGCCGGCACCGTGGTCCGGGTGGCCAACCTCGGTCAGGAGATCGACGGTGTGGACGGCCGGCTGGAGCTGACCGTGGACGCCGGCGAGGACTGGGACACGGTGGTGGCCGGCACGGTCGAGGCGGGGCTCGGCGGGCTGGAGTGCCTGTCCGGGATCCCCGGGCTGGTGGGTGCCACCCCGGTGCAGAACGTGGGTGCCTACGGCGTCGAGGTGGCGCAGCTGTTGATCTCGGTCGACCTGCTGGACCGGGCCAGCGGCGCGGTGCGCACGCTGCGGGCCGACGAGCTCGGCCTGGGCTACCGCACGTCGGTGCTGAAGAACACCGACCGGGCGGTGGTGCTGCGGGTGCGGTTCGCGCTGACCGACGGCGGGTTGTCCGCCCCGATCCGGTACACCGAGCTGGCCCGGGCGCTGGGCGTGCGGCAGGGCGTCCGGGTGCCGGTGGCCGACGCCCGCGCCGCGGTGCTGGACCTGCGGCGCGGCAAGGGAATGGTGCTCGACCCCACCGACCACGACACCTGGAGCGCCGGGTCGTTCTTCACCAACCCGATCATCCCCGACCCCGACCTGCCCGGCACGCTCCAGCGGATCACCGCCCGCGTCGGCGAGGTCCCCATTCCCCAGTACCCCGCCGGTCCCGGCGCCTCGAAACTGTCCGCCGCCTGGCTGATCGAACGCGCCGGCTTCGCCAAGGGTTACCCCGGCCTCGACGCGCCCGCCGCCCTGTCCGCCAAACACACCCTCGCCCTCACCAACCGCGGCCACGCCACCACCGCCGACCTCCTCGCCCTCGCCCGCGAAGTCCGCGACGGCGTCCACACCACCTTCGGCATCACCCTGCACCCCGAACCGGTCCTGGTCGGCTGCACGCTCTGAGAGGGCGCGCCATGACTCGCCGTGGCTGGGTGGCTACTCGCGGTGGGCGCGGCTTGCGGAGTACTGGGCCCGGGGTTTGAGGACGATGGTGTCGAGGTTCACGTGGGCGGGGCGGGTCACCGCGAAGGTGATCACATCGGCGACGTCGTCGGCGGTCAGCGGGGTGAGGCCGGCGTAGACCTTCGCGGCGCGTTCGGCGTCGCCGTCGAAGCGGGTGACGGAGAAGTCGGTCTCCACCATGCCGGGCATGATCTCGGTGAACCGCACCGGATCCGCCAGGTGCTCGCCGCGCAGCGTGCGGTGCAGGGCGCCCTGGGCGTGTTTGGCCGCCGTGTAACCGGACCCGTTGTCGTAGGTTTCGGCCGCGGCGACGGAAGTCACAGTGACCACGTGCCCGTTGCCGGAGGCGATCAGCTTGGGCAGCAACGCCTTGGTCATGCGCAGCGTGCCCAGCACGTTGGCCTCCCACATCCAGCGCCAGTGGTCCTCGTCGGCGTCGACGACCGGCTCCAGACCGAGCGCGCCGCCTGCGTTGTTCACCAGCACGTGGCAATCTGGAATCTGTTCGCAGAACGCCGCGACGGAGCCGGGATCCGTCACGTCCAGCTCGAGCGCGGTGCCGCCGGTCTCTCCGGCGACGGCCGCGAGCCGGTCCATCCGGCGGGCCCCGAGCACGACGTGGAACCCGGCTTCGGCGAGGTGTCGGGCGGTGGCTGCTCCGATGCCCGCACTGGCACCGGTGATGACTGCGGTGTGCACAGTGCGATCCTGCACCCGTAGGTGAACCCATCGGCGCGGTGGGACGTCGTTAGCAGTGTCACAGTTGGTGGAGACGGAGGTTGACGTGCGATCCAGGTTGATCGGCGCGCTGGCGGCGATGCTGGTGGGGCTCACCGCGTGCACCTCGACCACGGCGGGCACGGCCACCGGACCGGACGGCCAGCAGCCGGCAAACGCGAAGATCACGGCGGTGCCGGCGGCGAACGCCAAGGACGTCGCGGTCAGTGAGCCGGTCCGGATCACCGTCACCGACGGCACCCTGACCGAGGTCAAGCTGACCAGCCCGGAGGGCAAGGAGGTCGCCGGCAAGCTCGCCGACGACAAGCTGAGCTGGACCAACACCGAACCGCTCGGCTACGGCAAGAGCTACTCCTACGCCGCCAAGGCCACCGACGCCAACTCCCGCACCGCGGAGTTGAAGGGCAGCTTCACCACGGTCAACCCGGACAAGCAGGTGCGGGCCACGATCAACCCGATCGACAACGCGACGGTCGGCGTCGGCATGCCGATCAGCCTCAAGTTCGACAGCCCGCCGAAGGACCGGGCGGCGGTGCAGAAGGCGCTGTCGGTCACCACGTCCAAGGGTGAGGTCGAGGGCTCCTGGGGATGGCTGTCCGACCGGCAGGTCGACTGGCGGCCCAAGGAGTACTGGCCGGCGAACATCACCGTGACGGTGACCGCGAAGCTCTACGGCGTGCCCTACGGCAACGGGGCGTTCGGCCGGTCCGACCTGTCCACGAAGTTCACCGTCGGCCGCAACCAGGTCACCAAGATCAACACGCCGGACCACCAGATGGTCGTGTACCGGGACGGCTCCCAGGTGGCCTCCTACCCGTCGAGCAACGGCAAGGACAGTGACCCGAACCTGAACACCCCCAACGGCACCATGATCATCATGAGCAAGGAGCCGATCGGCGACTTCTCCAACCCGCAGTACGGCTACACCAACGTCAAGAAGAAGTGGTCGCTGCGGATCTCCAACCACGGCGAGTACATCCACGAGAACGAGGAGAACCACGCCAACATCGGCAAGGTGAACAGCTCGCACGGCTGCGTCAACCTGTTCGAGCCCGACGCCAAGGCCTTCTTCGACAGCGCCCTGATCGGCGACCCGGTGGAGGTCACCGGCTCGCAGGCCAACATGCCCACCACCTCCGACGTGAACGACTGGCTGTTCTCGTGGGAGAAGTGGAAGAGCATGTCCGCGATCAAGTGAGCGAGACGCTGTTCGTCGCCGGGGCCGGCGGCACCCGGCTGGCCGTGCGCGCCGCCGGAGACCCCGCGCACCCGCCGGT
>NZ_DASTBH010000258.1:0-10694 GCF_035712165.1 Actinophytocola sp. | reverse complement strand
ACCTGATCCTCGACGATCCCCGAGAACACGCCGCGCATCGCGGCCAGCGGCAGCACCGAAAGGTCCTCAGTGGACAGTTCACCGCGCACGTCGACGGCGATCGAGTCGGGAGCCTTGTTGGACAGCGCCGCGAGCACCTTGCCCAGCTTCTGGGTCAGCGGCAGGTACGGCCGCACCTCCTCGCCGACCACACCGCCGCCGGACACGTTCACCGCGTCCGGCACGAACTCGCCGCGCAGGGCCAGCAGCACCGAGCGGGCCACGTCGGTGCCGGCCCGGTCCTGCGCCTCGGCGGTCGACGCGCCCAGGTGCGGGGTGACGACGACGTTGGGCAGCTCGAACAGCGGGCTGGCGGTGGTCGGCTCGGTGACGAAGACGTCGATTCCGGCCCCGCCGACGTGACCGCTGCGAACCGCGTCGGCCAGCGCCGCCTCGTCGATCAGACCGCCCCGCGCCGCGTTGACGATCAGCACTCCCGGCTTGGTCCTGGCCAGCGCGTCCGCGCCGATCAGGCCCTTGGTCTCGGGGGTCTTGGGCAGGTGGATGGAGATGACGTCGGCCCTGGCCAGCAGCTCGTCCAGGCTGACCAGGTCGATGCCCAGCTGCGCGGCCCGGGCCGCCGAGACGTACGGGTCGTAGGCGATCAGCTCGGTGCCGAACGCGGCCATGCGCTGGGCGAACAGCTGGCCGATCTTGCCCAGCCCGACCACACCGACGGTCTTGCCGCTCAGCTCGACGCCGCCGAACGAGCTGCGCTTCCACTCCCCGCCGCGCAGGCTCGCGTCCGCGGCCGGCACCCGGCGGGCCACGGCCAGCAGGAGCGCGACCGCGTGCTCGGCGGCCGAGACGATGTTGGAGGTGGGCGCGTTGACCACCAGCACGCCCCGCTCGGTGGCCGGGGGCACGTCGACGTTGTCCAGCCCGACGCCCGCCCTGGCCACGACCTTCAGCCTGGTCGTCGCGGCCAGCACCTCCGCGTCCACCTGGGTGGCGGACCGGACCAGCAGCGCGTCGGCGTCGGCGACCGCCGCCAGTAACGCGGGCCGGTCGGTGCCGTCCACATGGCGCACCTCGACCTCGTCACCGAAGACGTCGAGGACGGAGGGGGCCAGCTTCTCGGCGATGAGAACGACAGGGCGGCTCGGCAGGCTCACGGCGGGGCTCCAGCAGTCTCGGGTTGTTGTCGACCGGGATTACGGCGGTGTAACCGGACGCGGCAGCCAGCAGTGTAGAAGGCGGACCGGCCAGGCCGGGCCGATGGTGAGGCAGACGATACGGATCACCGATCGGGACGCAAGCGCGCCTGTACCGGCCAGCGCCCAACCGGCCCGTCGTCCGACGCGGCCGTCAGGACCCGGCCGGCCCACCGTCCGGGCCGAGGCTGGTGACCCGCACCACGACCTGCTCGTCGTTGGAGGTGTAGGACTCCCACGTGAACTCGATGCCGGTGCGCTCGACGAACTCCATCCACGCCTTGTGCTCGTGGTCCTGCCAGCCGGGATAGTTGAAGTACTCGTCGAACACGATGACGGTGCCCGGCTGCAGCCGAGGCCCGACGTGGTCGAGCACCGTCTTCGTCGAGGAGTACAGGTCGCAGTCGATGTGCACCATGGCCACCGGGCCGGGGTGCGTCTCGAGGAACGGCGGCAGGCTGTCCTCGAACCAGCCGTCGATCAGTTCGGCGCCCTCGACATCGGGCATCTCGGGCGCGGTGAACGACCCGGCGCCGATGTTGGGCCGCCACGCCTCCGGCAGGCCCTGCCAGGAGTCGAAGCCGTACACCTGCTTGCCGTCCCGCGCCTCGGCGATGACGCGCAGGGTCTTGCCGCTGTACACGCCGAACTCCAGGACCATGCCGTCCTTCTCGACCAGGGTCAGCGCGTACCGCAGCGTCTCCAGCGGCTCCGGGAACGTCGGCGAGGTCGGCATGTGCTCCCAGGCGAACCGCGCGCTGGCCAGCGCGGCGTCGCGCTCGCCGACGGCGTGGATGTCCCGGCGGGCCCGGAACTCCACCTCTCCGATCAGCCGGCCGAGCCGCTCCACCTCTGCCCGGGTGGCATCGATGGCCCGGTCGACCTCTTCCCGGATCGCGGTGCGGACCTGGCGTACATACAGGTCAGCGACGACGTTAACGGCTTGGCGGGCGCGGCCGCGGGCCGCGCGCCTCATGCGATTCAGCACCTCTACGCTCCAACGCTGGCACACCTGGCGGCAAGAAATGTGTCTTTATACCTCACCACGGTTCGTCGAACTCACCGGCCTTGGCACCTTCGACGAAGGCGTCCCACTCCGACTCGGTGAACACCAGGACGGTGTCGTCGGGACCGGTGTACTTCGAGTTGCGCATGGCGATGTAGGTCTTGCCGTCGGTGTGCGGCACGAAGGCGATCTCGACGTACTCGCCGTCCGGGTCGGCGTCCGGCTCGGCCGCCCGCTGCCACTCCGCGTTCGTCAGATCAAGGTGGCCCCGGACATGCGCCTTGTCGTCGTGGATCGGCGCGCTGGTTCGCGACTGCTCGTCGCTCATCGTGTCCTCTCATGCGGTCTCGGTGATCGGGCGATCGACCCAAGACATTAGCCCACGCAGTTTCCGGCCCACCTCTTCGATGGGGTGCTGCTCGCCCGCCTGCTGCAGCTTGGCGAAGTTGCGCCGGCCGGCGTCGTCCTCGGCCACCCACTCCTTGGCGAACGAGCCGTCCCGGATCTCGCCGAGGATCTTGCGCATCTCGTCCTTGACCGAGTCGGTGATCACCCGCGGCCCGCGGGTCACGTCGCCGTACTCGGCGGTGTCGGAGACCGAGTACCGCATGCGCGCGATCCCGCCCTCGTACATCAGGTCCACGATCAGCTTGAGCTCGTGCAGGCACTCGAAGTAGGCCACCTCGGGCGCGTAGCCGGCCTCCACCAGCGTCTCGAACCCGGCCTGGACCAGCGCCGTGGTGCCGCCGCAGAGCACCACCTGCTCGCCGAACAGGTCGGTCTCGGTCTCCTCGGTGAACGTCGTCTTGATCACGCCGGCCCGGGTGCCGCCGATGCCCTTGGCGTAGGACAGGGCGAGCGCCGTGGCGTTGCCCGAGGGGTCCTGCTCCACCGCGATCAGGCAGGGCACGCCCTTGCCGTCCACGAACTGCCGGCGTACCAGGTGCCCTGGACCCTTCGGGGCGACCATCGCGACGTCCACATTGGACGGCGGGGTGATCAGGCCGTAGCGGATGTTGAACCCGTGGCCGAAGAACAGCGCGTCGCCCGCCTTGAGGTTGGGGGCGACGTCCTCGGAGTAGATGGTGCGCTGCTTGGTGTCCGGCGCCAGGATCATGATCACGTCGGCCTCGGCGGCGGCCTGCGCCGGGGTGAGCACCCGCAGCCCTTCCTCTTCGGCCTTGGCGCGGGACTTCGAGGCCTCCGGAAGTCCGATTCGGACGTCCACACCGGAGTCGCGCAGGCTCAGCGCGTGCGCGTGACCCTGGCTGCCATAGCCGATCACGGCGACCTTGCGGCCCTGGATGACGCTCAGGTCCGCGTCATCGTCGTAGAAGATCTCGACTGCCATGCTCTCGTGTACTTCCTCTCAAGGGGACGAAAACTAGTGGGGTCAGCGCACGCCGGTCGCGGTGATGGATCGGGGACCGCGGCCGATGGCGACCATGCCGGACTGGACCATCTCGCGCACACCGTACGGCTCGAGCATGCGCAGCAGCGCCTCGAGCTTGTCGGCGGTGCCGGTGGCCTCGATGGTCAGCGCCTCCGGCGAGACGTCGACCACCTTGGCCCGGAAGAGCTGCACGGTCTCCAGGACCTGGCTGCGCACGGTCGCGTCGGCGCGAACCTTGACCAGCAACAGCTCCCGCTGCACCGAGATGCCCGGTTCCAGCTCGACGATCTTGATCACGTTGACCAGCTTGTTGAGCTGCTTGGTGACCTGCTCCAGCGGCTGGTCGGCGACCGCGACCACGATCGTCATCCGGGAGATGTCGACGTGCTCGGTGGGACCGACCGCCAGCGACTCGATGTTGAAGCCGCGCCGGGAGAACAGCCCGGCCACCCGGGCCAGGACACCGGGCTTGTTCTCGACCAGAACGCTCAGGGTGTGCGTACTCATGGGCTCAGTCCTCGTCGAACAGCGGGCGGATGCCGCGGGCGGCCATGATGTGGTCGTTTCCGGTGCCCGCGGCGACCATCGGCCACACCTGGGCGTCCTTGCCGACCACGAAGTCGACCACCACCGGCCGGTCGTTGATCTCCATGGCACGGTGGATGACCGCGTCCACGTCGTCCCGCGACTCGCAGCGCAGCCCGGCGCAGCCCAGCGCCTCGGCGAGCAGGGTGAAGTCCGGGATCCGGTGCTTGTGCGTGCCGAGGTCGGTCTGCGAGTACCGCTCGGAGTAGAAGAGGTTCTGCCACTGCCGAACCATGCCCAGGTTGCCGTTGTTGATCACGGCGACCTTGATCGGCGCGCCCTCGATGGCGCAGGTGGCCAGCTCCTGGTTGGTCATCTGGAAACAGCCGTCGCCGTCGATCGCCCAGACCACCTTGTCCGGCTGGCCGAACTTGGCGCCCATCGCGGCCGGCACCGCGTAGCCCATCGTGCCGAGGCCGCCGGAGTTGATCCAGGTGCCCGGCCGCTCGTAGGAGATGAACTGTGCGGCCCACATCTGGTGCTGCCCGACCCCCGCGGTGTAGATCGCGTCCGGTCCGGCGATCTTGCCGATCCGCTCGATCACGTACTGCGGGGACAGCGTGCCGTCGGTCGGCCACTCGTAGCCCAGCGGGTAGGTCTTGCGCCAGCCGTCCAGGAGCTCCCACCAGCCGCCGAGGTCGGTGGTCCTGCCGTCGGCCTGCTCGGAGCGCACCGCGGCGATCAGCTCGACCAGGATCTCCCGGCAGTCCCCCACGATCGGCACGTCGGCCTTGCGGTTCTTGGAGATCTCGGCCGGGTCGATGTCGGCGTGCACCACCTGCGCGTCCGGCGCGAACGTGGCCAACTGGCCGGTCACCCGGTCGTCGAACCGGGCGCCGAGGGCGATCAGCAGGTCGGCGCGCTGCATCGCGGCCACCGCGGCCACCGTGCCGTGCATGCCCGGCATCCCGAGGTTGAGCTGATGCGAGTCGGGGAACGCGCCGCGCGCCATCAGCGTGGTGACCACCGGGATCCCGGTCAGCTCGGCCAGCGCCAGCAGTTCGGCGGTGGCCTTGGCCTTGATCACGCCGCCGCCGACGTAGAGCACCGGGCGGTGCGCCGCGGCGATCAGCTTCGCGGCCTCGCGCACCTGCTTGCCGTGCGGCCGGGTGGTCGGCTTGTAGCCGGGCAGCCGCAGCTCGGGCGGCCACGAGAAGGAGGTGACCTCCTGCAGCACGTCCTTGGGAATGTCCACCAGTACCGGGCCGGGTCGGCCGGTGCTGGCCAGATGGAAGGCCTCCGCGATCACCCTCGGGATCTCCGCGGGGTCGGTGACGAGGTAGTTGTGCTTGGTGATGGGCAGCGTGATGCCGCAGATGTCCGCCTCCTGGAAGGCGTCGGTGCCGATCAGCGCGCGGGACTGCTGGCCGGTGATGGCGACCACCGGCACCGAGTCCATGCACGCGTCGGCCAGCGGCGTGACCAGGTTGGTCGCCCCCGGACCCGAGGTCGCCATGCACACCCCGACCTTGCCGGTGGCGTGCGCGTAGCCGCTGGCCGCGTGCCCGGCGCCCTGCTCGTGCCGGACCAGCACGTGCCGCAGCCGGGTCGAGTCCAGCAGCGGGTCGTAGGCGGGCAGGATCGTCCCGCCCGGAATGCCGAAGACCACCTCGACGCCGATCGCCTCGAGCGACCGGACCAGCGACTGCGCCCCTGTCACACGAACGGGTGTCCCGGCCGGCGGGGCTGGTTTGGGCCGGGCACTGGGTGTAGCGGGCGCTTTCGGCCCCGGCGTTGCGGCGACCGGGGCGGGTCGCGATGTCGCGCTGGTCATCTTCTGCCTCGTGGGTCGGAGTTTCGTGGCGGTCTTTTTCGCTCGGGCAAAGAAAAACCCTCGTCGACCTGGGTAGGTCGTACGAGGGTCGCGCGTTCGACGCAGCCGGACTTCTCAGCGTCGAACGCGCTGGAGAAGTACGAGACCGGTCTGCATGGGCACGCCGTTGAAGTTAGTGCGTTCACAGTTACCCGTCAACTATTCTGGGACGGCCATCCCGGATGGTGGAATGTGCGACGATTGCCCCGTGGCAGAACCGCAGGTACCGAGCCGGCTGGTCTTCCGGGTGCCGGGGACCGCCGTGCTGGCCGCGCTGTTGCTGGCCGTCGGCGCGACGCCGTTCGCCTTCGGCGCCCCGGGCCTGTACATCATCTACGTCATTCCGGTCGCCCTGATCGTATGGGTGCTGCGGGTTCGCACCACGGCGAGCCCGGACGGTCTCACGGTGCGGCACGTGTTCACCAGCCGTGCGCTGCCGTGGTCCACACTCAAAGGCCTGCGCCTGACCCGCAGGTCCGGAGTGCGCGCGGTGCTCCGCGACGACACCGAGGTCGCGCTGCCCAACGTGCGAACCCGCCATCTGTCCGCCCTCGCCCTGATCAGCGGAGGCCGGCTGGACGATCCGCTCGCGGCGAGCCCGCACGGATCCGGCGACGTACCCTGAGAACTCCCGAGCTGTCCCCATAGGAGGAGCCATGCCAGCGCTCCGGTCCCGAACCACCACCCACGGCCGCAATGCCGCGGGGGCGCGCGCGTTGTGGCGAGCCACCGGCATGACCGAGTCCGACTTCGGCAAACCCATCGTGGCGATCGCCAACTCCTACACCCAGTTCGTGCCGGGCCACGTGCACCTGCGCGACCTCGGCGACGTCGTGGCCGAGGCGGTGCGCGCGGCCGGCGGGGTGCCCCGGGAGTTCCACACCATCGCCGTGGACGACGGAATCGCCATGGGGCACGGCGGAATGCTCTACTCGCTGCCCTCCCGGGAGATCATCGCCGACTCGGTGGAGTACATGGTCAACGCACACACCGCCGACGCTCTGGTGTGCATCTCGAACTGCGACAAGATCACCCCGGGCATGCTCAACGCCACCATGCGGCTCAACATCCCGACCGTGTTCGTCTCCGGCGGACCGATGGAGGCGGGCAAAGCCGTGGTGGTGGACGGGGTGGCGCACGCCCCGACCGACCTGATCACCGCGATCGCGGCGTCGGCCAGCCCGTCCGTCGACGACATCGGGCTGACCGAGGTGGAACGCTCGGCCTGCCCCACCTGCGGGTCGTGCTCGGGCATGTTCACCGCGAACTCAATGAACTGCCTGACCGAGGCGCTCGGGCTTGCCTTGCCCGGCAACGGATCCACCCTGGCCACGCATGCCGCGCGCCGGGATCTGTTCACCCGCGCCGGAACCACGGTGGTCGAATTGGCCCGGCGGTGGTACGCCGAGGACGACGCGGCGGCGCTGCCGCGTTCGATCGCCACCAAAGCCGCGTTCGAGAACGCGATGGCGCTGGACATGGCGATGGGCGGGTCCACGAACACCGTGCTGCACATCCTCGCCGCCGCGCGGGAGGGCGAGGTCGACTTCACCCTCGCCGACATCGACGCGACCAGCCGGCGAGTGCCGTGCCTGTGCAAGGTGTCGCCGAACTCCGACTACCACATGGAAGACGTGCACCGGGCCGGCGGCATCCCGGCCATCCTCGGCGAGCTGGACCGGGCCGGGAAACTGGACCGGTCGGTGCACAGCGTGCACAGCCCGAACCTGTCCGCCTGGCTGTCCGAATGGGACATTCGCTCCGGGTCGACGTCCGAGGCGGCGCTGGAGCTCTTCCACGCCGCGCCCGGCGGGGTGCGGACCACCAAGGCGTTCTCCACCACGAACCGCTGGTCCACAGTGGACACCGACGCGACCGGTGGCTGCATCCGGGACGCCGAGCACGCCTACACCGCCGAGGGCGGGCTCGCGGTGCTGCGCGGCAACCTGGCCGAGAACGGCGCGGTGATCAAGGCGGCCGGGATCGACGAGGAGCTGTTCCGGTTCCAGGGCCCGGCGCGGGTGGTGGAGAGCCAGGAGCAGGCCGTGTCGGTCATCCTGGGCAAGCAGATCCAGCCCGGCGAGGTGCTCGTGGTCCGTTACGAGGGACCGGCCGGCGGCCCCGGCATGCAGGAGATGTTGCACCCCACCGCGTTCCTCAAGGGCGCCGGCCTTGGCAAGAAGTGCGCCCTGGTCACCGACGGCCGCTTCTCCGGCGGCACCTCGGGCCTGTCCATCGGCCACGTCGCCCCCGAGGCCGCCGGCGGCGGCACCATCGCCCTGGTCCAGGACGGCGACCAGATCCTCATCGACGTGCACGAGCGCAGGCTCGAACTGCTGGTCGACCCGGCGGTCCTGGCCGAACGCCGGGCCAAGATGGAGGCGAGCGAGCGCCCCTGGCAACCGGTCGACCGGGTCCGCCCCGTCTCCGCCGCCCTGCGCGCCTACGCCGCCCTCACCACCGACGCCTCGACCGGCGCCGTCCGCCAGGTCCCCTGACCTGCGTGGGAAAGCCTTCCGATCAGCGCAGGAAGATGAGCGTGACGGTGGCGGCCCCGGCGGCGAGGATGAGGAACAGGAAGCCGTAGGCCGGCGCGTGCCGGTACCAGGGAGTGGGACGGTCCAGGGAGATGCGGCCCGGGCCGGCGAAGAGGATGGCGAACACGGCGGCGCCGTAGACGGCTTCCAACTCGATGTTGCCGGCGAACACGCCGCTGTCGAAGCGGACCCAGGCCATGGTGGTCAGCACGAACAGCACCGCGGCGGCGCCGAACGGCGTGAACAGGCCCAGCACCAGGAACGTCCCGCCGACCAGTTCGGCCAGCCCGGTCGCCCAGGCCAGCATGGTGGTGTTGGTGAACCCGGCCGCCGCGAGCGCGTCGGCGGTGCCGCCGATCCCCGCGCCCTGGAACCAGCCGAACAGCACCTGCAGACCGTGGCCGGCCAGCAGCGCGCCGACCACCAGGCGCAGCACCAGCAGGCCCAGGTCGGCGCCGGCGTGCCAGCGGGCAGCCGGCCGCTGGCCCAGTTCCTCGGTCGTCGCGTCGTAGGGCTGCGGCGTGGTCAGCACGGTGGTCGTGTCGCCGCTGGTGTAGCCGCTCTCGTCGAACAGCCCCGACGAACCGCTCCGGTAACCGGACCCGGGCGCGTAGACCCCGCTGTCTGAGAAGTCGCCCGCGTGCCGGGGGCGATCGTCGTCGGTAGTCACGCAGGGCAGGTTAGCTCAATATTCACCGGTGACCAGGTTTTCCGGTTCCTTGCCGGCGACGAACCGGGCGATCTCGGCGGCGGCGACGGTGTAGGCGCGCTTGTGGAAGCCGGTCACACTGCCGGCGACGTGCGACGTCAGCAGCAGGCCCGGCGCCGTCCACAGTGGATGACCGGCCGGCAGCGGCTCCGGGTCGGTGACGTCCAGCGCCGCGCGCAGCCGGCCGGAGCGCAGCTCGGCGAGCAGGGCGTCGGTATCCACCACCACCCCGCGGGCGGCGTTGACCAGCACGGCCCGGTCGGGCATCCGGGCCAGGAAGGCGGCGTCCACCAGCCCGGTGGTGGCCGGCGTCACCGGCACCATCAGCACCACCGCGTCGTGCTCGGGCAGTAGCTCCGGCAGCTCGTCGCGGCCTCGCACGCCGTCCCGGGCCCGGGTGCCGACCAGCGTGGTGTGCGCGTCGAAGGTGTCCAGCCGGCGCTTGAGCTCCCGGCCGAGGTCACCGGCGCCGAGCACCAGCACCCGCTTGTCCTGCAGCGTTTCGGTCATGTGCTGGTGCCAGCGCTGCTCCGCCCGGTTGGCCTCGAACTCGCGCAGCTCACGGTAGATGGACAGCAGCACGCCGATCACCCACTCCGCCGTGCTGCCGCCGTGCGCACCCCGGCAGACCGACAGCATCACCCCATCCGGCACCCGGCCGGTCCACAGCTCCGCTCCCGCCGACAGCAGCTGGATCAGCCGCAGGTTGGGCAGCTGCGGCAGGAGCCGCACGGTGTTCTTCTGCGCCAGGAAGCCCGGCACCAGCACCTCGGCCCGGGCGGCCGCCTGCGGCAGGGGTTCGGCGAGGTCGTAGCGCACCAGGTCGACGCCGTCCAGGCCGGCGAGGGCGGTCATCCCGAAGTCGTCCGGTATGAGGACGGTGATCGCCATGAGGCTCACACTATCCGCACGTCGGGCTGCCTAGCCTGGCAGTCATGTCGGGGCGACGGATCCTGCTGGCCGGCTGCCTCATCGGCAGCCTGGTCCTGTCCGGCTGCACGACATTCACCCCACAGCCGCCGCCGGAGAGCTGGCGGCCGCCGGAGTCGATGGTGCCGCAGGCCGCGCCGCAGCCGCAGGTGCCCGGCGAGGGCGGCGTGGGCGGCGAGGGCGGTCCTGCGCCACAGCAGGCGCCCACCTCGGTCCCTCCACCGGACGGCTGCACCGACTACCACCCCGCGGTCATCGGCACCTGCCTGAGCCCGGTGTCCGCGGTCGCCGCGCTGCCCGGCGACGGCTCGGACCCGATCGCCCTGGTCGCCGAGCGCAGCACCGGGCGCATCGTGCGGGTCCGGAAGAACTTCCCGGTGGCCGTGGTGGCCACCCTGGCCGTCGACGCCGGCACGGACGGCGGGCTGACCGGGCTCGCCCTGTCGCCGAACTACCTCGAGGACCGGCTGGTGTTCGCCTACATCACCACGGCGACGGACAACCGGCTGATCCGCATCGCCCCGAACG
>NZ_DASTBH010000257.1:0-17420 GCF_035712165.1 Actinophytocola sp. | reverse complement strand
GAGGCCGGCGTGGTGCTCGGCGACCCGCGCTGGCTGGACGCCGCGGGCGCCGCCGCCGAGTTGGTCGTGTCGCTGCATCTGGTCGACGGTCGGCTGCGCCGGGCCTCCCGGGACGACGTGGTCGGCTCGGCAGGCGGGGTGCTGGAGGACTACGGCTGCCTGGCCGAGGGTCTGCTGGTGCTGCACGCCGCTACCGGGAACCCGCGCTGGCTGGAGGTGGCGACCGGGTTGCTGGACACCGCGCTCGACCACTTCGCCGGCGACGTGCCCGGGGCGTTCCACGACACCGCCGACGACGCCGACGCGCTGGTGTGGCGTCCGTCGGACATCGGGGACAACGCGAGCCCGTCCGGCTCGTCGGCGATCGCCGGGGCGCTGCTGCTCGGCGCGGCGCTGGCCGGGCCGGACCGCGCGGACCGCTACCGGTCCGCGGCCGAGAGCGCGGTGGCCAGGGCCGGCCTGCTCGCCGCCCGGGTGCCCCGGTTCGCCGGGCACTGGCTCTCCGTGGCCGAGGCGCTGATCCGCGGGCCGCTGCAGGTGGCTCTGGTCGGCGCCCCGGACGACCCCCGGACCGAGGAGCTGCGGGCGGCCGCGATCACCGCCGCGCCCGGCGGCTCCGTGGTGGTCATCGGCCCGCCGCACACCTCCGGCGTGCCGCTGCTGGCCGATCGTCCGCTGGTCGACGGCGCGCCGGCCGCCTACGTGTGCCGCGGCTACGTCTGCGACCGGCCGGTCACCTCGGCCGCCGAGCTGACCGCCGCCCTGGCCCGCTGAGCCGTCCGTTCCGCTCCGAGTGAACCAGTACCCGCCTGCCGTACTAGCGGCGTAACTTCGGTAGTGGTGTAATTATGTAATTCACTTGGAGGATCGTCATGCGGGGACATGGTTGGAGTGGACACCGGGGGCGGGGCGGCTGGCAGCAGGCCGACCTGCCGTCCGCCGACGACGCGGCGGCCTGGTTCGCGGGCCGGTTACCGGACGGCTGGTTCGTGGAGAACCCGCGGGTCACGGTGGACCGGGAAGAGATCATCATCGTCGGCGCGCTGCCGCCGCTGGAGGGCGAGTTCGCCGATGACGCCTCGCGCGCCGCGGGCGAGGCCGGCCGGATCAGCCGGTTCCGCGAGGACACCAGGGACGAGCGCATCGAGATCGCCCGGCAGGCCGAGCACCGCTACCGGCGCAAGGTCGCCTGGGGGGCCCGGATCGGCGGCACCGAGCAGTTGTTCACCACGCACTCGGTTCCGGTGATGACCCGGCTGCGGCAGTCCGAACGGCTGATCCTGGACACCCTGGTCGACAGCGGCGTCGCCCGGTCCCGGTCCGAGGCCCTGGCCTGGGCGGTCCGGCTGGTCGGTGAGCACGCCGAGACCTGGCTGGCCGACCTGCGGGAGGCCATGTCCAAGGTCGACGACCTGTGGTCCCGGGGACCGGAGCTGTAAGAGGGTTGAGCTGGAGTGCGCTCCAGGTCCTAACGTCGGCGTCATGACGACACAGCCCGCCACGTACCGGCGTCTCGGCAGCACCGGCCTGCACGTCCCGCCGCTGGCTCTCGGCACGATGCAGTTCGGCTGGACCACCGACGAGGAGAACTCGTTCGCCGTGCTGGACGCCTACGCCGAGTGGGGCGGCACGTTCATCGACACCGCGGACTGCTACACGGCCTGGTCCGACGACAACCCGGGCGGCGTTGCCGAGGAGATCATCGGCCGCTGGCTCGCCGCCCGGGGCAACCGGGACGACATGGTGATCGCCACCAAGGTCCGGGCGCCGATGGGCGTGGGGTTCTCCGAGGGCCGGCGCACCCGCCACCAGCGCGAAGGCCTGTCCCGGTCGTGGATCCTGCGCGCCTGCGAGGACAGCCTGCGGCGGCTCGGCGTGGACCATATCGACCTCTACCAGGCCCACTACATCGACCCGCACACCCCCATCGAGGAGACGCTGTCGGCCTTCACCGACCTGGTCCGGCGCGGCCTGGTCCGCTACATCGGCTGCTCCAACTACAGCGCCTGGCGGCTCATGGAATCCCTCTGGACCAGCGACGTCAAAGCCCTGGAACGCTTTGCCAGCATTCAGCCCGAGTACAGCCTCGCCGCCCCGACCCGCGCCAACTTCGAACGCGAACTCGCGCCCGCCTGCCAGGCGTACGGCATCGCCGTGCTCCCGTACAGCCCGCTGGCCGGCGGCTTCCTCACCGGGAAGTACCGACGCGACGCCCCTTTGCCGCAAAGCCGGCGCGCGGCCGACATGAAGCCCCGCATGACCGAGGAGAACTGGACCCTCATCGACACCCTGGACGCCGTCGCCTCCTCGCACAGCGCAACCCCCGCCCAGGTAGCCCTCGCGTGGCTGCTCGCCCAACCCTGGGTCACCGCGCCGATCATCGGCGCCAACACCGCCGAGCAGCTCAACTCGCTGCTCCCCGCCGCCGCCCTCACCCTCCCCGAAACCGACCTCACCGCCCTGTCCCTCCCCACCCGCTGGACCCGCGCCCGAACCGAACTGGACGGCCGCGACCGCGATTGACCAAAGACCCGAGCAAGTCCTGCCCACCCACCCAGACACAACAGCGCGCCGCCGGCCGGCCGCTTCGCGGCCGCCCGGCGGCCCGCCGTTGTTGTTAATGCCGCCTGGCCGTCCCTGGCCTGCCCGCTTCGTCGAGCGGAGCTGCCGGCCTGCTCGCCTGGCACGATCGGTTCGTGGAGGAGCTGACGTGGCGACCCGGCCGGCAGAGCTGGGTCGATGCCGACGGCACTACCTGGACCCGGTGCCGACCGCAATGGCTCGCCGAGAAGGTCGCGCGGAGTTTCGTCCTGCGCGCCTCGACGGTGGTCGCGGTTGAGCGCAGCGGCCCCTCCGATCTGCAGTGGATGGATATCGCTGCTCGGCGCGTCTACTGGGCAGACAACGTGGCCGGTCACTTCGACGATGGCAGCACGGCGTGGGTGCCGGCCAACGCGGACGGAGAGACCTATCGCGCCATCATGTGGACCGACGACGCCAAGCGACGATTGGTGCTGTTGTCGGCATCGTGCTGACGGTGGGGTCGGCCTAGGGGTACATGGCGAGCCAGATCGCGATGAAATGACCTCTGCCCATCCCTGACCAGCCGACATACCCCAGATCAGGCCGTCTACCAGGCCCAACACGTATCGCCAGTACTCGCGGATTCTTCCCCGCTACCCGGCACCTGACGGCCTGGAGACGGCCTGGCCGTCGTTGCCGCCCGGCCTGTTCGCGCACCGCGTCACGCAGGCACCGCACTGTGCCCGAGTCCAGGAGACGAGCTGGTTCGGCCTGGGCCGCCGGCTCTGACTCACCCCAACACATCCGATGGGCCGACAAGATCAGGTGGAGAAGCGGCTCCTACTCGCCGCCGTCCCCCTCGCCCTTGCCGCCCGTTAGCGCCGGGTCGTCGGTGTCAAGGGTGGCGAAGCCATCGCGTGCGACGCCGCCAGGCGCCCTTGATGCCGGCGGCCCGGTGTTAAACGATCAGAGGGCGGCCCGCCGCCCGGGCAGCAGTTCCCGCCGCCGCCCGGCCAGTACGGCCAGACCCAGTACCAGCCGCAGCCCGGCCAGTTCCCGCCGCCCGGGCCGCAGCACCCCGGTACCCCGCCCGGCGGATACCCGCAGCAGGGCTGAGAACCGAACCGTGCGAACCCCGCCAGCCGAACGGCTGGCGGGGTTTCTCATGTGTGGAAACGCGCTCCTGGGGCGACGACGGGGAGTTGCACGCGTAACCGGATCTCGCCGCCGTCACCGGCGAACGGCCGGCCGTGCCAGGCCTCGAAGCAAGGCTGGTGAGCGGGGACGAACCCGCTGGCCGGGAGCCAGGTCTGGTACAGCCAGCGCAGCACGCGCAGTTCGTCGTCGATCGTGCCGGCGACATCGACCTCGGCCAGCGTCATGGCGGGGAACGTGGTCATGCTGACCTCGCCGTCGCCGGTGCGGTCCGGTGGCACCTCCAGGCCCACGTCGTAGCGGCACAACTCCGGCGGCACCGTTTCGGGGTCCTCCCACTGATAACCGAGCCATTGGCCGTCGGCGAGTCCACGCGCCTGCGCCCAGGCGACGAGGCGTTCGGCGGCGGCCGGGACGCCACCGTCGTACGGGCGGAACACGCGGATGTAGGCGACTCGGCGGCCGGGAACCCGACGGAGGCGCACCGTGAACTCGGCCGGGTCCCCGCCGGGAGCCGGACTCCGGAGCCGATGCCGTTCCTGCGGTTCCAGGGTCTGCAGCAGGTCCGCACGCCGCTGCGAACGAAACCGGTCGATGTCGAGGCCACGCGGTGAGACTCCGTACCGGGCGCGGAAACTGCGCGAGAAGTCCGAACTGGACGTGAACCCGCAGGCCTGCGCGACCTGTGTGAACGACAGGTCCCTCCGGTGCGACATCAGGAACAGGGCGCGCTCCAGCCGCACCCGTTTGACGAACGTCAGCACCGTCTCACCCATGAGCGCGCTGAAGATGCGATGGAAGTGGTAGGGCGAGAACGCCGCGGCCGAGGCCAGGTCCGCCAGCCGCAGCGGCTCCGCCAGATTCCGTACCGCATGGTCGATCGCCAGGTTGATCCGATCGACGTAGTCGAACCGCGCAAGATTAGGCAAGTCTGCTGCCACCGGCCCAGCCTAGGCTCCGTCCGATGTGGCGCTCGGGCGTCGTCCCGGTGGCCGCAGAACAGGGCATCAAAGGAGTAAGGATGGACATGAACCTGGGCAACTTCTCCGTCAGTCTCGCCGTCAAGGACATGGCGGCGGCACGGGACTTCTACACGGCGCTGGGATTCGAGCCGGCCGGCGGCGACGGGCAACGCGTCCAGATCATGCGCAACGGGACCACGACCATCGGCCTGTTCCATGGCTTGTTCGAGCGGAACGTGCTGACCTTCAACCCCGGCTGGGATGCCGAGGGCGCGCCGTTGGCGGCCTTCACCGACGTCCGCGAGCTCAAGCAGCGCCTGCACGAGCAGGGCATCGAGTCGGTCACCGCCACGGAGGCCGCGCCCACCGGCCCGGCCAGCTTCCTGATCGTCGATCCCGACGGCAACCCGATCCTCATCGACCAGCACGTCTGACCATCGCGACGGGGTCCGCTCGAGGTTCGCTCGGCCGGTGGCGACCCGCTCGACGTCGGCGGGCCTCGGCAGCGCGCTCTGCTGGCGCTGCTGCTGCTCGACGCCGGGCAGGACGTCGGCCTCGCGCGGCTGGTCAACGGGTTGTACGGCGAACATCCCCCGGGTGACGCTGGGAACGCGCTGCAGTCCCAGGTGTCCCGGCTGCGTCGCCGGCTGGGCGGGCTGGTCGAGCTGCGGCCGGCCCTGCTTGGTCGCTCCCGCCCCGCCTGTGTCCTGCCAGTGGCGCAGTCGCTCGTCGTGCCGCCGGTGGCGGCGCCACCTGCGCCCAACGGGGCCGCGCCGCGCGGCCCGGCCGGCGTGAGCGAAGCGGCAGCCGGCCGTGTGCCGCGATGGATGCTTACCCCGGTGCCAGCGCAACAGGCCCACCGCGCCGCCACCGGCGGCGCGCTTGACGCTGCGGGTCTACACGCATCTGCTGCCTACCAGCCACGAGCGAACGCGCAAGGCGATCGACGCCTTTCTGGCCGAGAGTGACCAGGCGGCCTGATGACGGCCTTGGAGGGATACGCCGGGGTAAGCCGCAGCTAGGGGTACGTCGCGCGATGAACATTCCTGCCCCGCTTACGGCAGTTGCTCGGCCTGATTGAGGACCAACGAGCCGCCGTCGTAGGGATGCCACACCCAGGAGAAATCCGGGGCTGTGATGAGGAGCCCGCCGAGCGTGTTGAGGGGGTAGCGATGAACGGATTTGGTGATGAGCGGCTCCAAGCGGCGCCAGCCGTACCGCCCCGCTGTCAGATACCAGTGGGCCCACCCGAGCGGCGGAGTCGCAAACCGAGCACCGAACGGCTCGGAATGCCAGTGTTCTCCGCCGAACTCCTCCGAGCAGTCCTCCAAGTCGGGCCGCACAGGTGTGTCAATGCGACTGCCGTCTCCGTCGTCGAAGCGAAGGCGGTAGGTGATAACCACCTGGACTGGAGGTCTGGGTCGCGGAGCGCCCGTGAGTTCCGACCACGCCTCGCGGCACCGCGCAATGGCCAGTCGCTCTTCATCGGCGTCGCCGGGGAAGCGATGGCCGTCAGGGAAGTGCTTGCGGTCCTCGGCCGCCCTCGCCATCCCTTGCCAGGTCGGCTGGAACTCCCAGCGCTTCGCCCATCGCCGAACCAGTTGCGTGGGCACAAGGTCGTAGTCCGCCAGGCTCATTCAAAGCTCTCCCCGTCGCCGACAAGACATCGGCCAGCCTTCCAGACCGTCGACGGCAATATCTGGACCTGGTGCCGACCGAGGGGGCGTCGTGTTGAGGGGACGGCCTGATGACGGCCTGGGAGAGCACCCGGGGTGTAAAGCCGCAGCTAGGGGTACATGGCCAGCCAGATCGCGATGTAGTGGGTGATGGCGGCCAGGACTGTGGCGGCGTGGAAGAACTCGTGGTGGCCGAAGACTTGGGGCCAGGGGTTGGGCCAGCGGGTGGCGTAGAAGATGGCGCCGAGGGTGTAGAAGAGGCCGCCGGTGAGGAGGAGGACGAGGGCGGCGGGGCCGGCGTGGTGGAGGAGGTCCGGGAGGACGAAGACGGCCACCCAGCCCAGGGCGATGTAGATGGGGGTGCCGAGCCAGCGGGGGGCGTGGGGCCAGAAGAGTTTGAGGGCCACGCCGAGGAGGGCGCCGCACCAGACGATGGTGAGGACCACGTAGCCGGTGGCGGGCGGCATCGACAGCAGCATGAACGGGGTGTACGTCCCGGCGATGAACAGGAAGATCATCGAGTGGTCGAGGCGCTTCATCCAGGCCCGCACCCGCAGGCTGACCCACCACCGGCGGTGGTAGAGGGCGCTGACGCCGAACATCGCGAGGACCGTCACGCCGTAGATCGACGTGGCGATCGCGGCCTTGGCCGACACGGTCGCGGCGGCCAGGGAGATCAACGCCGCGCCGGTGGCGACCGACACGAGAAACGACCAGTAGTGGATCACCCCGCGCATCCGGGGCTTCGTAATCTGGGCAGGCGGTGGGGTCATCATCGCTGCTGGCACGCCTGTCAGGCTACGGGACCGTAGGTTTCTGGCGCTGCTCTGTGGCTGTCAACACAGTGTTACCCCGGTCAACTCCAGCCGACGACCTCACGGTGCTCCACGGCCAGACACCGGTCCATGACCACGTCCAGCCCGCCCTCGGCGGCGATCCGGGCCGCCCGCTCACTGAGCACCCCCAACTGCAGCCACAGCGCCCCCGCGCCGGCGGCCACGGCCTGCTCGGCGACGTCCGGTGCGAACTCCGGCCGCCGGAACACGTCCACGATGTCCGGCGGACCGGGCAGCGCCGCCAGCGACGGGTAGGCGGTGAGGCCGTGCCAGGTGTCCAGTCTCGGGTTCACCGGCAGCACCACCAGCCCGCTGGCCCGCAGGTAGCCGGCCACGCCGTGGCTGGGCCGGCGCGGATCGGCGGACAGGCCCACCACCGCCACCGTCCGGGACTCCCGCACCAGCCGCTCGATGACATCGATGTCCTGCCATCGCGGGTCGATCGTGGTGCGCTGCATACGTTCCAGTGTGCCTCGTCACTCGGTCGACGGCGTACCGTGGGAGGACGTGAGTCTTCGCAGGCGTGTGGCCGACATCGTGTACGGCATCTATGACAAGCGGCTGATCCAGCAGGCCGGTGGCAACCATCCCCGGCACGTGGGCGTGGTGCTGGACGGCAACCGCCGCTGGGCGCGCGAAGCGGGGTTCACCGATGTCAACGACGGCCACCGGGCCGGCGCCCGGCGGATCACCGACCTGCTCGGCTGGTGCCAGGAGGCGGGCGTCGAGGTCGTCACGCTGTGGCTGCTGTCCACCGACAACGTGAACCGGCCCGAGCACGAGCTGGCGCCGCTGCTGGAGATCATCAGCGACGTGGTCGAGGGCCTGGCCCACCCGGAGTGCACCTGGCTGGTGCGGGTCATCGGCGCGCTCGACGTGCTGCCGGCCGAGACCGCGCAGCGGTTGGTCACCGCCGCCAAGCGGACCGAGGGCAGGACCGGGGTCGAGGTCAATGTCGCGGTCGGTTACGGCGGCCGGCGGGAGATCGCCGACGCGGTGCGCAAACTGCTGCAGCAACACGCCGAGGCCGGGACCTCCATCGAGGAGTTGGCCGAGGTGCTCGATGTCGACCACATCGCCGAACATTTGTACACCTCCGGTCAGCCGGATCCGGACCTGGTGATCCGGACGTCGGGTGAGCAGCGGCTCTCCGGATTCCTGCTCTGGCAGTCCGCGCATTCCGAGTTCTGGTTCTGCGAGGCCTACTGGCCGGAGTTCCGCCGCACGGACTTTCTTCGGGCGCTGCGGGACTATGCGATCCGGCACCGGCGATTCGGGTCCTGACTCGACAATATCGTCCGGACATGCGGAGGGGCTCAGGAGTCGCGTTCCTGAGCCCCTCCGACCGTGTTGAGGTCAGCAGCCGAAGCCGCCGCCGCAGCCTCCGCCGCCGCCGCCGCCGAACGGCAGGCCGAACCCGCGGTGGCCGAGGATGTTCAGGTTCAGACCCAGGCTCAGGCAGGCGTCGAGCAGCGAGGACAGCCCGCCGCCCAGGAAGTGCGGACGCTGGAAGCCGCTGAAGCACGGGATCCGGACCGGAATCGGCCGCGGGAAGGACTGCTGGGAAATGCACGCCGACTGCATCTGCGGCCTCGGCCGCGGGTAGCACACCCAACCGGGCAGGGAGACCGGGCCGCCCTGCGGAGCCGCGATCGGGGGAGCCGCGTCGGCGGCCTCCACGTCCGCGGCGTCCGCGACATCCGCCGCGTCGGCGGCGTCAGGAGCGGCAGCGTCCGGAATCTCGGGGGCCCGGGCACCCTGGCACGTCGACACGTCGGCGGGGGACGGCGTGTAGGCGGCGGGGGTGGCGAGGGCGGGGGTGGCGATCAGGGAAAGGCCAACTGCCGCCGCGGCGGCCAGTCCTAGCTTTTTAAGCACGTGTTCTCCTCATAGGAAATATTTTGGGTCAAAGAATTCTTCGATACTTGATCACCTGTGCGTCGCAGACGATCCTATCGCCGCAGGATGGGCGGTCATGCGCAAAAACTCTTTCGCGCAGGAATGGATGCGAGGTTCACCGGATCCGGTTGTTAATCGCCGTTAAACAATTATTTTGCGTAACGGGGTCGCGGTGCGGACGGGCCGGTCGGATGCCTGGTCGAGGCCCGATTCGACGGCGGGATGGCCCTGGTCGGCAGGGCGAGCGAGTACTAGCCCTGCCGGGCGATCTAACTACGGAGGGTGATGGTCTCCGGGCCAACCAAAATCATCTGCGCGGCTGGCTGTCGAACCGGCCCCGCCGCAGGTAGCGTCCGAAGTGATGGGTCGTGCCAGCGCGGCTCATCCGGGAGGCCCTGGTCGTGACGGTAGCGATCGCGAGAGGGCCGGCACCCGGCCCTCATGGGCGGAGACCCTGACGCCGCGGCGTCAGGACAACCGGCCAGCCAGGGCGGACCGGCCCTACGAGGCGCGGACGTGGGTGTCGCGTTCGCACGGGAGTTGCCGTGACTGCTTCTCGTTCGTCTGGCCGCGCCGGCTCACATCGCACCGACTCACCCGATCGCCGCACCTACGTGCTCGACACCTCGGTCCTGCTCTCCGACCCGTGGGCGGTGTCCCGGTTCGCCGAGCATGCCGTGGTACTGCCGCTGGTCGTGATCGGTGAGCTCGAGGGCAAGCGCCACCATCCTGAGCTGGGCTGGTTCGCCAGGCAGTCCCTGCGTCTGCTCGACGACCTGCGGCTGCAGCACGGCAGGCTGGACAAGCCGATACCGGTCGGCGCCGCGGGCGGCACCCTGCACGTGGAGCTCAACCACTCCGACCCCGAGGTGCTGCCGCCTGGGTTTCGCGCCGACTCCAACGACTCCCGGATCCTCGCCTGCGCCCTCAACCTGGCCGCGCACCTTCCCGGCGTCGTCCTGGTCACCAAGGACATCCCCCTGCGGGTGAAGGCGGCGGCGGTCGGGCTGGAGGCCGACGAGTACCGCGCCCAGGAGGTCACCCCGTCCGGCTGGACCGGGATGGCCGACGTCGACGTGCCGCAGGAGGCGCTGGACACGCTGTACCGGGAGAGCGTCGTCGACCTCTCGACGTTCGGCATCGAGACCGCCGGGGAGCACCCGTGCAACACCGGCCTGCGGTTACTCGCCGGCTCAGCGAGCGCGCTGGGCCGGGTGACCAGGGACAAGCAGGTGCGGCTGGTGCGCGGGGACCGCGAGGCGTTCGGGCTGCACGGCCGCTCCGCCGAGCAACGGGTCGCGCTGGACCTGCTGCTCGACCCGGAGGTGGGCATCGTGTCGCTGGGCGGCCGGGCCGGCACCGGCAAGTCGGCGCTCGCCCTGTGCGCCGGGCTCGAGGCGGTGATGGAGCGCAACCAGCACCGCCGCGTGGTGGTGTTCCGGCCGGTCTACCCGGTCGGCGGGCAGGATCTGGGCTACCTGCCCGGTTCCGAGAGCGAGAAGATGCAGCCCTGGGCCCAGGCCGTGTTCGACACGCTGGGGGCCCTGGTCACCCCGGCGGTGATCGACGAGGTGCTGGACCGGGGCATGCTCGAGGTCCTGCCGCTCACCCACATCCGCGGCCGGTCGATGCACGACTCGTTCGTGATCGTGGACGAGGCGCAGTCCCTGGAACGCAACGTGCTGCTGACCGTGCTGTCCAGGCTGGGCACCGGCTCGCGGGTGGTGCTCACGCACGACGTCGCCCAGCGGGACAACCTGCGGGTCGGCCGGCACGACGGGGTGGCGGCGGTGATCGAGAAGCTCAAGGGGCACCCGCTGTTCGCGCACGTGACCCTCACCCGCTCGGAGCGGTCCCCGATCGCCGCCCTGGTCACCGAGATGCTCGAGGACCATTAGGAGCAGTCCCGCCTCTCCGGAATTTGAATGCGGTTGTCGCGTTCCGGCGAACAGTGCGGAGATCGGGTGGATTGTGGCTGGGTGCCGTCACGGTCCCCTGAGGTAACTGTTCGTCGGGCGCGGACTCCCGGGAGATCCGCGCGGAAGCGGGCTACCAGCCTCGGGGTAGCGGGCGGCCCTCGGCGAAACCGGCCGGCGACTGGATCCCGATCACCGCGCGCTCGTGGAACTCCTCCAGGTCGCGGGCGCCGGCATAGGTGCACGCCGAGCGCACGCCGTAACAGATCGAGTCGAGCAGGTCCTCGACGCTGGGCGCGGCCGGGTCCAGGCGCATCCGCGAGGTCGAGATGCCCTCCTCGAACAGGGCCTTGCGGGCCCGGTCGAACATGCCGTCCGCGCGGGTCCGGGCGGTCACCGCGCGCTTGGAGGCCATCCCGAACGACTCCTTGAACGGCGCGCCCGTCTCGTCGCGCAGCAGGTCGCCCGGTGACTCGAAGGTGCCGGCGAACCAGGAGCCGACCATCACGCTGGACGCCCCCGCGGCCAGCGCCAGGGCCACGTCGCGGGGATGCCGCACCCCGCCGTCGGCCCACACCCGGGCGCCCAGCTCCCGCGCCCGGCGCGCGCACTCGACCACCGCCGAGAACTGCGGCCGGCCGACCCCGGTCATCATCCGGGTGGTGCACATCGCGCCCGGTCCGACGCCGACCTTGACCACGTCGGCGCCCATCTCGACCAGATCCCGCACGCCCTCGGCGGTCACCACGTTGCCGGCCACCACCGGCACGTCCGGCGACACCGAGCGCACCGCCTTCAACGCGGCGAGCATCTTCTCCTGATGACCGTGCGCGGTGTCCACCACCAGTGTGTCGATCTCCGCCGCCAGCAGCGCCGAGGCCTTGGCCGCGACGTCGCCGTTCACCCCGATCGCGGCCGCGACCCGCAGCCGGCCCTTGGCGTCCACCGCCGGGGTGTACAGCTCCGAACGCAGCGCCCCGAGCGTGGTCAGCACGCCGGCCAGCCGGCCGGCTGCGTCCACACCGAGCGCGATCCGCCCACCGCGAGCGTTGAGCTGCTCGAAGACCTCGCGCGGCGACGTGGTCATCGGCACCACGAGCACGTCCGGGTCGGCCACCTCGCCGACCCGGGTGAACCGGTCCACGCCGGCACACGCGGCCTCGTCGACCGCGCCGACCGGGCGGCCATCCGCGTCCACCACCGCGACCGCGCCGTGCGCCCGCTTGGGCAGCAGGTTGAGCACGTCGGCCACGGCGTCGCCGGCGGTGAGCACCAGCGGGGTGTCCCACACCGCGTCCCGGGCCTTGACCCAGGCCACGATCTCGGCGACCACCCCCGGATCGACATCCTGCGGTAGCACCACCAGGCCACCGCGCCGTGCCACGGTCTCGGCCATGCGCTTGCCGGCGACCGCGGTCATGTTGGCCACCACGATGGGAATGGTCGCGCCCGTACCGTCCGAAGTGGACAGATTCACGTCGAACCGCGACTCGACCGCCGAGCGGTTGGGCGTGAGGAAGACATCGTCGTAGGTCAGGTCGAACCCCGGCCGCATGTCGTTGAGGAACCGCACGTTCAGCAGCCTAGAGACCTGAACGCATCCTGATCAGCCCAGGTCGACCACCTGCCCGCCCGCCGGGAGCAGCGCCCGGACCGCGTCGATCGTGTCGGCGTCGGCCGGCTCCTTGTCCGGCCGGTACCGGACCACGCGGGCGAACCGCAGCGCCACACCCCCCGGGTAGCGCGTGCTGACCTGCGCCCCGTCCAGGGCGATCTCCACCACCAGCTCGGGCTTGAGGAACACCGCCCACTGGCTGCGGTGGTCCTCGTACTTGGGGAACTCCCGGGTCTGCCAGGCGAGCAGCTCGTCGGTGAGGCCCTTGAACGTCTTGCCCACCATGACCGGCGGGCCGCCGTCCGGATCCCGCGCGCCCAGATGCAGGTTGGACAGGTAGCCGGTGCGCCGGCCGTGGCCCCACTCGGCGGCCAGCACCACCAGGTCGAGCGTGTGCACCGGCTTGACCTTCTGCCACGCCTTGCCCCGGCGTCCCGCCTGGTAGGGCGAGTCCAGCGACTTGACCACCACGCCCTCGTGGCCGGCGGCGAGCGCGGCGGCGAGCACCTCGTCGGCCTGGCCGGCGGTCGGCTCGAGCACTCCGGGGATGGTCAGCTCGCCGACCGCACGGCGCAGCGCAGCGGTGCGCTCGCGCAGCGGCCGGTCGATCAGGTCGGCGCCGTCCAGGTGCAGGCAGTCGAAGAAGTACGGATGCAGCAGCAGCTCGCGTTCGCTGGTCGCGCCGAACCGGCTCATCGTCTCCTGGAACGGGCGCGGCCGGCCGTCGTCGTCGAGGGCCAGCGTCTCGCCGTCCAGCACCACGCGGTCGACCGGCAGGCCGCGCACCAGAGCCACCAGCTCCGGCACGCTCGCGGTGATCTCGCGCAGCGTGCGGGTGTAGAGGTGCACCTCGTCCCCGTCGCGGTGCACCTGGATGCGCGCGCCGTCCAGCTTGTACTCCACGGCGCAGGACCCCAGCTCGTCCAGCGCGCCGGAAAGCGAGGCCGCCGGGGACGCGAGCATCGGCCGCAGCGGCCGGCCCAGCTCCAGGCCGAAATCCGCCAGCGCGGCGGCCCCGCCGGACAGCGCCGCGGCCGCCGTGGCCGGCAGCCTGCCGGACAGCATGAACGCCCGGCGCACGGACTCGGCCGGCACCTCGCCCGCGGCGGCGATGGCGTCCAGCATGACCCCCTCCAGGGCGCCTTGGCGCAGCTCGCCGGTGAGCAGGTGGTGCAGGAACCGCTGCTCGTCGGCGGTGGCCGCGCCGAACAACGCGCCGAGCAGCTCGGCCCGGCGCGCGCCGGACCCCTTGCCGCTGGTCCGGGCCACCGCGTCGAGCAGTTCGTCGACCCGGTGCACGGTCAGGTCCGGCCCGGCGGCGGGCGGGATGTCCAGCTCGACGAGGGTCCGCCAGCCGGCGCCGATCCGGCCCTGCCGGGGCGCGCCGGCCAGGAACGCGACCACCGTCTCGACCTCGGGCGCCCCCTCGGCGCGCCGCAGCAGTGCGGCCAGGGCGGAGACCTTGGTCAGCCGCGAACGGGTCGCCGCCACGGCCTCGGACGTGGCGACCACTTCGGCGAACAGCATGTGCTCATCCTGCCCCGGAGCACCGACAGACCCGGATAACGTGGCGCCATGACGCAGCCGCCCAGCCTGGTCCCGATCGTCAGCGGCGTGTACGCCTGGGTGCAACCGGACGGGTCGTGGTGGATCAACAACGCCGGGGTCGTGCTCGGCGACGACGGTCCGCTGCTGATCGACACCTGTGCCACCGAGGCGCGCACCCGGCGGTTCCTGGCCGCGGTCGACGAGGTCACCGGCGGGGCTCCGGTGCATCTGGCGGTCAACACGCACATGCACGGTGACCACACCTACGGCAACAGCCTGCTGCCGGCCGGCACGCCCATTCTCGGCCACCAGGCGACCAGGGACGGCGTGATCGGCGACATCATCCTGGCCAACACGCCACCGATCTGGTCGCCGTCGCCGGACTGGGGCGCGGTGGGGCTGCGCCCGCCGACGGTGCTGGTGCACGACTCGCTGACCGTGTACGCCGGCACCCGGCCGGTGCTGCTGCGGCATCCCGGACATCCGGCGCACACGGCCGGGGACGTGGTGGTCCACCTGCCGGACGACGGGGTGCTGTTCACCGGCGACCTGATCTTCCACGAGGTCACCCCACTGGTCCTGATGGGATCGATCGACGGCGCGCTGCGCAGCCTGGACTGGCTGGCCGATTTCGGCGCCGCGTACGTGGTGCCCGGCCACGGTGCGCTCATCGACCACGCGGGGTTCGGCGCCGTGCTCGACGCGCACCGGCGGTACTACCGGTTCGTGCAGGAGACGGCCAGGGCCGGACGGTCTAACGGGCTTGGTCCACTGGATGCCGCGCGGCAGGCCGATCTGGGTGATTTCGCCAGGTGGCCGGATGGTGAACGGCTGGTGCTCAACCTGCATCGCGCCTACGCCGAACTGGACGGCCGCGAGCCCGACCTCCTTGTCGCGTTCATGGATGCGGTCGCGTACCACGGCGGCCCATTGCGATGTGCGGTGTAGTTCTCGTCTACTGTGGACTTGTCTATTCGCCCATTCGTGTAGTTGTTCCGTGCCATCGCAGTGGCGAAGATGCGCCTATGCCCGGTAATCCGCACACGTCCGTCAGGTCGCGCGCGGTTGCCGCCGAGTTGCGCAGCCTGCGGGAGAGCCGCGGCATGAGCTGCGCCGAAGTGGCCAAGCTGCTCGGCGTGTCGGCGAGCAAGATCAGCCGGATCGAGACCGGAAACAGCGGCATGCAGGTCGACGATGTGGCGGCATTGCTCGGTTTCTACCGGGTGCCGACCGCGCGGCGGCAGGAACTGCTGGACCTGCTGCGCCGGGGAACCCAACGCGGGTGGTGGCAGCGGCAGCCCGGGATTCCCCAGCGGTGGCGGGCATTGTTCGAGGCGGAGAGCAAAGCGGTTCGCATCCTCAACTACGAGCCACTGGTCATTCCCGGACTGTTGCAGACATCCGAGTACAGCGCGGCGATGATCGAAGGCGTCGAACCGGCCATCGCCAGTGCCGACCTGGACAACCTGGTGGCCACCCGGATGGCCCGGCAGACCCTGCTGACCAGGGCGAGCGCTCCCCACCTGGTCGCGGTGGTCTACGAGGTCGCGTTACGCGCCCCGATCGGCGCCCCCGGTGTGATGAAACGGCAGCTGCAGCATCTGGCCAGTGTTTCCGAGCGTCCGAACGTCGACATGCGGATCGTTCCGGTCGACGCCGGTGCGCACGCCGGACTGCGCGGGCCGATCGTGATCCTGGAGTTCGCCGACGAAGCCAGCATGGGATTCGTGGAGAACCACGACACCGGCCTGTTCATCGAGGAAGGTGTCGAGCTGGAACGCTATCGCCTTGCCATGCGCAACATTCTGGGGCTGGCCCTTTCGCCGGACGAGTCCGCCGGACTGGTCGCCGCCGTCGCCGCCGAGTCCGGTTAGCTTCAGGACAGTGCCGCGGCGATCTCGGTGACCGCGGCACGCAACCGGTCAGCGGACAACGCCGCATAACCGAGCACCAGACCGGGGTGGAATGCGCCGTTGTGCCCACGGACGTACTCCGACAGCGGAGGCGCGTACACACCGCGGGCGGCCAGTCGCTGATGGACGGCGCGGTCGTCGTGCCCATCGGGCAGGCGTAGCAACACATGCAGCCCGGCGGCGATCCCGATCGGTTGCCAGGCCGGCAGATGCTCGGCGAGCGCGGCCAGCAGGGCGTCGCGCCGGTCCCGGTACAGCGACCGGGTGCGGCGCAGATGCCGGTCGTAGCCGCCCGTGCGCAGCAGCCCGGCGAACGCGGCCTGCGGCAGCGGGGAGCAACCCAGATCGGTCAACCGCTTGCGGGACACCACTTCCGCGCGCAGCGCGGCCGGCAGCACCAGCCAGCCGAGCCGCAGCGCAGGCGCGAGGGTCTTGCTGACGCTGCCCAGGTACACCACGCGGTTGGGGTCCATCGCCTGCATCGCCCGCAGTGCCGGGCGGTCGTAGCGGTGCTCGGCGTCGTAGTCGTCCTCGATCACCCACGCGTCCCGGTCCCGCGCCCAGGTGAGCAGCGCGTGCCGGCGGTCCGGGTGCAGTGCGGTGCCCATGGGGAACTGGTGCGCCGCGGTCACCAGCACCGCCCGGCATCCGGTGCCGGCCAGCACGTCGGTCCGGATGCCGTCGCAGTCCACCGGCACGGCCTGCGGGCGCAACCCGCTGGCGCGTACCAACTCGGCCTGGCCGGGATGGCCGGGATCCTCCAGGGCGATGTCCCGGTCGCCGCGTGCGGCGAGGATCGCGCCGAGCAGCGACATGCCCTCCGCGGCGCCGTGGGTGATCACGATGTCGTCCGGGGCGACGGTCACCGCGCGCACCCGGCCGAGGTAGCCGGCGAGCTCGGCGCGCAGTTCGGGGAGCCCGGCGGGATCCGGGTAACCGAGTGCCTCGTCCGGCAGCCGGGCCAGGGCGGCCCGGGTCGCGGCCACCCACTCGGCGCGCGGGAAAGCGCTCAGCGCGGGCAGTCCGGGCCGCAGGTCGAACCGCCACCGCGGGGCCGGCGCGGGCTGGGCCGCGGGTGCGGCGCCGGTGCAGCCGAGCTCGCCGGCGACGGTGGTGCCGGATCCGCGCCGGCTGGCCAGGTAGCCCTCGGCGGTGAGCTGACCGTAGGCCGCGGTGACCGTGCCACGGGCGACGCCGAGCTGGCCGGCCAGGTCGCGGCTGGACGGCAGCCGGGTCCCGGGGGCGAGCTGTCCGGTGCGGATCGCGCTGCGCAGGGCCGACTCCAGGCCCCGGCCGTGCCGGCCGCGGGCCGTCGCGGTCGCCGCCGGCAGCAGCAGCTCGCGCAAGGTGGTCCATTCTTTGCTCATCGAAGTGGAA
>NZ_DASTBH010000256.1:0-4304 GCF_035712165.1 Actinophytocola sp. | reverse complement strand
CCGGTGAGCGCCTGCGCCAGCCGGCGGGCCTCGGGCTCGTCCAGCAGCAACACCTGGCGCCCGGCAGCGCCCTGGTCCTGGGTGTCCGACTTGAGCCGGCCATCCGGGCCGAAGTCCCGGCCGGTGGCCAGCCGGGTGCCGTCCACCATCAGCAGCCGGGAGCCGAACGAGCGCGGCTCGACATCCTCCCCGGCGTCCAGCCTGGCCGAGATGTCCCAGTACGAGGCCGAGACGAAGCTCATCCGCTCGCGCTCACGCTGGACCACGATCCGGGTGGCCACCGACTGCACCCGCCCGGCAGACAGGTTGCGCATGATCTTCTTCCAGAGCACCGGGCTGACCTCGTAGCCGTACAGCCGGTCGAGGATGCGCCTGGTCTCCTGGGCGTCGACGAGATCCTGGTCGAGGTCACGGGTGTTCTCGGCGGCCGCCCGGATGGCCGGCTCGGTGATCTCGTGGAACACCATCCGGCGGACCGGCACCTTGGGCTTGAGCGCCTCCAGCAGGTGCCAGGCGATCGCCTCGCCCTCGCGGTCGCCGTCCGTAGCCAGGTAGAGCTCGTCGACGTCCTTCAGGGCCTCCTTGAGCTCGGTGACCGTGGACCGCTTGTCCGGGGTGACGATGTAGATCGGCTCGAAGTTGTTGTCGACGTTCACGCCGAGGTTGGCCCACGGCTCGCCCTTGTACTTCGCCGGCACTTCGGCGGCCTTGCGGGGCAGGTCCCGGATGTGCCCGCGGGACGACTCCACCACGAAGTTCCGGCCCAGGTAGGAGGCGATCTTGCGCGCCTTGGCCGGCGACTCGACGATTACCAGCCGGCGCGTCGCCGGCCCCCCACCGTTTCTCGTCGTTCTCGAGGATGCCACTTAAGTCCCGCTCTCTTGTCCCACCCGGGCCACCAGACCCGTGTCAGCACGTCAGTGTGCACGTTCCTCCCCGCACACCTCGAACTGGAGTATGACTCGTCACTACTTGTAGCAGGCTTACCCGGTCGCACGCACGCGCGAAACCACGGGCCAGGACGCCCGCCCGGCCGCGTTCGGCACTGGTCCGACCAGCTCAGCGAGCCGGTTACACCGCCGCGGACCCGACACCCGAAGTCCCGGCCCGCCGCCGCGGACCCCGAGCATCGTCGCGGCCAGCCCACATCGTGCCAGAGCCCCGGCCAGCGGTTCATGCGTCTCCGGCGCCCGGGGATCGAGCTCGAGCAGGTAGCCGCTGTCCATCCAGCGTCCGGCCGCCATCGCCCATAACCGCAGCAGCGCCCCGTCCAGCGCGAGCCCGGCCGGAACGACCTTCCCCGCAGCCCCGGTCCAGACCACCGCCAGCGGCGCGAGGTCGGTCCGGAACGGGGTTCGCACCAGCAGGCCGCCGTCCTCGGCGCCGGCCGGCTCGGCCACCACGCCGCGCTCCGCACAGGCTGCCGTGATCGCGGCGACCCGCCACGGCTCGTCGACCACCACCGACAGCCGGGCGGCGGTCCCGCCGAAGCTCTCCACCTGACCCGACCCGCACAGCAGCCCGGCGAGATCACGCACCCGGGGGGTGTTCGCCTCGGCCGAATAGAAGGACAGCTGCGGCACCGCGCCAGGTTAGAACACTCGTTCGACCTTGGTAAGCGGACGCGCGGAAACAACCGGTAACCGGCCGGGCCCGCCACGTCAGTCGTGGCGGGCCCGGACTGTGTTTGATAGGCGCGCGCGATCGGATCTGCGGGGCAGGCCGTGGTCATCGGGCCCTGTTGCCTCGGCAGGCCGGTGGCCTGCCGCCACAGATCCGGGCCTTCGGCCGGGGCGCGCGCTGGTGGGCGTCAGCTGGTCGGCGCGCTGCTCGTGCTGCCGCCCAGGTCGATCTTCTTGCACTCCGGCGCCTGCTCGAAGGCGTCGCTGAGCTCCTTGTTCTGCGACAGCTCCTTGAACGGGTCCTCAAGCTCGGCGAACTTGGACATCTCCTCGGTGACCTTCAGAACCGCCGCCTGGTAGGCCTGCGGGTCGTTCGCCTGGGCCTGCTCCAGGGCGGTCTTCGCCTCCTGCAGCGAGGTCTTGGCGTTGCCGAGCAGGTCGGTCAGCTTGTCGACCTGCGCGGAGCCATCGGTCACCGGCGGCGGGCCGGCGTCCTTGACGCCGCTCACCATGCCGTCCAGCGTCGAGGAGAGCTGGCTCAGATAGGTGATCAGGCTTTCCCGCACCTTCTGCGGGTCGGTGTTGGTCAGATCGGGCCGCTGCTGCAGCGCGGTCAGGTCGTCTCCGATCGCCTGGCACACCCTGTCGGCCCAGCCGACCGCGCCACCGGCCTGACCGTCGGACGAGGAGCCGTTGCTGTCCGAACAGCCACTCAGGGCGAACGCGAGCGCGGCGGCCGACACCACGGCCAGGCCTGGACGACGGAACATTCCGTGCCCCCTTCAGTACTCTCGGTGGGGGGCCAGTATTTCATGGTCCAATGTGGACCATGAAACGGGGCCGGTCCGAGAGTTCGGACCGGCCCCGCAAACCATTGCGCGGTAAGGAATCAGACCGCGCCGTTGGTCACCTTCTCGGCCGGATTGTCCGCGATCGCGGTACCCCGCCGCTTGGACACGACCACCGCCACCACGATGACCACCACGGCGGCCACCGCGATGCCGATCCGGGCGAAGGTGTTCTGGTCCGTCCCGATCGACAGCGCGACCACGGCCGGCGCGATCAGCAGCGAGACCAGGTTCATCACCTTGAGCAGCGGGTTGATCGCCGGACCCGCGGTGTCCTTGAACGGGTCGCCGACCGTGTCACCGATGACCGTCGCGGCATGCGCCTCGGAACCCTTGCCGCCGTGGTGACCGTCCTCGACCAGCTTCTTGGCGTTGTCCCAGGCGCCGCCGGAGTTGGCCAGGAAGATCGCCATCAGGGTGCCGGTGGCGATCGCGCCGGCCAGGTAACCGGCCAGCGGACCGACGCCGAGGCCGAACCCGACCGCGATCGGGGCCAGCACCGCGAGCAGACCCGGCGTGGCCAGTTCGCGCTGCGCGTCCCGGGTGCAGATGTCCACCACGCGGCCGTACTCCGGACGCTCCGAGTAGTCCATGATTCCCGGCTTCTCCCGGAACTGCCGCCGCACCTCGAACACCACCGCGCCGGCCGCCCGGGACACCGCGTTGACCGCGAGCCCGGAGAACATGAACACCACCGCCGCGCCGATCGTGATACCGACCAGCACGTTCGGGCTGAACACGATGAAGCTGAACGACGCCACGTCCGCGATGCCTTCGCCGGTCTTGCTGACCGCCTCGGCGATCGCGTTGGTGTAGGAGCCGAACAGCGCGGTCGCGGCCAGCACCGCGGTGGCGATCGCGATGCCCTTGGTGATCGCCTTGGTGGTGTTGCCGACCGCGTCCAGTTCGGTGAGCACCTGGACGCCCTCGCCCTGCACGTCGCCGGACATCTCGGCGATGCCCTGCGCGTTGTCGCTGACCGGACCGAAGGTGTCCATGGCCACGATGACGCCGACGGTGGTCAGCAGACCACAACCGGCCAGCGCGATCGCGAACAGCGACACGAAGATCGAACCGGACAGCAGGAACGCGCCGTACACCGCGGCGCCGATCACCAACGCGGTGTAGACCGCGGACTCGAAGCCGACCGAGATACCGGCCAGGATCACGGTGGCCGCGCCGGTCAGCGACGTGCGGCCGACGTCCTGCACCGGCTTGTGCTCGGTGCCGGTGAAGTAGCCGGTCAGCCACAGGATGACGCCGGCGAGCACGATGCCGATGATCACCGCGACGGCGGCGATCAGGGCGGGGCTGCCGTCCGTGCCGGGCACCGAGGCGCCGTCCAGCTCGGCGAAGGAGTTCGGCAGGTAGATGAACGCCGCCACGGTGCAGAGCAGCGCGGAGATCAACGCCGAGATGTAGAAGGACCGGTTGATGGCGACCAGACCGCCCTCACCCGGCCGGGCCTTGGTGATGTACACGCCGATCACCGCGGTGATCACGCCGAGCGCCGGGACGATCAGCGGGAACAGCAGGCCCTGCACGCCGAACGCGGCGCTGCCCAGGATCAGCGCGGCGACCAGGGTCACCGCGTAGGACTCGAACAGGTCGGCGGCCATACCGGCGCAGTCGCCCACGTTGTCGCCCACGTTGTCGGCGATGGTGGCGGCGTTGCGCGGGTCGTCCTCGGGGAGTCCCTGCTCCACCTTGCCGACCAGGTCGGCGCCCACGTCCGCGGCCTTGGTGAAGATGCCGCCGCCGACCCGCATGAACATGGCGATCAGCGCGGCGCCGAAGCCGAAGCCCTCCAACACCTTCGGCGCGTCGGCCGCGT
>NZ_DASTBH010000255.1:0-5034 GCF_035712165.1 Actinophytocola sp. | reverse complement strand
TCCCTTACCCGAGATGGGACGAAAGGGGTCGGATCAAGACCGGTCGCGGGAGACCGTCGGGAATAAGGCAATGCGGATACTTCGGGTTCTCCGAGACTGTCGGAGCATCAGCCATGCCGGGAGCGGGCAATGCGAGCATGGCGCGAAGTGTCCACAACGGCGACTGGTGATACTGATAGACAACCGTCACAGGATTGAAGATCTCCGATCCATCGAACAACGGGACCCGATACCCGGACGCCTGTTCCTCACTCCGCAAGATCAGCACGTCCGCATACAAGTCCCATCGGCGCATGGCGGCCAGGAGCATCGGAGCGTCCTTCTCCCCCCAGCGGATCAGAGTCCAGCCACGACGTCTCAACTCTCCCAACAAGTCGTCGAGGCCAATGGTGAACGTTGCGGGCGGCCCGGACCATGTCATATTCACAACCGCAGACTAGAAAGCGCTCGCACTCTCGGCGATTTTTAGTCACGCACCCACATAAACTCGTCTCGCACGGCGCGCAGCAAGGACCTGGCTTGCTCCCCGGTCAGAGCATGACCATAGAAGAAGTCGAAGATTTCCAGGTGGTAGGCCACGTCCTTGTAGTCGCGGAGCACCACCTCGCCAGAGAACAGTTCCGCGATGACAAGACGGTCGTCATACACGACAAAGGTGTTGAGTGGCGCATTGGGCACACGCGCACTCTTCGGAACTATCGCAATATCCACATTTGGCCGGCGGGACAATTCCTCCATATGTTCGCACTGCCGTGCCATGACAGCGCGGCTTGCATACTTCCACCTAACCGCGTGTTCAGTCATGAGAAAGGAGAATTTTCGATCTTGATCGTCCAGCACAGCCTGACGATCAAGCCGGGCACGGACAGCCTTCTCGACATTCCTCGCTGGATCACCACGCAGGCGAGGCGTGAGCGCTTCCCTGGCATACTCCGGCACCTGCAGGAGGCCACTCGGCATCGTGGGAAGAAACAAGCGCTGTTCGGTGCAGGACTCCGACAGTGCCTTCAGCTCAAGCTGTTTACGCCATAACCCAAGTTCTGCCACTGCGCGCCAAGACGTGTGCTGCACGTTGGCCTGCCGCGCGAGTCCGATCAACTCACGCGCCGCGTCGGCGGGAACGTCGAGCGCTCGGAGTATGCGCTCTACGTCGACGACGCTGGGCAGCGTCTTGCCCCGCTCGATCCGACTGATCTTCGCTTGGGACATGGAGCATCGAACGGCCAGCCGCTCACCGGACAGGCCAGCCGACTTCCGCAGTCTCCGCAGGGCGTCGGCGAGCCCGCTATCCGTCTGCGGCCCACCGGACTCGATACTCATTGAAATGTACGGACTCCTTCAACGCCTCGTCTCGCCGCCGCAAGTATTCAGGAACGTCAGCCGGATCGACCCGCACTCGATCACGTAGGGTGCCGTCCAGGTTGAAGTTCAGCAGCACGACGGTGGACTCGTCGAAAATCCAGAAGTCCTGTTCGGGGAAGTCACTGCCTCGTTCGGTCAGGTCCAGGATCCGATAGTCCTCGCCGGCAGCCACGTTCCCAGCGATGACCCACTCGAAGAGAAACCGCGTGTAGTCGGTGAACGGCCGCCGGACCGCCTTCAATCGCTGCATCCTCTTGCCAGCCTCAGCGTTGCGACGGACTGTCCGATGCCAGTCGGCATTGAAGTCGGAGGGCTTGTCCGCGCCCGCGAGGAACATCCGTACTTCGGCCCGCTCGGCAGGCATGTTGTAGGTCTGCTGAGCCTCCATGCGAACCGCAGAACGCTCGAACCTCTGGAACATTTCGCCCAGCTCTTCGCGGGTGAGCAGAGACAACGTCAGTCCTCCACGAATGCGGGGAGCGCGGACCGCACCACGTCCAACGGCAGTTCGACGGCCTGCTCGCCGGAGCCGAGCCGGAGACCATCGGCTTTCCCCACCGGCTCGCCCTGGAAGACCACGGTGCCGCGATCCGACACATAGACCGACGGGCACTCTCCGTCCTTACAGTCTGTTACCCTACGCAGTTTCACGAGCACACCCTGCAACACGCGGCCTGAAAGAGCAAGATCAATCCTGTGTTAGTCGCGCTCCAGCATAAGTTCGCCGTCGAGGTCACCTGCCCAGCCGATGCCGCGGACCGACGAGACACCGCAAAAGGGAAGCCGCCCCGCCCGGCCGCGAAGCGGCCGGGCGGGGTGGTTTTCCCTTATCGGGTTGACCCGCAGGCTGGGCGGCTAGCTGACCTGTTTACCCGCTCGGTACACGCTGTGGGTGAGGGGGACGCCGGGGCGGTAGGCGAGGTGGGTGGCGGAGGGGGCGTCGAGGACGTGCAGGTCGGCGCGGGAGCCGGGGCGGAGGATGCCGATCTCGGTCTCCCGGCGCAGGGCGCGGGCACCGCCCCAGGTGGCGGCGCGGACGGCTTCGGGGACGGTCATGCGCATCTGGAGGACGGCGGTGGTGATGCAGAAGGCCATGGACGTCGTGTAGGACGAGCCGGGGTTGCAGTTGGAGGCGAGCGCGACGGTGGCGCCGGCATCCAGCAACGCGCGGGCGTCGGGGAGGGGGGAGCGGGTGGACAGGTCGCAGGCGGGGAGCAGGGTGGCGACGGTGTCCGAGCCGGCCAGGGCGTCCACATCGGACGGTGACAGGAACGTGCAGTGGTCTACGCTGGCCGCCTCGAGCTCGACGGCGATGCGGACACCGGGGCCGGGGCCGAGTTGGTTGCCGTGCACGCGCAGACCCAGCCCGTGCGACCGGGCGGCGAGCAGGACGGCGCGGGACTGGTCCTCGTCGAACGCCCCGGTTTCGCAGAACACGTCGGCCCAGCGCACCAGGGGGGCGACCGCGGTGAGCATGTCGCCGCAGACCAGGGTGACGTAGTCGTCGGCGGCCATTCCGGGTGGGACCAGGTGGGCGCCGAGGAAGGTGACCTCGTCGGCCTGCCCGGCGGCGATCGTGGCCGCGCGGACCTCGTCGGCGACGGTGAGGCCGTAGCCGGTCTTGGTCTCCAGGTAGGTCGTGCCGGCCGAGCGGGCCTCGGCGATGTGCCGGCGCAGGCCGGCGGCCAGCTCGTCGTCCGAAGCCGCGCGGGTGGCCGCTACGGTGACCGCGATTCCTCCTGCGGTGTAAGGCTTTCCGGCCATCCGGGCGGCGAACTCGGCGGTGCGGTCACCGGCGAAGACCAGATGGGTGTGGCTGTCCACCCAACCCGGCAGCACCGCCCGACCGCCGAGGTCGACCCGGGTGTCGGCGTCCGGGGCCTGCCGCTGCGGCCCGACCCAGGCCACCCGGTCGCCGTCGATCACCAGGGCCGCATCCGTCAGGGTGCCCAGTTCGTCGTCGTTGGTGGTCAGCTCGGCGATGCCGGTGAACAGGGTCGTCATTCCCACAGTCCGCCGATCGCGGTGGCGAGCAGTTCGCCGACGTCGCCGAGCTTCTCGTGCCGGCCGTCCCGGGCGATGACCTGGCCGCGCGCCACCACGGTGTGCACGTCGGCGGCGGTGGCGGCGAACAGCGTCTCGCCGGGGGCGCAGCCCGCGGTGCGCACCGAGTCCGGCCGGACCGCGACCAGGTCGGCGTAGCTGTCGGACCAGCCGAGGCTCGCGTTGCCGGCCGACGTCAACGCGATGCCCAACTCCGCGGGCGCGAACCGGCCGCGCCGGCCGGTGCGCAGCCGCTCGCCGTGCTCGATGGACCGCGCCTCGACGAACGGATCCACCACCGCGTGCTGGTCGCTGCCCAGCGCGATGCGGCAACCGGCGTCGGCCAGCTCCCGGGCCGGACCGATCCCGTCGGCGAGGTCGGCCTCGGTGGTCGGACACAGGCACGCGGTCACCCCGGCCGACCCGAGCAGCTTGATGTCCTGAGTGGACAGGTGAGTCGCGTGCACCGCCGTGGTACGCGGGGAAAGCACTCCGGCACCGGCCAGCAACTCGGTCGGCGAGCAGCCGTAGGCGGACTGGCAGGCCTCGTTCTCCGCCGGCTGCTCGGACAGGTGGACGTGCAGCGGCCGGCGTACCTCGGACACCGCCACCGCGGCCAGGTCTGCCCTCGGCACCGCGCGCACCGAGTGGATCGCGGCGCCGACCAGCATGGTCTCGTCGCCGCGCAGGTCGGCCACCCGCTCCGCCCAGGCCAACACCGTGCCGTCGGAGAACCGTTGCTGCTCGGGGGAAACCGGCATGTCGATGCCCCCGGCCAGGTAACAGGTGTCCAGCAGGGTCAACCGGATCCCGGCGTCGGCGGCGGCGGTCCGCAGCGCCTCGGCCATCGCGTTGGGATCGTTGTACCGGGCGCCGCCGGGCGCGTGGTGCAGGTAGTGGAACTCCCCGACACAGGTGTACCCGGCCACGGCAAGCTCCGCGTACACCGCCCGGGCCAGTTCCAGGTAGGAGTCGGGATCGAGCCGGCGGGCCAGCGCGTACATGGCCTGCCGCCAGGTCCAGAACGTGCCGCCCGCGCCATGCGTGCGGCCGCGCAGGGCCCGGTGGAAGGCGTGCGAGTGGGCGTTGGCGAACCCGGGAAACACCAGTCCGGACAACCGGTACGCGTCGTCGGGCGGCGCCGCGACCGCGGACAGCCGACCGATCGTGCCGTCCGCGTTCACCGAAACCAGGACGCCGTCCCGCACCCCGGTCGGCTGCCACAGTTGTTCACACCAGTAGTCGGTCATCGGCTGAGTTGCTCCAGCACGGTGGCCAGCGCCGCCGCGCCGGCCTCGCAGTCGGCCGGTTCGGCGTGCTCGGCGGGGGCATGGCTGACGCCGGTCGGGTTGCGCACGAACAGCATCGCGGTCGGCAGGTGCGCGGCGAGCACACCGGCGTCGTGCCCGGCGCCGGTGGGCAGTGCGGGCACCCCGCCGAGCATCCGGGCCACGTCGTCGCGCAGCCCGGGATCGAAGCGCACGGTATCGCCGTAGGACTCCTCGGTGACGGTCACCGTGCAGCCCTCGTCCGTCGCGGCGGACGTCGCCGCGTCGGTGATCTCCCTTACCAGTTCCCGGGTTCGGGCGTCGTCGTCGGCCCGCGCATCCAGCCAGACGTCCACGCTGG
>NZ_DASTBH010000254.1:0-9742 GCF_035712165.1 Actinophytocola sp. | reverse complement strand
GTTCGGCGAGGTCGACGCAGCCCCGGTAGCCGGACAGGTGCCAGTGGGAGCCGACCTCGTCGGCGCGAACGGTGCGCGGGTCGGCGAAGTCGTCGTAGAACCCGGTCAGGCCGGCGCGCCACGGCTCCGGTGCCGGACCGGGGGTCGCGGTCACCGCGGCGGGCGCCGAACGCTGTCCGAACTCGTCGACGCCACGCACCTCGACCTGGTAGGAGGTCCCGTCGGTGAGTCCGTCGAGCTGGACCTCCGGTGCGATCACCCGCCGGACGCCGGGCGGCTGGCCCGGCCGCCGCCAGCTCACGTCGTAGCCGGCCGTCCGGTCGCCCCCCGTCCGATCGTCACCGTCCGACCAGGACAGTCGCAGTTGGCCGGACCCCGGCGAGGCCTGCAGGCCGGTGGGCTGCGGGGGCGGCTGCCCGGGGTGCGGCAACACCACGTTCTGCGCCGCGTACCGGTTGACCCGCACCGGCAGTGGAACCTGCACGGGCTCGTCCGGCGGAGCCACCGGATCATCGGTCGCCCGCAGGGCCACCACCGCCCCGACCACCAGGGCCACGCCGCCCAACCACGCCAGTAGGCGGTTACGGCTCGGCATCCTCCAAATCCTAGGCGACGGTTCGTTACACCACCGACGCATCTGTCCGAGGAGCGGACAGCTATGAGGCGTTTTCGTTGCAGTCTGGTCACGAGGGCGGAGTGGGCGTGACTACCCACCGCATCAGTTACTACTTTCCGGCCCAGCCCTCTGACAGGGACGTGGGCGGTGTCCGGCATGCTTACCCGCAAGGTTCGGACTACCGCGGTTACGCAACGAAGGGACGTGAAGTGCGAAACCAGACGGCGAAGGCCGCAGTGCTGGTCGCTGCTGGCGCATTGGTGCTCGCAGCCTGTGGCACGAACAAGGAAGAAACGCCGCAGGGCGGAGGTGGTCAGGCCGCTTGTGACACCAGCAAGGGGACACTGATCGTCGGCGTCGTCGCCCCGCAGTCGGGCAACCTGTCGGCGTTGGGCCTCGGTATCAAGAACTCCGCTGACCTCGCGGTCAAGCAGGCCAACGAGAAGTGCACGGTCAAGGGCTACAAGCTGGCTCTGCAGACCGAGGACGACCAGGCCACCGCGCAGGTGGGCGCCCAGGCCGCCACCAAGCTGTCGTCCAACCCGAACGTGGTTGGCGTGATCGGCACGCTGAACTCCTCGGTTGCTCAGAGTGTGCAGCCGGTGCTCGCGCAGAAGAAGATCGCGCAGATCTCGCCCGCGAACACCAACCCGTCGCTGACGCAGGGCACGGACTACGTGAACAGCAAGAAGCGGCCGTTCGAGACCTACTTCCGGGTGTGCACCACCGACGCCCTGCAGGGCCCGTTCGGTGCCACCTACATGGTCAGCAAGGCCGGTAAGAAGTCGATCGCGACCATCAGCGACGGCAAGACCTACGGCGTCGGCCTGGTGGACGAGTTCAGCAAGCAGGCCACCAAGCTCGGCGCGAAGATCGTCGCGAACGAGAAGGTCGGCGAGAAGGACACCGACTTCGGCAGCGTGATCGCCAAGATCCGCACCGCGAACCCGGACGCCGTGTACTACGGCGGCGAGTACCCGATCGCTGGCCCGCTGTCCAAGCAGATGAAGGCCGCCGGCCTGAACATCCCGCTGATGGGTGGCGACGGCATCTTCGACGGCAAGTTCATCGAGCTGGGTGGTGTCGACGGCGACCTGGCCACCTCCGTTGGTGCGCCGACCGAGTCGCTGGCCAGCGCCAAGGCGTTCATCGACGCGTACAAGGCCGGTGGCTACCCGGAGGCGTACAGCGCCTACGGTGCGTTCTCCTACGACGCGGCCAACGCGCTGATCGGTTCGCTGGCGTCCACCCTGGGCGACAGCGGCACCTGGAGCGACGACAAGCGCGCCGACCTGCTGAAGAAGATCGGCGAGTACAAGGCGACCGGTGCCACCGGTGAGGTGGCGTTCGACGAGTACGGCGACAGCACGAACAAGCTGCTGACCGTCTACCAGGTGGCCGGGAAGGACTGGAAGCCCGTCGAGACCGGCAAGTACGAGGGCTGACAGACTCCGTTCCCAATCGATTGAGCCGAGCGGCGGGGGCAGGCACCGTGCTTGCCCCCGTCTCTCATGGAGGTACATGTGTCGACGCTGCTTGAGCAGCTGGCCAACGGCCTGGTGTTAGGGGGCACGATCGCGTTGATCGCGATCGGGTACACCATGGTCTACGGGATCATCCAGCTGATCAACTTCGCCCACGGCGAGGTGTTCATGGTCGGCGCCTACGGGGCGCTGCTCGCGTTCATGTGGTGGTTGCCGTCCGGTGCCAAGGACGACTGGTACATCACGCTGCCGATTCTGCTGGTGATCGCCATCCTGGTGTCGGTCGTGGTCGCCGTGCTGATGGAGCGCCTGGCCTACCGGCCGCTGCGCAACGCGCCACGGCTCGCGCCGCTGATCACGGCGCTGGGCGTCTCGGTGTTCCTCCAGGAGTTCGTCCGGGTGTTCTACGTCTGCCCGTCGCCGACGGGGGAAAAGGTCGCCTGCGCCACCTCGGCGGTTCCCTTCCCCGAGGCGTTCGTGAAGGGCGGCCTGCACGTGCCGATCGGCCAGGGGTTCACCATTCCCTGGTCCGGCATCCTGATCATCGTCGTGTCGCTCGGTCTGGCCGCCGTGCTCCAGGCCTACGTCGCCCGGTCGCGGATGGGCCGCGCCATGCGTGCCACCTCGGCCGATCCGGACACCGCCCGGCTGATGGGCGTCAACCCGGACCGCACCATCGTCATCACCTTCGCGATCGGCGGCGCGCTGGCCGGCATCGCCGGTGTGCTGTTCGGCGTGAAGTACACCAACGTCAACATCGACATGGGCTTCCTGAACGGCATCTTCGCGTTCACCGCGGCGGTGCTCGGCGGCATCGGCAGCATCAAGGGCGCCGTGGTGGGTGGCTTCGCCATCGGCCTGATCAAGACCCTCGCCGGGCAGTACCTCCCCGGCGGCACCGGCTATGACCTAGTGTGGATCTTCATCCTGCTGATCGTGGTGCTGGTGTTCCGGCCGCAAGGCTTCTTCGGCGAGACCGAAAGGGTCCGCGCATGACCCACCTCGAGTTCGCCGTCTTCGTCCTGTCGTTCGTGGCGTTCCTGGTACTGGTCAGTCTGGCCGGCCGGGGCGCGACCGGGCGCACGTCCCTCGGCCGCCCGGCGGCGATCGCCGGTGGAGTGGTCACCATCGTGGCGGCGCTGCTGCCGTGGGCGACCTTCGTCCTCAACGACGGGCCGTACCCCGCCAAGTCGACGCTGCAGTTCTTCGACGAGCCCTACTCGCTCGGGGGTTACCGGGCGCAGTTGGCCCTGTTCGGGATCGCGGCCCTGGTCCTGGCCTTCGCGCCGATCGCCGGCAGGTACCGCGCGATCCGCGGCATCGGCTGGGGCGTCGGCATCATGTCGATGGTCAACCTGCTGTTCATCGCGATCAAGGGCGGCGGCGTCGGTGCGATCACGGCCGCGGAGGGCACGGTCGCCTTCGGCGGTTTCGCCGGGCTCCTGGCCGGCGTGCTGCTGGTGGTCGCCGGGTCGGCCGGCGGGGTCGAGCCGATCCCGCAGTGGTCCACCAAGGTTCCCCGGGTGGTCGCCTACCTGGTGCTGCTGGTGTCCTTCGCCGGTCTGCTGTGGCTGGTCTCGGAAACGCTCACCACCGGTGGGCTCGGCGGTCCGGCGAGCCCCTACGCCGGCGCGGAGTTCCTGGCCTACCTCGGCTTCCTGGTCGGTCTGCTCAGCGCGCTGCAGGGCATCGGCCTGCTGCGCTGGATCTCCGCGATGTCCGAGGAGCACCGCGCGTTCAGCATCGTCGTCCTGCTGCTGTGCGCGTTGGGGCTGCCGTTCACCGAGGCCGGCACCGACTACTGGATGACCGTGGCGGTCAACATCGGCGTCTACGCCGCGACCGCGATCGGACTCAACATCGTGGTCGGCCTCGCCGGCCTGCTCGACCTCGGTTACGTGGCCTTCCTCGGCATCGGCGCGTTCGTCGCCGCCCAGCTGTCCGGGGCGGCCTCGGCCAAGCTCGCCGGCCCGATCGGCGAGGTTCCGTTCGTCATCGTGCTGATCATCTGCGCGGTGGTGGCCGGCATCTTCGGCGCCATCGTCGGCTCACCGACGCTGCGGGTGCGCGGCGACTACCTGGCCATCGTGACGCTCGCCTTCGGTGAGATCTTCCGCAAGTCCGCGCAGGAGAACATCGGCGGGCTGACCGGCGGCGCCAACGCGGTGCCCAACATCCCGCCGGTCTCGCTGTTCGGCCAGCCGTTCAACGAGTCGATCGAGGTCGGCGGCGCGAAGCTGCCGTCCGGGGTGCTCTACTACTTCCTCATCGTCATGCTGATCTCGGTCGTGATGCTGGTCTTCGCCAACCTGAAGGACAGCCGGATCGGCCGGGCCTGGATGGCCATCCGCGAGGACGAGGACGCCGCGCGGGCGATGGGGATCAAGACCGGCAAGGCCAAGATCCTCGCCTTCCTGGTCGGCGCGATGCTGGCCGGACTGGCCGGCGCGGTGTTCGCGCACAAGACCAGCACGGTGGCCTACGACAGCTTCCAGTTCCTGGAGTCGGTCACGCTGCTCGCCGCGGTGGTGCTCGGCGGCATGGGCACCATTCCCGGTGCCGTGCTGGGCGCGTCGCTGCTGTTCGTGCTGCCGGAGAAGTTGCGGGAGTTCAACGACTACCGGCTGATGATGTTCGGCCTGGCGCTCGTGCTGATCATGCGGTTCCGGCCGCAGGGTCTGGTGCCCGACCGGGTCCGGCGGGCCGAGTTCGCGGGGGAGACCGCGACCGGCGAGTCGATCGAGGTAGTCCAGGAACAGGCCGTCGTCGAGCATGAGCACGAACTGGCCGAAGCGGAGGCCGGGCCCAGACCGGCCGGAACCGCGGAAGGGCGGGCGTGACGATGGTGGAGACAGCGACGCCCCCCGTGGCCGCGCGGACGGTGCTCGAGGCGCGTGGCGTGACCATGATGTTCGGTGGTCTGACCGCGCTCAGCGACGTGTCCCTGCGGCTGGAGGAGGGTCAGATCGTCGGTCTGATCGGCCCGAACGGCGCCGGCAAGACGACCTTCTTCAACTGCCTGACCGGGCTCTACACCCCGACCAGGGGTCAGGTGCTGCTGTCCGGCAACCGGCTGCCGGGCGACCCGGCCCAGGTGACCGCGGCCGGGGTGGCCCGGACGTTCCAGAACATCCGGCTGTTCCCGAACATGACGGTGCTGGAGAACGTCCTGGTCGGCCGGCACGTGCGCACCAAGCAGGGGCCGCTGGCCTCGTTGGGGCACGGTCCGTCCTTCCGGCGCGGCGAGGAGGAGGCCCGCCGGCACGCCCGCGAGCTGCTCTCCTTCGTCGGCCTGGGCAAGGTCGAGGACGAGACGGCCAGGTTCCTGCCCTACGGCGACCAGCGCCGGCTGGAGATCGCCCGGGCGCTGGCAACCGAGCCGAAGGTGCTGCTGCTCGACGAGCCGACCGCCGGCATGAACCCGCAGGAGACCGACGACACCCGGCAGCTGATCTTCCAGATCCGCGACACCGGAATCTCGGTCGTGGTGATCGAGCACGACACGAAGTTCATCTTCAGCCTGTGCGACCACGTCTCCGTGCTGGTGCAGGGCATGTTGCTGGTGGAGGGGACGCCGGAGGTGGTTCGGGCGGACCCGAGGGTGATCGAGGCCTACCTGGGCAAGCCGCCCGAGGAGGTCGAGGCGGAGGTCCGCGAACTGGCCTCCGAACCCGACGGCAACCAACGCACCGGCCGGCACGCCGCCCAGGAGGACTCATGAACTTGTTGGAGGTGACGGATCTCAGCGTCGCCTACGGTGCCATCGAGGCGGTTCGCAGCGTCTCGTTCACCGTGGCCGAGGGCCAGATCGTCTGCCTGATCGGGGCGAACGGGGCCGGCAAGACGACCACGCTGCGCACCATTTCCGGTCTGCTCCGGCCGCGCGCCGGGGACATCCGGTTCCAGGGCAAGTCGATCGCCAAGATGCCGGCGCACGAGATCCTCAACCGGGGTATCGCGCACAGCCCGGAGGGCCGGCGGGTGTTCGCCCGGATGACCGTGGAGGAGAACCTGCTGCTCGGCGCCTACACCAGGACCGACAGCGCGGGGATCAGCGCGGACGTCCGGCGGGTGTGCGAGCTGTTCCCGGTGCTGGGCGAGCGGCGGCACCAGAAGGCCGGGCTGTTCTCCGGCGGCGAGCAGCAGATGCTGGCGATCGGGCGGGCCATGATGTCCCGGCCGAAGCTGCTGATGCTGGACGAGCCGTCGATGGGGCTGTCGCCGATCATGACGCAGCTGATCTTCGACACGATCCGGGAGCTGCAGTCGCAGGGCACCACGATCCTGCTGGTCGAGCAGAACGCGCTGGCCGCCCTGGCGTTGTCGGACCACGGCTACGTGGTCGACCTGGGGTCGACCACGCTGGACGGGCCCGGGCACGAACTGCTTGCCGACGAGCGCGTCCAGGCGGCCTACCTCGGGCAGACCTGATTCACGAGCCGGGCGGGCGGTCGCGCACCACGCAGGTCAGTCGCGCGGTGCACGATCGCCTGCCCTGCTCGTCGGTGATCACGATGTCCACGGTGACCGTGCCGCGTCCGACGTGCAGCGGCGTGGCGACCCCGGTGACGATGCCCTCGCGCACGCCCCGGTGGTGCGTGCAGGACAGTTCCAGGCCCATCGTCGCGCGGTCCAGTCCGGCGTTGAGCGCGGCGCACGCCGACCCGATCGTCTCGGCGAGCACGGCGTTGGCGCCGCCGTGCAACAGGCCGTAGGGCTGCAGGTTGCCCTTGACCGGCATCGTGGCCACCACCCGGTCGGCAGACCACTGCGTGATCTCGATGCCCAGCTTCGTCGGCAGCAGCTGGTCGACGAACTCGGGTGGGATCCCGGGAAAAACCGCGGTCAAGACGCCTCCTCAGTACTGTCGGAGCTTCACCCTAGACTCGGCGCGTGACCGACACGCGCCCCCGCCTGCTGCTCATCGACGGCCACTCCATGGCCTACCGGGCGTTCTACGCACTGCCCAAGGAGAACTTCTCCACCCAGACGGGTCAGCACACCAACGCGGTCTACGGGTTCACCTCGATGCTGATCAACCTGATCCGCGACGAGAAGCCCACGCACATGGCGGTCGCGTTCGACGTGTCCCGCAAGACGTTCCGCAGCGAGGCCTTCGCCGACTACAAGGCCACCCGCAGCAGTACCCCGGACGAGTTCAAGGGTCAGGTCAGCCTGATCGAGGAGGTGCTGCGGGCGCTGTGCGTGCCGTTCCTGGCCGTAGACCGCTACGAGGCTGACGACCTGATCGCCACGCTCGCCACCCAGGCGGTCGACGCCGGCTTCGAAGTGATCATCTGTAGTGGCGACCGGGACGTCATCCAACTGGTCAACGAGTCGGTCACGCTGCTGTACCCGAGCCGGGGCGTGTCCGAGATGTGGCGGCTGGACCCGCCGACCGTGCTGGAGAAGTACGGCGTCACGCCGGCCCAGTACCCTGACTTCGCGGCGCTGCGCGGCGACCCGTCGGACAACCTGCCCAAGATCCCCGGGGTCGGCGAGAAGACGATCACCAAGTGGATCAACGAGTTCGGCTCGCTCGGCGAGCTGGTCGACCGGGCCGACGAGGTGAAGGGCAAGGCCGGCGACGCGCTGCGGGCCAACCTGGCCAACGTGCTGCTCAACCGGCAGCTCACCGAGCTGGTCCGGGACGTGGCGCTGGAGGTCGGGCCGGGCGATCTGGCGCTGCGGCCGTGGGACCGGGACGCGGTGCACCGGCTGTTCGACGAGCTGGAGTTCCGGGTGCTGCGTGACCGGCTGTTCACCGAGCACACCTCCGTCGAGCCGGAGGCGGAGTCCGGGTTCGAGGTCAAGGGCGGCGCGCTGGTGCCGGGCGAGCTGGCCGCCTGGCTGCAACGCTGCGCCGGCAAGGAAACCCGGGTGGGGATCTGCTTCCGGTACACGCCGACCGGGGCGTCCGGTGAGGCGGTCGAGCTGCGCACCGTGGCGCTCGCCGGGTCCGGCCAGGAGGGTGTGTTCATCGACGTCGGCACGCTCACCGAGGAGGACGAGCGGGCACTGGTCGCCTGGCTCGCCGACGCGGACGCGCCCAAGGTCGCCTACGACGTGAAGCGGTCGCTGCACGCGGTGCGGCACCGGGGCTGGACCCTGCGCGGGCTGGCCACCGACACCCAGCTCGCTGCCTACCTGGTGCGGCCGGGCCAGCGCTCGTTCAGCCTGGACGATCTGGTGCTGCGGTACCTCAAGCGGGAGCTGCGGGTCGAGGAGCAGCCCGAGGAGCGGCAGCTGTCCCTGCTGGACGGGGCGGAGGGCGACGAGGCCAACCTGGCGGCGGGGGAGATCCTGAAGGCCCGGGCGATCGCGGAGCTGGCCGACGCGCTGGACGCCGAGCTGGACAAGATCGGCGGAGCGCGACTGCTGGTCGAGATGGAGCTGCCGCTGCTGGAGGTGCTGGCCGAGCTGGAGGCGGCCGGGATCGCGGTGGACGTCGAGCTGCTCGCGTCGCTGGACGCGCACTTCGGGGCACGGGTCAAGCAGGCCGAGCAGGAGGCGTTCGCGGTCATCGGCAAGGAGATCAACCTCGGCTCGCCCAAGCAGCTGCAGACGGTGCTGTTCGACGAGCTGAACATGCCGAAGACCAAGCGCACCAAGACCGGTTACACCACCGACGCCGACGCGCTGACCAACCTCTACGCCGCGACCGAGCACCCGTTCCTGGCCCACCTGCTCGAGCACCGGGACGCGAGCCGGCTGAAGATCACGGTCGAGGGCCTGATCAAGTCGGTGACCGACGACGGGCGGATCCACACCACCTACAGCCAGACGATCGCGGCCACCGGGCGGCTCTCGTCCACCGAGCCGAACCTGCAGAACGTGCCGATCCGCACCGACGAGGGGCGCACGATCCGGGACACGTTCATCGTGGGCTCCGGCTACGCGGAGCTGATGACCGCGGACTACAGCCAGATCGAGATGCGGATCATGGCGCACCTGTCCGGGGACACCGCGCTGATCGAGGCGTTCCAGTCCGGGCACGACTTTCACGCGGCCACCGCGGCCCGGGTGTTCTCGGTCGAGCCCGGTGACGTGACCGGCGCGCAGCGGGCGAAGATCAAGGCGATGAACTACGGGCTGGCCTACGGCCTGTCCGCGTTCGGACTGTCCCAGCAGCTACGCATCTCCACCGACGAGGCCCGCGCGCTCATGGACGAGTACTTCGCCGAGTTCGGCGGGGTGCGGGACTACCTGCACTCGGTGGTGGACCAGGCCCGCAAGGACGGTTACACGTCGACGATCTTCGGCCGGCGCCGCTACCTGCCGGACCTGACCAGCGACAACCGGCAGCGCCGGGAGATGGCCGAACGCATGGCCCTCAACGCGCCGATCCAGGGCAGTGCCGCCGACATCATCAAGGTGGCCATGCTGGGCGTGCACCGCGGCCTGCGGGCGGCCAACCTGCGCAGCCGGATGCTGCTCCAGGTCCACGACGAGCTCGTGCTCGAAGTCGCCGAGGGCGAGCATGCCACCGCCGAAGCATTGGTGCGCAAGGAAATGGGCGGCGCCTACGACCTCCAGGTCCCGTTGGACGTCTCCGTCGGCTTCGGCCGCTCCTGGAACGATGCCGCGCACTAGGCCGCGGTCTTGGGGAGAGGTGTGCTCGCGGAACGCGCTCGCCGGGGGC
>NZ_DASTBH010000253.1:0-3215 GCF_035712165.1 Actinophytocola sp. | reverse complement strand
AGGTAAGACTGCGGGCCGGGCCGTGGATCGGGCCGCTGGCACACGACGATGTCGCCGCGCCGGACGGTCGGCCGGACCCGGCGGCGCAGGGTGAGCACCGCGTCACCTGGCCGGAATGTCGGCAGCATGCTGGTGCCGTCCACCCGGATCACCAGCAGCGCCACCCGGGCGATGCCCACCGCCGCCCCGGCACTTGCCAGCGTGAGCAACGCTTTTGTCGATTTGTGCACGAATACCAGTCTAGCGTAAATCGCCTGGTGCCCGCCTTGACCCCGGCAATTCCGGGTGGCAGCCTGTCGAGAATTGGCCATCAATGACAAAGGAGTCCCGATGCTTCGATCGGTCGGACGAATGGGATCCGCCATTCTGGAAATGGTCTTGCCCGGTGCGCGGGCCCGGGCCTGCACGGAGGGTTGGTGCGAGAAGAGCTCCGGACGCCGGCGCTGCTGCAAGCAGTGCACCGGCGGCAAGGTCTGTACCGCATGGGGCTACGGATGTCCAAACGGGTGCGCCAACTACTGAGCGTCTCAGCCGAACCGCTTACCGATCAGGACTTGACCGGCGAGAAACTCGGCTGACAAGCTGCCAGTGATCAACTCACAGGCAGAAAGGATCGTTACATGCTTCGATCTGTCGGCCGGATCGGCAGCGCCATCATGGCGAAGCTGCTGCCAGAAGCGCAGGCACAGGCCTGCACAGACGGTTGGTGCGAGACCAACTCTGCGGGGAAGAAGCGGTGCTGCAAGCTCTGCACCGGCGGCCACAAGGCCTGTACCGCCTGGGGATACGGCTGCCCCAACGGGTGCGCCAACTACTGATGTCAGCGCCGGGTCGGGCCTGCGGGCCCGGCCCGGCCGCACGTCTGGAGGGAGTCAGACCATCGTCGCTCTGTGGATAGCGATCGTTCTCGTTGCCCTGGTGGCGTTCGGCACGTTCGGCCTGGTGCTGGTGCTGGGCCGCCGGGTGCGCGCGGTCACCGAGCGGGTCAACATGTTCCTGCCCGCCTCCGACGGCGGGTTACCCCATCCCGGTACGCCGGTTCCCGAGTTCAGTGCGGTCTCGGTCGACGGCACGCCGGTCAGCCAAGCCGAACTGTCCGGTCCGGAACGGATCTTCGCGATGCTGACCACCGAATGCGCGTCCTGCCATGACCAGGTTCCCGGACTGCGTGACCTGGACGCACCGGTCCGGCCGCTGGTCGTGATCATCGGTCCGCCGGAGAAGCGGGCCGGCATGGTCACCGCGCTCGGCGACCGGGCGCTGCTGGTCGAGGAGCTCGATCAGGGTCCGATCACCAAAGCGTTCGACATCCAGGAGTTTCCCGCGGTGCTGCTGGTGCGCGAGGGCGTGATCCAGCATGCCGGCCACGGATTGGCCGGAGTACTGGAATCGGCCAAGACGCCGGCTCGGGCGCACTGAGCTCATAGCCATGGTCGGCATCGAGCGCGCGAGCCCCGCCACAGTGCTGCGCTGGGCTGTGGCGGCGGCTCGACTCGGCGCCTCGGCGTCGCCCCGGCAGCTCAGCGCGGTGCTGGCGCTGACGGTTGTGGGCGGCAGCCTGCCGGTGGCCGCCGCGTGGGCGACCGGTGTGCTGCTCGACGAGCTGACCGCCGGCGCCGGGGCGTCCGTGCGCACCGTGGTGTTCTGCACCGCAACGCTGGTCCTGGCCGGCGTGCTGGTCAAGGCAGTCGACGCGGCCGAGCTCTACCTGCGCGGAGCGATGCACCGCAACATCCGGGTCGCGGTGCGGATTCGGTTGTTCCGCAGCATCAACGCCTATCCCGGGTTGGCGCAGTTCGAGGACCCGGACACGCTGGACCGGATCCGGCTGGCCGAGCAGGCCGGCGACGCCGCACCCGAGGAGGCCATCGACGCCGGGGTGCACCTGGTGCAGGCTTCGGTCACCAGCGCCGGCTTCGCCGCGACCATCCTGGTCCTGTGCCCGTGGCTGCTCGCGGTGGTCGTGGTCGTCGCGGTGCCCACCGCGATGCTGCAGCTGCGCCTGGCCAGGATTCGGGCCGACCTGATCACCGACGTCTCGGTCCTGCAGCGCCGGCAGATCTTCTTCCGGTTGCTGGCCACCGATGTGCGGGCCGCCAAGGAGGTCCGCCTGTTCGGCCTCGGCGACTACCTCACCGGCCGGATGCTGCGCGACCTCCGCGCGGCCAACGCCGCCGAGTCCGGAGTGGACAAGGTCGCCGCTCGGATGGAGCTGGCGGTCGGGTTGCTCGGCGCCGTGGTGACGCTGGTCGGCGTGTCGACCGCCGCCTATCTCGCCGTGCACGGCCAGCTCACCGTCGGCGACGTCACGATTCTGCTCGCCGCACTGGTGGCCCTGCACGCGGCGTTCGGCGGCGCGACCGACCAGACCGCCAACGGGTACCGCGCTCTGTTGCTGTTCAGCCATTATCTCGCGATCGCCGACCGTCCCACCCCGACCGTCACCGGCCTGGACGTGGCGCCGCTGCGCGACGGCATCGTGTTCGAGGACGTGTGGTTCCGGTACGGCGCCGACCTTCCGTGGGTGTTGCGCGGGGTGAGCTGCCGGCTGCCGGCCGGTTCGGCGGTGGGGCTGGTCGGGCTCAACGGCGCCGGCAAGACCACGATGGTCAAGCTGCTGTGCCGGATGTACGAGCCGCAGCGCGGCCGAATCCTGTGGGACGGCAAGGATATCCGGGAGCTCGACCCGGCCGCGCTGCGCGCCCGGACCAGCGCGGTGTTCCAGGACTTCATGTCCTACGACTTCACCGCGGCGGACAACATCGGCATCGGCCGGCTGCGCGATCTGGGGAACCTGGACCGGATCCGAGAGGCGGCGCGGCTGGCCGACGTGGACGCCGCGATCTCCGCACTACCCCGGGGCTACGCCACACTGCTGAGCCGGATCTTCCCCACCGACGAGGAGGGCGACCGGGCCGCGTCGCTGTCCGGCGGCCAGTGGCAGCGCATCGCCCTCGCCCGAGCCTTCCTCCGCGACGACGCGGACCTGCTCATCCTCGACGAGCCCAGCTCCGGTCTGGACGCGGAGGTGGAACACTCGCTGCACCAGCAGTTGGCCAGCCTGCGCCGGGGCCGGCTCAGCCTGCTGATCTCCCACCGCCTCAACACCCTCCGCGACGCGGACACCATCCTGGTACTCGACTCCGGCACCCTCGTCGAGTCCGGCACCCACGACCAGCTCATGCTCGCCGACGGCCGCTACGCCGGCCTGTTCC
>NZ_DASTBH010000252.1:0-2488 GCF_035712165.1 Actinophytocola sp. | reverse complement strand
GATCTGCCCAGCGGTCCGGCCAAGGTGATCCAGTCGTACGTCTCCCGGCTACGCGCGGTAACCGGCCCGGACCTTGTGGTCACCAAACGGCCGGGCTACCTGCTCGCGATCGAGCCGGATGTGGTGGACGCGGTGCGCTTCGCCGAAATGGTCGCGAATGGACGGACAGCCGCCGAGGCTGGTGCCCACGTCGCCGCGGTGGGCAGGCTCGACCTGGCCGAGCAGCAGTGGCGCGGTGAGGCCTTTTCCGACCTCCCGGATCTGCCCTACGTGCGGCAGGAGCGGACGCGGCTGCGAGACCTGCGGGTGACCGCTCGCGAATTGGCCGTCGGTGCCCGCCTGGCCGGGGGCGAGGCTTCCGGCGATTCGCAGCCGATCGTCGCGGAGCTGGAGGCGCTGCTAAGTGTTCACCCTTTGCGGGAACAGCTTTGGGCGTACCTGGTCCAGGCGCACTACCGGGCGGGGCGGCAGGCCGAGGCGCTCGCCGCCTACCAGCGTGCCCGCTCGGTCCTGATCAGCGAGTTGGGTATGGAACCCGGGCCGCTGCTGCGCGATGCCGAGCTTGCCGTGCTGCGGCAGGAGCCGCCCGAGCCGCAGACGCCACCGCCGCCCCTGCCCGCGGAGCTGCTCACGCAGAACGCGATGCCGTTGGTCGGCCGCGACACGATCGTCGCCGCCCTCCGCGGCCTGCTGGACGAGGCCGCCTTCGGTGAGCCGCAAGGCGCACTCCTTTGCGGCGCACCGGGTGCCGGCAAGACCCGGCTGCTGGCGGAGTTCGCCCGGGTGGCCGCGGACCGGGGGGCCGCGATTGGGTGGCTAAGGCCGGGCGAGCATGCCGGCTTCTTCGGCGACATCGATCGGTACACGGTTTACCTGCTCGACGACGCCGACCGGCTCGGCGAAGCCTACGTTGCGCAGCTGGCCAAGCGGTGGCGGGAGCTTCGCGGCCCGGTCATCCTCGTCGCCACCGCGGTGGAGCCCGTTCCCCTTGGCCTGCAGCAGTTGGACGTGCCGCCACTCACCGCCGCCGATGTCACCGCCGTCGTGCGCCAGTACGCGCCCCACGAAGCCGGCGAGGAGGTGGACCGTTTCGCCGAGGGCCTGGAGACCGAGACCTTCGCGGTGGTACACGAGCGGGCGGCCGCATGGGCGGTGGAGCGCGCGGTCACCCAGGTCGGTGCCGGTGTCGCGACCCTGACCGTCCCGGCCGACCAGGCGCGGCAGGCCCGGGCGCAGCTGCTGGCGGGGATCTCGGACCTGATCCGCCTGAGGCAGGCCCGCGCCGGCGGGCTCAAGCCCACCAACGACTGTCCCTATCCCGGGCTCGGCCGGTTCGAGACCGACGACGCGGCGTACTTCCACGGGCGCGACCGTGCCATCGCCGACCTGATCACCCGGGTGGCCGCGACCGAACCCGGTGGCGTGATCGCGGTGGTCGGACCCTCGGGCTCCGGCAAGTCATCCTTGGTCCGGGCGGGACTGCTTGCGGCCCTCGCCGATGGGGTGCTGCCCGGGTCGGCGGACTGGCGGGTGCAGGTGCACGAGCCGAGCCGGTCGACGCCCGACGGCCCGGCCGATCTCGTGGTCATCGATCAATTCGAGGAGGTCTTCACGGTTCTCGGTCCGGCCGCGCGTGCCCGGTACACGGAAAAAATGGCCGCAACCGCAAGAATAGTGATCACCTTGCGCTCTGATTATCTCGCCACCGTCAGCGAGGACATCGTGTATGGCCCGATGGTGGCCGGGAACCCGGTGCTGATGGCCCAGCCGTCCCGGGCGGAGCTGGCCGACATGGTCTACGGTCCGGCCGCGGCCGCCGGCCTGGAGATCGAGCCCGGACTGGTCGAGGACATCGTCGCGGACCTTGGCGCGCAACGACACCTGCCGTTGCTGTGCACGGCGCTGGCCGGGTTGTGGCGGGCTCGCCAGGGCACCACCCTTACCCGGGAAGCCCTGCGCGAGCAGGGCGGCATGGCCAGCGCCGTCGAACGTCTGGGCGAAAGCGCTTACGCCGCGATGGATCTGGAGCAACAGCAGGCCGCACACCGAATGTTGTTGCGGCTGACCGATGTTGACCCGGAGTCCGGGCCGATCCGGCGGCCCGAGCGCCGCGGCGACCTGCTCGACGTGGGCGCGGCCGGTGCCCCGGAAGCGTTGGAGATACTGGTGACGCACCGGCTGGTGGTGGCCGACGGTGAGCGCGTGGAGATCGCGCATGAGGCGCTGCTTCGCCACTGGCCACGCCTGAGCGACTGGCTGCACGCGGACGCGGCCGGGCGGCAGCTGCGCCAGCAAATGATCGACGCGGCGGATCGGTGGCGCCTCGGCGGTGGCGAACCGGCCGACCTTTACCGCGGGGCGCGCCTTGCCGCCGCAAGGGAATGGGCGGCCGACCACGGCGACGAGCTGACCCCGGCTGAGCACGAGTTCCTCGCCACCAGCATCACGCACGCCGAACGCGGCCAGCGGCGCCTGCGGCTGCTGACCG